>JBJXGO010000043.1:0-7159 GCA_046160345.1 Saprospiraceae bacterium
ATAAGTTGCCAATAATCAAATTCTGTTTGGGGTACCCGGCCCAAAATCTCGGCGTACAAGCGATAATATCGCAACACTTCATACGTCGTTTCTGCCACAAAAGCCCTGTCGCGGCTGCCTGCTTTGGGGTTACTGCGCAAAGCTTGCTCGATTACCTTGTCGGCATAACGCTTGTCCTGAAAAATTGCACGCAGGTTTTGCGCAACTTGGCGAACGAGCAGTGGATGCAAAGTGTAACTTGAAAAAGCCATGGGGTCGGAAAGATAGGGGAAACTCAGGGACAAAAAAAAGTCCCCCTCCGAACGTTTTCGGAGAAGGACGTCATCAAAACACGCTTCATTTTAAACCTTTATCTTGGAGCCATTCGGCTTAACTTACTATACAGTATAACCCAGTGTTCACACACAGATTAAGTGCAAAGGTAATTATGTTTTTGGAAAACTGGTGTTAGGGGGCCTAAAATTTCAAATATTTTTATTAATATTTATTATTCCATTGATTATAATTTGTTTACCCATAGTTTCTGACTTGAAAATGTGGCCATTTAAGCGATCAAATCACCGTTTTCTTCGTCTTCCTGCGTTGTTATTGTTGTTGTTGTTGCTTCTACCGCTGCCGCCATTACCGCCACCGCTGTTACGGTTGCGGCCGCCCCGCCTTCTACCTCCCCTTTCGTTTCCACCGCCGATGTTTGTTCGGTTTCTGTTCTCCAATTTTCCGGCGCCCGCAGCCAGTTTGTCAAGCGAATCGTGTCCTTCGTGCAAGGCCAATTGTCCGTTCGATAGGATCTCAAGGTCCTCTTTTACAATATCGTCGCTGACATAGTGCTCTTTATTCCAGGTTTTGTAGGCGAGTTTCATATAGGAGGCAATAACCTCCACAAAACCTTCTTTTTTGGGGCCATCTGGCATGTCGATGGCTTTTTGAATCAGGGCATGGACACTATTTCCATAATGCCGCATTCTGGAAGCGGTGGTGGGATAGCCAAGTGGTTGGGGCATAGCCCGATCCTCTTCCCGCCTGATAACAATACCCGAAGGGACGTTGACCTCCAGTTCGTAATTGGTTAATGCGAAAACATGATTCCAAAGTTTTTCACGGTAATCGTCCATATTACGGTTGCCTTGCGGGCCAAGTTGAATCATCAAACCGATGATAGATTCGACGGTTTTTTGCCGCTTTTGAGGTGATTCGATCGACTTGGCATGCAAAATCATTTCCTGAATTGAACGGCCATATTCCGGGAATTGAATATCCGGACGTTCGGTATTGTATTCTATATCTAGGTTGTTCATAATTTAATAAATGGGCATTGGATCGATGGGGGATTGGGTTTATTCCACTGTCACAGACTTTGCCAGGTTCCTGGGTTGGTCTACATCACAATTTCTCATGACAGCAATATAATATGCGAGCAATTGCAAAGGTATAACAGAAAGTAATGGCGTGAAAGGTTCTTCCGTTTCAGGGATCTCAATGGTGTGGTCCGCAAGTTTTTTGATGATCTCATCGCCTTCGGTCACCACGGCCACTACTACCCCTTTTCTGGCTTTTACCTCTTGAATGTTGCTCACCACCTTATCGTAAGCGCTTTTGTTTGTGGCAATTACGAAAACGGGCATATTTTCATCTATCAGCGCTATCGGGCCATGCTTCATCTCAGCTGCCGGATAGCCTTCGGCATGTATATAGCTGATTTCCTTGAGTTTCAAAGCTCCTTCAAGCGCAACGGGAAAATTATAACCCCGCCCAAGATAAAGGGCATTAGAGGCATTTTTGAACTCGCCTGCGATGTACTCTACTTGTTTTTGGCATTTCTGGAGTAAATCATCGGCTTTTTGAGGGATCAGAGATAGTTCATGTACCAGTTTCTGGTACTGTGATTTTGGCAGAAAGCCTCGTTCGTAACCTAAAATCAAGGCCATCATGCTGAGCATGGTGACCTGCCCGGTAAATGCCTTGGTGGAAGCTACACCTATTTCAGGCCCTACATGGATATAAGAACCGCTGTGGGTAAGTCTGGCAATGGAAGAACCTACCACATTTACAATTCCGTAGGTGAGCGCGCCACCTTGTTTTGCCATTTCCAGGGCCGCAAAAGTATCAGCAGTTTCACCGGACTGACTGATGGCCAGCACAACGTCTTTTTCTCGTACCACTGGATTGCGGTAACGAAATTCCGAAGCATATTCCACCTCTACGGGCAAGCGAGCCAGGTCTTCGATCAAATATTCGGCAATCATCCCGGCATGCCAGGAAGTTCCACAGCCTAAAATTATCATGCGCTCGGCGTTCACCAGGCGTTTGAGGTGCTCGTCCATACCACCAAGCCTTACCCATCCTTCTTCGGCGTTCATACGGCCACGCATACATTCGGCGATGGTGGTAGGTTGCTCAAAAATTTCCTTGAGCATGAAATGATCATAGCCGCCTTTTTCCAACTGCTCAATTTCGATCTCAATTTGGTGCACAGTATGCGTGGCCACTTCATTGCGCAGATTTTTTATGCTCAATTCCTGGCCAAGCACACAGGTTGCTACTTGCTCATCCTCCAGATAGACTACGTTTTTGGTGTGTTCAACAAGCGGAGTGGCATCAGAGCCGATTAAAAATTCTCCTTTCCCTATACCGATAACCAAAGGGCTTGACCGGCGCGCTGCCACTATTTTGTTGGGGTCATCACGGTCCATAACCACTATGGCATATGCGCCATGTATTTGGGTAAGTGCTTGGCGCACAGCCTCTTCTAGCGGAAGGTTTTCCTGTTTTTGAACCTCTTCGATGAGGTTTACAAGCACCTCCGTATCCGTCTCGCTTTTAAAGTCGTAACCGTGACGGAGCAGCGCACTTTTTAATACCGAATAGTTTTCAATGATGCCGTTGTGGATGAGCATAAGCCTGCCGCTGCTGCTGGCGTGCGGGTGGGCATTGGTATCGTCGGGTTTGCCGTGGGTAGCCCAACGGGTGTGGCCCATGCCTATATGCCCTCCGGTGTCCTTGCCTTTTACAAAATCTTCAAGATCCGCCACTTTTCCTTTCTTTTTGAAAACCCGCAGCGAACCGTTTTGCAGGGCAATGCCGGCACTGTCATATCCTCGGTATTCTAACCTGGTAAGACCTTTTATCAGAATCGGATAGGCCTTTTTTGGGCCGATATAACCAACAATTCCACACATAATATCAATAAATGAAGTGATAAAGTAGCAGCATGTTATTGCGATAAAGCATTTGTTTTCGGATCATTTTTCGCATCAACCGTGCTTCACTTTACTTTGGTGTAGGTCAATTCTAATTTGGCAGGGAATTCAATACTTTTAGGGCCGTACAAAAGGGCGCGCGCTGCCGTTCGGCTTCTGGGGTAAACCCCCATATAAACGGTTCGGTTTTTAGTGCTGACACTATTGTCGTCGTCTACAAAATGCTGGAACAATTCGCTGAGTGTCAGTCGGTAACGAGTCACAAGGGTGCCATTGTCAAGCACTTTTTTAGGGCTTCCTCCAAAATTGAAAAAACCGCCTGTCAGGTTACTGCCAAAAGAAAACAACACATCGCTGGTGAGCGCGAAAACAGTATCGCCTTGCAACTGGGTAAAAAACAATTGGCTGGCGGGGCTGAGCGAAGCACTATTGTCTGCAGAGGTAAGCACCAACTGGGCTTGATTTACTGCGATATTATCTAAGAAATGTGCATATGGAAATTCTATTTTTACCCGCAGTCCATGCATCCCCTGAACATAAATTTTTTCGTCGGCATATTCCTTGCCAATCAATTGACCGGCCGGGCTTCCGGAATGGTTGTGTTCAAAATGGGTGAATTTGTTCGCTCCCTCAAATTGGAAGTCAAAATTCTTGGCTGTAGAGTCTGCTTTTTGATGATAAAAAACCCTCATCCTGCTCAGCGAATTGTCGTTCAGGTCAAAGGCCATCATTAGGCCTGGGGAAGCCGAAGCCGAAGAGGACACTATTTTCAATCCACGCAGTTTTTTGAAAAAGAACGAATCAACGGAAAATGAGGCACTGTCGAGGCTGAAAATCTCCCGCCCGAATTCCGGCTTTAGCACAATCCTCAAAAAGGAGCCTTTGATTCCTTCAAAAAGGCTGTCAATTCGAGTCGGTTTAGGAATGAAGTTGTCAATCCGCCCCAGTTCGTCCATATCATTGGTTGGGACAATTTCATTCGAATAGTAATCTTTTTCATCCTGAATGTAATGTCCCTCGGCTACGCGAAGCACGCGCAGGGATTGTGGCTGCAACGTATCGCCGTAAAAGCCCGCAGAAGCATACCTCAAGTAAAGAACTATGCTGTCGAATATCTGTGAAGCCGTGTCAAAATTAGGGTTAAGCGTTTCGCCCAACAACAATGCGTAAATATCGGAAGATGATTTTCCAAATTCGGGGTCATTCAATTCTCCGCACAGGAAATACTCTGCAGTAGAACTGCGGTCAGAGGTCAGGGAACTGTCTTCGCGTTCGATGGTACAGCGAAGCTGGACGGTATCCGTAAATACATATTCAGAGAACTCATTGCCAAGCAAATCGGCACCCAAGGAACTTGGTTTTTTACAACCGACCCAGGATGCCAGGGCGGCCAAAAGGATGCCGACGAGCACCGGGAGTTTTTGTTTCATGTTTAAGGTCATGTATGAGTGTGGAATTGTGGATTTGGGAATTCGGGGATTCGAGTAAGCAAATCTCGACAAGCGAATACCCAAATCCAACAATAAGCAGATTCTGCCCGTTTATACCGCTACTCCTTCGGTTAAGGATTTAAAAAAATCGAGGTAGCCGGGAAGTGCTTCCTCGGCAGGTTGCCATGGGAGCACAGGTTTGTCGCTGTATAAGGACAAATGCGGAACGCTTTTGTTAAGCGATTCGCTGCCGATGATCACAGCGTCGGCATAATGTGCCGCACCCTTGTGCATTGAAACGCCATCGCCATCCCGGAAAGGTTCCAGGTGTTTTTTTGTGAGGTTGTTGATGGCAGCTTTTTGGAAAAAACGCTCTCCGCCTTCGCGCTCGCGGGGAGTGTCGTAGGCCCCGTAAATTATTTGCGAGTGGGCAAAAATCGGCTCTGTTTTGTATGCGGTCCGGAGGTAAAGCGGCAGCAGGCTGGTCATCCAACCCTGGCACATCACATAATCTGGTGGCCAGCCGAATTTTTTTACGGTTTCAATAGCGCCTTTGCAAAAGAAGGCTGCACGGTCGGCATTGTCCTCAAAGGGCTTGCCCTTTTCATCCTCAAACACCATTTTACGTTTGAAAAACTCCTCGTTATCAAGGAAATAGACCTGCAATCTGGAACCAGGTAGCGATGCCACTTTAATAAGCAGAGGGTAATCATCGTCGTCCACAATGATATTCATGCCGCTAAGCCGTACCACCTCGTGTAAGCGGTGTCGGCGCTCGTTAACCACGCCAAAGCGCGGCATAAGTATGCGGAGTTCATAATCTTGATCGGCAAAAAATTTGGGAAGTTTCCCTACGAGTTCAGAAATGTCGGTACCCTCCGTGTAGGGCGCGAGTTCTTGCGTGATAAGGAGCAGTCGCTTCTTTTCCATGTGTCAAAAAACCAGACTTGAATAGGTGTGTGTAAAGCACGATTAATAACGAAATCGGAGTTCGAGAAAAACCTGCGGCGGTTTTGAGGTATCTGGATATTGATCTATTTTGTCTGGAAAATGTGCGAAAAACACCTTCAATTAGCGAAAAAATCAATGTCTCGATACCCTGATACCACAACCTGATCCGCGAAATTCGGGTGCAAAAGTATAAAAAAAAATAGGTTTTTTATCCAAAGTATTTCGACTAATTTATTTTGCGGGCTTAGCCTTCGGTTTTTCGATCCAAAATTCGGAACGTGTAAGCCCATTCGTTCTTCTCATCTGGCATATGTGCTTCTTTCCAGGTTTCTTCCCATTCATCAAATTTTGTTTCCGGGAAATAAACATCTCCTTGCACCTCTAATTCCACTTCTGTAAGATAAACCCGGTCCCAAAGATCCGCCGTCTCCCTGTAAATTTCACCCCCACCAATGATAAACACCTCGGATTCGTCGCCGTCAAATGCCATCCCGAGGGCTTCTTCCACCGAATGTGCCACCAACACTCCATCGGCTGTAAAAAACGGGTCACGGGTCACAACGATATTTACCCTTTTAGGTAGGGGGCGGCCAATACTTTGATAACAATTTCGGCCCATGATCAGGTGATGGCCAATGGTTGTCTTTTTGAAATACGACAAGTCCGCAGGCAAATACCACGGAATCTGGTTGTCTTTTCCAATTACGTTGTCTTTTGCCACGGCGACTATTGCAGAAACAATCATTTAGTAGTGGTAGTGAGTGATTGAGGGGAGATAACCATTAAAAAAACACTTACGCCGCGCCAGCCGAAAGCAGGCGCGGCGTAAATACTTCTATCAACATTTTTACTGCATGCCTATTATCCTTGCAGTTTGCTATTGCGCTGACTATAACCAAAATATACCAAAAGGCCCAATACCATCCAGGCGAATGCCGCCTTGAGCGTGAAAGGATCGATGGCAACGATCATGCCCAGACAAATGAGCGCCCCGAGTATGGGCACCAAAGGCACCAAAGGGGTACGGAAAGGGCGATGTTGGTCTGGATTGGCACGGCGCATGAACAATACCCCGATACTCACCAGCACAAAGGCGAGCAAGGTGCCGAAAGAAGTAAGGTCGCCGGCCATGCTGCCCGGTACAAAAGCTGCAAATGCTCCCACAAAAAGGAAAAGCAGCATATTTGATTTGTAAGGGGTGCGGAACTTCGGATGCAGTTCTGAGAACACCTTCGGGATAAGACCGTCGTTCGCCATAGAGTAAAACACCCGGCTTTGTCCCATCAACATGACCAGGATCACCGAGGAGAAACCTGCCAGGATAGCAATTTTGACCGCAGTGGCAAGCCATTCATACCCAGGCATGTGGTTTTCAATCGCGTAGGTCACGGAGGCCTCTTTTCCTGCAGTGGCAAATTCTGTCCAATTTGCTACGCCCGTAAGTACGTAAGAAAATAGTATGTAAAGCACCGTACAAACTGCCAGCGAACCCAAAATACCGATGGGCATATCGCGTTCTGGTCTTTTTGCCTCCTGGGCAGCGGTAGAAACTGCATCAAACCCGATAAAGGCAAAAAAGAC
>JBJXGO010000044.1:0-4050 GCA_046160345.1 Saprospiraceae bacterium
GGCAAAGCGCACTTGATGCGGACAGATCCCGTCAGGAAGACAACTCACGATGAACTATAGTTAGGAAGTTTGTAAAGAACTGATCTATCTAAATGCTTGATTTTCACAAGAAAAAGTGTGCATACCGTAGGTAAAAAAACCACGCACGGCGGAAAAACACCACGCACGGCGGGAGGTTTTATGCAACATTCTTTTAGAACTATGAAAAAACATTTTCTTCTTTTTTTAGCTCAGATCCTTGTGCAATACTCAAGTTTATTCGCACAGTCAGGAAATCTTGATCCATTTTTCCACAATGACGGAATCTTATCTATCACAATGGGTCAAAATAGCAACTCCACAGACAAGGCATATGCAGTGGCTTTACAAACAGATGGAAAAATTGTAGTTGCAGGAAATACCTGGACTGGTTCTGCTAAAAATTTTGCTATAGCAAGATGTAACGCTGACGGTATGCTCGATACAACTTTTAATAATGATGGTATCGTAACAACTTCTGTTGGAGGTTGGTCAGTTATTCGATCAATAGCTATTCAACCAGACGGTAAAATAATTGCTGTTGGGTATTCCGGGTCAAATCAAAATGACGGTTTTCTTTTAGCAAGGTATAATTCAGTCGGAAGTTTGGATGGTAGTTTTGGGACAAATGGCAAAGTGATCACGATAATTAGCGGGGTTGAGGAGGCGCCTCGTTCCGTAGCTTTACAACCAGACGGCAAGATAGTCGTGGGGGGCTATACTGGGAATAATCAATTTCAAAATTTTGCATTGGCTCGATATACTACTAACGGGCAACTGGATGCCTCTTTTGGTATAGCCGGAATACAAATTACCCCGTTCACTAACGAGCCTGATGGAATCACTTCAATAGCGTTACAAACAGATGGCAAAATTGTTGCTGCCGGATATTCATACTTGAACGGAATACCCAGTTTCAGTTTAGCGCGATATAATGCAGATGGCTCGCTTGATGTTACTTTTGATTCGGACGGAAAAATTACAACAACATTAAACGATCAGGGAAGTGAAGCATGGTCTTTAGCCATTCAAAACGATGGGAAGATAGTTGTAGGAGGAAGATTTGGTGCATATTTGAAATCAGATTTTGGTTTAGTTCGCTACAATACCGATGGCTCAATAGATAGTAGTTTTGGAATTAACGGTAGTACCGTGATAGATATTCATTCAAGTGATGTAATACGCTCAATAGCACTTTGGCCAGACGGCAGAATTGTAGCAGCAGGTTCTTCAAGTTACGACACATCTATAGTATTTGCAATAGCACAATACAATTCTAATGGAATTATAGATAGCGCTTTCGGCAACAACGGAATAATTACTACTCAAATCGCAAACGGTACTGGTGATTTAAAAGGATTATGTTTACAAACCGATGGTAAAATTGTAGTAGCAGGTGACGCGTTTTATAGTTCATCCAACTGGGATTTTGTGCTTGCCAGATATTTGACGGATTTTAATATGGGTATAGCTGAATTCACTTCCGAAAACAGTTCTTTACTAATTTATCCTAATCCTATTGTGTCAGAAGCTGAATTAAGTTTCACACTCACTAAAAACGAAAACTTATCGCTTCGCCTTCTCAATATTCAGGGGCATTTGGTGCAAACATTCTATTCAAATCAGTTTCGTCAAGCTGGCGTGTATAAAGACAAAATCATGTTAAGTTCCTCGCTGTCTGCCGGGATGTATATTTTAGATCTTAGTAACGGGAAAGGGAAAATGGCTTTACGGATCGTAAAGGAGTGAGGCAGATAAGTAGAGGGTGTTCAGAATTAGTAATAAACAGCATCCCAGGCTGGAAAACAATCCGGAAGGTTTCGCCACTGACCGCCAACTTCATTCACCTTATCTTCACCAATCCACTAAAACCTCATAATCATATTTCCAACTCAGTTCTTCGCCCGGATTAAGTGTAATTTCCCATTCTACTTCAAAAGAGGAATTGACCCATAGGTAGGCGTTTTCTTGCTGTTTTTTCCAATCCTGCTCAGAGCTGAGCGGTTTACCTATGATGCTGCGGTGAATTCTGATCGTAGCGGGTTCGGATTTGTAGTTGCAGACCGAAACCTTTCCTTCCACTTTGGCCACATCGTATTGACGAAGAAAAAACTCGATGGCATTTTCGCGGCGTTCTTTGACGGCTTCCACGTGTTTCACTTTGATATCGGGCGCCTGGGCAACCATGACCTTGCACTTGGCCCCGGGGGCAGTATAAGGCAACATACTTTGGCTGACAGGCTGTAAGCCGTTTTTGTTTTCCGACAGGAGGTTCGCGGCGCCAGTCGTCCAAGGTTGTTTGCTTTTATTTTTGAACTCCACGTAGTGTTCCACCCGATAGGCATTGTCAGGCTTTCGCTGGTCGCTGTAGGATTGATAGGAGGTATAGTTTTGGAGCAGTTGGGGCGTGGCTTTGATCAGTGTGCAGTCGAAATAATGCTTTGTATCCACCACTTCTTCCAGTATGGGTACCTGGAATCGACTGGATTTCGGAAAATTACCTGGACGTACGGAATAGAAGAAAAAGTCTTCGGCGCTTGAGGTACCACCCTGTTCACCATCGAGAGGCTCTCCTTGAATGTTGACTTCTTCCAGCGTATTCCCACCTGAGGTTTGTGACCTGAGCGCATTGGAAAAATACTCCCTGTGGTTTCGATTGTAGAGCTGATTTTCGAATAGATGGAAGTTGAACAGCAATGATTTCTGATCGGCAAACTGGAAATTTGGAATGCCCACCGCCAAGCGCAATTCCGCATCATCCAGGTCTTCCGAATCGTTTGCAATTTCAGCACGTAGCGATAGGTTGGCTTTGGTGTCGCCTTTCAGTTCAAGCCGATATATAGGTGTCCAGCCGATGCTATCGCTCAGGTACATGAGATCTATATCCTGTTCATTTTTGTCGGACTTAAAGTTCAATTCCAGCCGAGGAGAAGCTTTTTTTATGCCGGCAATGGCCGGTTCGTTTTTAAACGCAATACGGTTGATCGTGCTTTCCTGGAGGTATAGGAAGCGACCGTCGGTAGTTTTGAATAAAAAAGAAGAGCCCTGAACGTATTGTGCTGGCTTGGAGAGTCGGCGAACAAACGTGCCTTCCTCCTGTTCCAGGGGCTGATTGTTCATGGCGTGAATCCAAATCCGTATCACTTGATTTTTATTTTTTTCCATCATGTCGATGGGGGAGGCTTTCGGATCGGAGGTTTCGAGGCTGTCCAGGGTTGTAAATACCCGGGTCAATTCTCCGGAGGCAGAAGCGGCCCAGTAGGTGCCGAAAAGTGCGGGTGGGAGTGAGCGGGTGATGTAGCGCCGGTTTTCGACAGGAAGTTTGCCGCTGCGTTCCACCATCGCTTTGCCGGATTTGAAAATGGTGACGTTGCGTACGGGGATCGTTTGAGCATTGAGAAAAAAGGGAATGGAAAGGAGCAATAGAAATAGGGTGTTTCGCATAAAAGGAAGTTATTGAATGAAATGATCTGGTAGGGATGATTACAGAAGTGTCTCGAATTGCATACGTTGAGATTGTTTTTAGAAAAAATAATCTCTTCATTCGCTTCTTCCCGGTATCCCAAGTTACCGTAGAACGCCTTTATCCTGTTCCAATCAGACAACATTCCGAGCGACAACACGCGGTCAATGACCCAGGCTTTGCGTTGTCAAAATCTATGTTTGGTTCTATCAACGTCCCAAAACAGGTAATTACTGAATTCCGTGTGGGCAATGGTTTGTTGAACAATGATCGGGGTAATGTTGACTTGACTTGTTTGTTGGCAAAAATAGGAAGTTTCGAGCTTTTTTCATTCCGCCTCGTCAGGTCTTCCTTCCCCATAACCAAAATTCCCAGGCCCAGCGCCGCGCTCCTGTCTTTTGAAAAAGTGCTTTACCGCACAGATTTAAAAGACAGATAATCAACACATTAACTTGGTTTTACATCTCGAAATATGAGCGCTTGGTCAAAAGGCCATAGCCGTCAGGGTAAGTACCCCGGAACTCCGTTCCGGGACTAGTTTTTGGAAAATTATTTCGACAATTCTCTTC
>JBJXGO010000045.1:0-28717 GCA_046160345.1 Saprospiraceae bacterium
TGGACGACAATTCGGAATCTTTTTCCAAAGGGCAACGAGCGCCGTACCAGATTCATGGTCAATACATTGTGAGCCATCTGAAATCAGGTTTTTTACTCATTGACCAACAGGCCGCCAGCGAGCGCGTCCTTTACGAACGATATTTGTCGGCTTTGAAAAACCAACCGATCGCTACGCAAAAAGCGCTTTTTCCAAAAACGATCGAACTCTCCGCTGCCGATGCAACCCTGCTTCGCGACATTCTGGAGGAAGTGAATCTGCTGGGTTTTGAAATTGCCGAGTTTGGGGGCAATACCTTTGCGATCCATGGTTCGCCGACAGATATTGGCGTTGGGATATCAGAAGAAATGTTGCTTGAAAAAGTGCTGGCCCAATACAAGGGAAACCTTGAACTCCAGCTCGGCACTCGTGACAACCTGGCCAGATCTATGGCTCGAAACGCAGCGATGCGCCGGGGACAGATGCTTGATCCGCAGGCAATGCAGGATCTGGTGGATCGCCTTTTTGCCTGTTCGGTACCCTACAACAGCCCATCGGGGCGCAAATGCTTCATTCAGTTTGACCTGGAAGAACTCCAAAAACAATTTAGTTAACCATATGTCCAATTCATTTTTCAACATACCCTTTCGCGGTGTAGCCGGCCAGTTGATCCTGATCAACATAGTGGTTTACATCGGAACGTATTTACTGCTCGGAGATGGAACCTTCAATCGTGATGCGTATGATTACGAATCACTTGGCAGGATGGCACTTGCATCGTTTTTGCCCGGTTCGACCCATTTTGAGCCGTATCAAATAGCGACGCACATGTTTATGCATGGAGGTTTGATGCACTTGTTGTTCAACATGCTGGGCATTTACTGGTTTGGCAGCATGGTGGAAATGGTGTGGGGGCCGCAACGGTTTTTATTTTACTACCTCAGTTGTGGCCTGGGCGCCTGGGCAATGCATGTGGGAATACAATGGTGGGAACTGGAAAATATGGGTATCGACCCTACTACGTTTAATGGTGCAATGCTAGGGGCTTCAGGGGCGGTCTTTGGTATTATGGTGGCATTTGCATTACATTTTCCCAATATGGAAATTCGTTTGTTGTTTCCCCCCATTGCCATGCGTGCAAAGTATTTTGTGCCAATAATGGCAGCAGCAGAATTGGTATTCGGCATTAGCGGCACGGCCACGGGCATAGCACATTATGCGCACCTGGGCGGAGCCATTACTGGATTTTTACTCATTGGCTACTGGACTAAATTCAGGTTTAAATAATGTCACATTAAACCCATTTGCCACATTAACAAATCATGTCACTATTCAAATCAATCTGGGACGACCTTAAATATTCCCTTCGCGCAGGGAACATGGTGACCAAGCTTTTGGTGATCAACTTTTCGGTATTTGTGGCTATGAAATTGATTTACCTGGCGCTAAGAATCTATACCCTGCGCAATCCGGAAAATCTGGAGATTTTGTACGATGACGCCCTGATCTTTTTGTGCTTGCAAGCCGACCTTGGTGTTTTGCCCTGGCGCATTTGGGGCATCTTCACGCACATGTTATTGCACGATAGTTTTTGGCATTTGTTCAGCAATATGGTTGCTTTACTGATGTTTGGCAGAATTGTCAACGACCTCATTGGCGATCGCCGAACTTTGCCGATCTACTTGCTTGGAGGCTTAGCCGGGGCATTGACCTTTGTGGTTACGGCCCAGTTTTTCCTCGATGTGGGGGCTTATGCTTTGGGCGCGTCTGCGGCAGTAATGGCCTTGGGCGGAGCCGCGCTTATCCTGGCTCCCGACTACCGGGTACATCTGCTTTTTTTGGGCTCGGTAAAGGTGAAATATGTCGTTTTGGTGCTTGTTTTGCTCGATATCGTGGCAATTGCGGGAACGTACCCTGCAGGGGGCCATGCAGCGCATATTGCGGGTTTTGCGATGGGCTGTTTCTTCGTTTACCAACTCAGGGATGGGCGCGACTGGGCCGTACCGATAAACAATTTTTTGGACTGGCTAAGTGGGCTTTTTTCTTCCAGACCTGGCGCAAAATTCCCACGTCCAAAAAAATCTCCACCCATGCGTGCCACTTTTGGAGGGGCTAAAGGCAGTAGCAGATCAGATAGCTCGCGTGATGGTTCTTTTCAGGAAAAACTGGATAAAATCCTGGAAAAAATTAAAGCGCAGGGATATGAGAGTTTAAGTCAGGAAGAGAAGGACTTTTTGTATGAAGCGAGCCAGAAATAAAGCAATTTCTTTATCGGATCGCCGAGTGCATTCCTTATTTCGTTTAATAGTTCAGAATTCCATGTGCTAATTAATATGGCAAGCAAGCTTCCAATGTCAAAGAACAAAACCATCCTTATTACTGGCGGAGCCGGCTTCATCGGCTCCCACCTTGTCCGTCATTTTGTGCAGAAATACCCCAACTATACAATTGTCAACCTCGATGCGCTTACCTATGCTGGCAACCTCGAAAACCTGCGCGATGTGGAGCATCTGCCCAATTACGTTTTTGAAAAAGGGGATATCACTGACCCGGCGCAACTGAAAGATATTTTTGAAAAACATGGTCCGGATGGTGTCATCCACCTCGCCGCTGAAAGTCATGTAGATCGCTCCATTTCCAACCCGATGGCCTTTGTTGAAACCAATGTAATAGGCACTGTGAATCTGCTCAACGCCCTTCGAAATCTATGGGCGAACGACCTTGAGGGCAAACGTTTTTATCACGTCAGCACTGATGAGGTGTACGGTTCCTTAGGAGACGAGGGATATTTTACAGAAGAAACCCGATACGACCCGCGTTCACCTTATTCCGCCTCCAAAGCTGCAAGCGACCATTTTGTTCGGGCTTATTACCACACTTTCGGACTGCCGGTGGTGCTTTCTAACTGTAGCAACAACTATGGTCCGAACCATTTTCCAGAAAAACTTATACCGCTGGTAATCAAGAATATAAAGGAAGAAAAACCACTTCCGGTTTACGGCGATGGAAAATATACCCGCGATTGGCTTTGGGTGAAAGACCATGCCTCGGCCATAGATACTATCTTTCATAATGGCCGAATCGGCGAGACCTACAACATAGGCGGCAATAACGAATGGAAAAACATAGATCTTGTAGAAGCCCTCTGCGATATTATGGACGATCTACTGGGTCGGGAACCTGGTTCCTCGCGCCAACTCATCACCTTTGTAAAAGACCGCCCTGGTCACGACCGTCGCTATGCCATTGACGCTTCCAAATTAATGAGAGAGCTTGACTGGCAAGCTTCTATCCGTTCTGAGGAAGGCTTCCGGGAAACTGCAAAATGGTACCTGGAAAACGAGGAGTGGCTCCTGCGTGTGTCTTCCGGAGAATACCAACAATATTATAAGCAGCAGTATCATGTTTGAACCATAAGTTACCGTACTTTCGCACAACAATTGCTATGTCTGCCCCTTGCCAACAACGACCAATAATACCCACAGTACTGCTTACGGTACTGATCGCATTCCAATCCGTGGGATGGCTTTTGGCTTGGCAGGGAATGCTACTAATAACGAAGATCGAGGCACACCAAACGCTCGCACAAGGCGGAAGTACTGTGCGGGAAATGATTTTCCACAAAAATTTTATTGAAAAATCAAAAGTCGGAAAGAAAGAAATCCTTGTAAACGGACAACTTTTTGACTTTCGGATTTTGTCAGAAACAGACGATTCGCTGCGCGTAGTGCTTTACCACGACCAACACGAAGAGGCTCTTTTAACTGCGTTGGGGCAGGTATTCAAGTCTGAAGACAGTTCCAATTTTTGCCAAAAACCCGTGGCCCTGTGGCTGGCCCAATGGCTTGGATCGGCTTTCCTTATGCCTGAAAACCCGCTTGATCTTTCAAGCCTGGCTCCTAATTTTCAAGCGCAGATTTTTTCATCACTTTTTTTTGTTGCCCAGTCTGCGCCGGGTGTTTTTGTCCCTCCTCCTGAGGCATAAGGGGGGGCGCCCAAATCCATACTACTTCGAGACAACAGAAGCGTGTGATATGCTGAGTATAACACAGAACCTGAAGGCATAAAAGCCACCATAATCCGGTTCCTGGTTCTTCGCTACACTCAGTATGAAATTCGCATGGTATGCGAAGTTATCCCTCCGGCAACCCCTGCAACACTTACAAAAGGGAGTGCTCAGAAATGTGTGGCACACCTTGACTACCACATTGATTTTCAATACGTTGGTTTAGGTGTGCCACACTTTCAAACGCTCCTTCCGAACTTTCAAGCTCGGCAAGCCTAACTGTCTTGCGCTGGTTTATTCCACGCGGGCTAAATATTATTCCATGAAAAAGCCAATCTACTTTACCGCCATATTCATCTTTTTTAGTTTTCTCTTAATTGCCCAAAAAACGGAGCCCGACAGCACCCAAAAGGCAGTTGTACTGGACGAAACGGTGATTTCCGCGGTTGGAACCAGCCAAAGTCGCACGGCCGTGGCACAGGATGTCCGCGTGCTTCGCCGGGTGGATATTGAGCGAATCAATGCGCAGTCCACCGCAGATTTGCTTCAAAATTCAGGAGCAGTCTTTGTACAAAAAAGTCAGCAGGGTGGTGGCAGCCCAGTGTTGCGGGGCTTTGAGGCCAGTCGTATTTTGCTGGTAGTGGACGGAGTACGTATGAACAACGCCATTTATCGTTCTGGCCATTTGCAAAATGCAATTACCCTTGATAATGCTGCGCTCGAACGGGCTGAAGTGATCTTTGGTCCTGCTTCTACTGTTTATGGGACGGATGCATTAGGCGGCGCGATCTGTTTTTTTACCAAAAACCCTTCCTTTTCAGATGAAGGCTTAAAAACGACCGGCAGTGCATTTGTGCGGTATGGTTCGGTCAATGAAGAAAAAACGGGCCATGTTGACTTCAGCCTTGGCGGGAAAAAACTGGCCGCTTTTACTTCCGTGACCTTCAGCGATTTCGGCGATTTGCGGATGGGTAAAAATCCGGGTCCTGAGGGGTCTTTTGGCAAGCGGCTTTACTACGTCGAACGCTTTAATGGAAGGGACTCGCTTGTGAACAATACTGACCCTTATCTTCAAAAATTTAGTGGTTACTCCCAGTATGATCTGTTGGAAAAAATTGTCTTCCAACAGAACGACAACATCCGGCACACGCTGAATATCCAATTCAGCAATTCTTCAAACATACCCCGTTACGACCGGCTCACCGATCCAAAAGATACGGGCTTGAACGCTGCTGAATGGTATTATGGCCCACAAAAACGAAGTATGACTGCCTATACCCTGACAATGACCGAAGCCGGTTTTTTCAACGCCGGGTTCCGGGCCACGGCTAGTTTTCAGAATGTTGAAGAAAGCCGGCACAACCGCAATTTTGAGTCAGAAAGCCGTATTGACCGTATCGAGAATGTGCAGGTTATAGGGCTGATCGCCGATGGAGCAAGAGCATGGGGAGCCGGACAACGCTTACATATTGGCCTGGATATCCAGCACAATGAGGTATCTTCAAAAGCCAACCGCTTCAACGTGAACACTTTGGAATCGAGCCCTCAAAGTACCCGATACCCTGATGGCGGAAGTCAAATGCTCAATACTGCCTTGTATGCCACCCATCGCTGGAATAAAGGAGCATGGGTGTTCAGCGAGGGAATACGCGGCGGTTTTTCGAGCCTGAAAGCGAAATTTTTGAGTCGTGACTTTTTCCCGTTTCCTTATGATAACGTAACGCAAAGCAGTCCGTTGATGTCTGGCAGCCTCGGTGCTGCCTGGAATGGTTCTGGAAACTGGCGTTTCGCCATGAGCGCGGCTACCGGATTTCGAATGCCGAACGTGGATGATCTGGCTAAGGTATTCGATTCACAGCCTGGCAGCGTTTTTGTGCCCAATCCGGAAATAGGGCCTGAAAAAACATTCAATCTTGATTTCAACCTTACCTGGCGAATTTCCGACCAGATCCGGTGGGAAAACGTGGTTTGGGGCGCCCTTTTTCGGAATGCTATCGTGACAGATGTATTCCAGTTCAACGGACAGGATTCTATTGAGTACGATGGGGTGCTGAGTCGAGTACTGGCTGGACAAAACAAGCGCAATGCCCGACTTTTTGGCTACACTTCCAGTTTTGAAGCAGATGTAACCGAGCATTGGGCATTGTTTGCTTCGGTTGCATTCACACAAGGGCAAATTCTGGAGGAAGAAGGGATCGTCAAAACCTCGCCACTCGACCATATTCCACCCACTTATGGACGGGTGGCAGCGCGTTGGCACAAAGGAAGCGCTTCCCTGGAGCCTTCCATTTTATTCAACGGCAAAAAACGACTTGAAGACTACAACCGGGAGGGCGAAGACAATTTGCAATATGCCCCGCCCAATGGTATGCCGGCATGGCTAACCTTGAATCTGCGCGGCAGTTATGGATTCGGGAAACACCTCAGCGTTCAAGCCGGCATTGATAATATTCTGGATATGCAATACCGAAATTTTGCTTCGGGCATCAATGCGCCGGGACGAAATATTTGGTTGACTTTGCGTGCGACCTGGTAATTGTGCATGGGGAATTTACTACCCTTCCACGATCTGCCCGTTTACCATAATTTCCAAATTTCGGGTCCGGGAAGTAGTAGGGTCAAATATCTGATCGCCATCGGGGGAGCTTCCTTCCCCGATGGTTATTTCCCATTCTTCGTTTATTATGGCGACAGAGCGGGTCACCACACCATCCTTAACAGTAGTTCCGGCTATTACGGCCTGGCTAATGAGAGCGCCTTTGGCATCAAATGTAGCCAGCACATATTGGTAGTTAAGGAGTTCTGCCTTCCACCACACCAGTGCAAGGAACTGTTCAGTACCTTCAATTGAAAAGCATGGAACATATTCCGTAAATTCATCGTCTGCCGCTACTGGTTCAGTCGGGTGGATAAACTGGGAGATCATTGCATCCGAGAGCGGGTCGTTCTCCGTGCCGAAAGTATGGTGCGTGTCTTCTCCAAGCGTGACCGGCATGGGCACGGGAGGGAATTTAGAGAGAAAATCGTGGAAATATAATTTTTTCATGCGTTTGGCAAAGAGGCCGCGAAGGTAAAAAGTCGTCCTTGCTTTTGGACAAAAAAATCCCCCGATATGCAGCAAACCCTGCGTATCGGGGGAGAAATTGATTTTCTTTCCTAAATTATTCTACGGGCGGAGGCGGATTTTTGCGTTCGTAAAAATAAGCCCCCAACAAACCTGCTCCACCAAAAATAGCAATAAGGGCAAAGTAAACACCCGTGTTGCGATCATCGCCCAAATTCAACATATTGGTAATGATAATGGCGAGCAGTAAACCCAGGCCTGCACCTACGAAAAGCAGGCCGTTCTTTAGCGTTTGCGAAGGGTTGGTCTGGCGTCGGTTGCGCTTTTGATCGTTGGGGTCCATGCCCTTTTCGATCATAGCCATGTTCTCTTTGTTTTGCAAATACCGCAGCGCAACAACCATAAGAAATGCGCCAAGCGTGATAGTGATAGGGATAAGGAATGGAAGGGAGTGCTGCATGGATACTATATTTTTGTTTGTGAAAAGTTGATGCTTTGTTCCAATGCTGACTCTGACAGGGTTATCAAACAAGAGGTTACAGGTCATTGAAAAAAATTTGGACCAGTAAGCGGATCGCAAAGTAGTTTTGAAGAATTTGAACTTCACAATCATTTGGTTGTGAAGCAATTCAAACAACATTCAAAGCGCTAAAATCAAATTTCTTGCCCTCCAGTACCCCCATTCCAAACAATGCAAAATCATACTTCACCGGATCAGCAGGATCGAATTCCCGAAGGTTTTGGGTTAATTCCAATACTGCCTGCCAATCGGTTTGTTTTCGCTGCAAAAGTCCCAATTGACGTGCTACCCGCTCTACGTGCACATCCAACGGAATCAGCAATTGGGCCGGGCTAATTTGTTTCCACAGCCCAAAGTCCACTCCCGCCTTGTCTTTTCGTACCATCCAGCGCAGAAACATATTGAGCCGCTTGCAAGTGCTGCCCCGTGCGGGTGTGGCCACGTGTTTACGGGTGCGCTCGGGCGCGTACGGGTGATCAAAAAAATCGTTGTGAAAGCCTCGCAGGGCGTTTTCTACCGTTCGGTCGTCTGGACGGAGATGCCGGGAAAATGCTATTTCGAGCGTGCTGTTTTTCTGGTAATAATTTTGAAAAAACTCCAAAAACCACAGTGTATCCGTAGCCTGGAAGGTGCGGTGTTTGAACGATTCAAAACGCGCCCGATCCTGTTCCAAATGGTTGAGTACAAAATCGTGTGGAGCATTGTCCATCAATTCCGCCAGTCGGTTGGCGCTTTGAATGATGGTTTTTCGCTGACCCCAGGCCAGGGTAGCTGCCCAAAAGGCCATAATTTCCCGGTCCTGCAATTTTGAGAATCGGTGCGGGATTGAAATTGGATCGTCTGTAATAAAGGCTGGTCGGTTGTACCGCAAAGTCGCCTCCTCCAGCAATTCCTTAAGTGCAGGGCTTCCGTTCATTGGTTCTCCTCGATATAAAGCATTAGTCGTTGTCGCCGCCGTTCAACTTTTTGAGTGATCTCACGAAAAAACCAGTCACGATTTTTATCGGCGGCATGGGTGAGCGCAGTTGACTTTGCCATGACGATGTCAAACCAGTTTTGCGTGTAATCGCAAAGTCTATTGTCGGTGCTTTTCAAAAAATTAGGCGTACAGTACGCTGAATAGGCCACCCGGCCCACATCGGAGGTGATGAGGGCGGTGATATTGGAATAGACCATTTCATTGTAAAAAAGTTGGAATTCGCCCCTTCCGGGTTCGGGTTTTTCGCCAAGGTTGAATTTCCGGCCTGCGGTGGTCATGGCTTTCATGTGGATGGCCCATTCCTGCAAGCGGTCCAGCAAAATGAGCGCTTCCCGAGAGTCTCTGAAGCCGCCGGCATAGAGGTGATACTCAATTTGAGCGAGGGTATTGTCCATGATTTGAACCGTCCAAAGCTCCGTGCTGGGCAGGGCAAGATATTGTTGAAGCACCCCCTGACTTTCTCGAAGGACAGGTTGCGTGATAAGGTCAAAGGAAAATTGTCGGTTGCGGAGCCATTCCAGGTTCAAGGTAACGCGACCCCAGCCATAGAGTTTGAAGGCTATCAGTTCGGGAAAAAGGCTGTAGGTAAATACTGGCAATTCAGCCGATGCGTAGTAAAGGTGCGCATTGGGCATTTTGTGAATTTGCTCAAAATCCGCATTCAGTGAAGCAAAATAATCCGAAAAACTGGTTATTCGGCGCGAAAAAGCATTGAAGTCAAACACCACGTTGTCACTTTGGCCCATCACCAGGGTGTCGAGTGAAATCCGAAAATGACGACTCAAGAGTGCCAATTCTTGCGGCAAAAGCGGAGTATCGCCGCGCAAGCGGCGGTATATCGGGTCTTTGGCAAGGTTAAGCAAATTGCACAAAGCCTCTACCGCATCTGCCCGGCGGGGAAAACGACTGAGGATGCTCTCAAAAACCTGATTCTGCAATGTAGTTTGAAGCATAGGCGGCGAGAAATAAATGCAAACATAGCACGATGACTGCTGGAGTGTCCCGAAAAGAATGCGCTACTAAACTTCCTGCAAACGAGTTGTGCCGGGCTTTTCAAACATCTTTACCCCCAATTGCACAAATTCATCTTGAATGTTGAAACAATTGGTGCAAATTGGTGCAATTGGTGGCAAAAAACAATCTGTGGCTTACCAACTACAAAAATTCGCGCTTTTCCACGACCTTTGCGCCCCAAAACGTATTCATGACAAAAGCGCTCCTCCTCCTCGAAGACGGCACTTTTTTTCGAGGCAAAGCCGCCGGAAAAATTGGCACCACTACTGGCGAAATTTGTTTCAACACCGGCATGACGGGTTATCAGGAAATTTTTACCGACCCTTCCTACACAGGGCAAATTCTGGTAGCTACCAACGTCCATATCGGCAACTACGGCATACATGACCAGGAAGTTGAAAGCGGTGGAATCAAAATCGCAGGTTTCGTATGCCGAAATTTTAATGTGCCCTATAGTCGCCAAAATGCTCACCGCAGCATCCAGGATTATTTTGAAGATCAGGGGCTTGTGGCCATTCACGAGCTAGATACCCGTGCCCTTGTTCAACATATCCGCGAACGAGGCGCCATGAATTGCATCATCTCTTCAGAAATTGAAGATCTGGACGAACTCAAACGCCGGCTTGATGCCACGCCACCTATGGCTGGTCTCGAACTGTCAAGTACCGTAAGTACTCAGGACCCTTATTTCATAGGCAATCCAGAAGCAAAATACCGGGTGGCCGTAATGGATTTTGGCGTTAAAAAGAACATCCTGCGCTGCTTCGACCAACGTGATTGCTACCTTCAAGTGTTCCCGGCCAAAACCGAGTTTGAAACGGTAAAATCCTGGAACCCAACGGGATACTTCCTTTCTAACGGCCCGGGCGACCCATCTTCCATGCCTTATGCAGTAGAAACAGTAAAGAAAATGCTGGCAGATGGCAAACCCCTTTTTGGTATTTGCCTGGGCCAACAATTGCTCGCTCTTGCAGCAGGCTTGCCGACTTACAAACTGCACCACGGCCATCGTGGCCTCAACCATCCGGTGAAAAACCTGCTTACCGGACTTAGCGAGATCACCAGCCAAAACCACGGCTTTGGGGTGCTGGAACAAGCCGTTTACGACTCGCCGAGTATTGTAGAGGCCACCCACCTCAACCTGAATGATCATACTGTAGAAGGCATTCGATTAAAGAACAGTCCGGCTTTCAGTGTACAGTATCACCCAGAGGCCAGCCCTGGCCCGCACGATGCCCGGTATCTTTTTGATGCCTTTATGGAAATGTTGTGAGCAATAGGAGCAATCTGCAAAAACCAGGCGTTGCAAAATTTGTGCTAAATCCACACCCGTGCCAGTTCCCACAACAGGCCATACAAGGCGCTATCCCCTTTTTATCACAAAAATCAGGTAAGCCAAATAGGCCAGTAAAAGCACCAGGCCTTCTCCCTTTTTTATGACCAAACGCCCACCCCCTAGCATCAAGACCAAAAAGATCAGACAGGTAGAAGCGATCACAACCAAAATGTCCGCATTGGAGGCAACATTGAATGGCAGCGGGCGAATGACCGCGCAAATACCCAAGACCCACAAGAGGTTAAAAATATTTGAACCGATGGCATTACCTACGGCAATTTCGGTGTTTTTTTGCATCGCAGCTCGGATGGACGTAACCAATTCGGGCAAGGAGGTGCCGAGCGCTACTACCGTTAATCCGATCATCGTTTCACTCATACCAAATAAGCCGGCAATATAAACAGCGCCATCCACCACCCATTTCCCACCCAAAAACAAGCCTGCGGCGCCGCAGGCAACGAGAAATCCGTTTTTCCCGAAGGAATTCTTTGATACCTGCCCTGCTTTTGACGCCTTCTTTTTGTCCTCACGGGTGATAAGCAAGATATAAATAGTGAACAGGAAAAAAAAGAAAAGAATGATAAGCCCATCGCCCCGACTGATGCTCAATTCCTTTTCAGGCTCGTAGCCAAGCGCTGAATTTGCTAAAAAACCGATCAACAATGCTGCCGCCAAGGAAAAAGGCAGCTCAGAAAGCAGGGTATTGCGGTGTACCGGCAGATCGCAAATAATTGCGGTAGCACCCAAAATGAGTAAAATATTGGCGATATTGCTCCCAAACACATTTCCCGTGGCCAGGCCAGAATTTCCTTCTATACTGGCAATGACACTGACAATAAGCTCCGGCAAAGAGGTGCCAATAGAGACAATGGTGAGGCCAATGATCAATTCTGAGATGCCAAACCGCGCTGCAATGTCTTTAGCGCCATTCACCAACCAATCGGCGCCTTTGATGAGCAGTACAAAGCCCAGGAGCATTAATAGATATTCCATATCAGTATGATTGCCTTTAAACCGCGAAGGTTTTGAAAAAATGCGGGTATTCGGCACAATAATAATTTACGTTCGCGCAAATGAATTTGGCAAAACGACGTTATACGGGGCTTTCTGCCGAAAAGGGAAGGGAATTCCGGTGGTGACGGTAACTTTGCAGCAAACTGAAACTAAATGAAAATCCATTTTGATATCAGAGGCCATCTTCAACCTGAAGGTTTGATAGAAATCTCGTTTTCAGCGTTTGAAGAGATGTTTGTTGCCCGATTCGAGGAAAGCGATTCAAGAAAGTCAATTTTTAACAATTACCTTCGCTACACTAATGACTTGCGAGATACAATTGGTGTGGGTTTCATTCAATGGATTGATGGAAGTTTTGCGACCAACAAGAAAAACCCTAGAGATATTGATTTTGTCACGTTTATTGATTGTGACGTATATGAGAAGCATGTGCAAGACATTGACAACAGGTTTAGTAAGCGGGCAGTTGGAAATTTTTACGAAAATTTGGATGCCTACACCATATGCGAGTATCCCAAAGGGCATGAATTTTACGCCATATTTTTGGCTGATCTTGCCTACTGGAATGAATGGTTCAGCAGTACCCGACTCAATCGCTTGAAAAAGAGATTTTCAAAAGGATTTATTCAATTAAAAACCGTATAGCGTATGGAACAGCAAATGAGTGTTCGGCAGATCAGAATAGCAGAACTGATCGAGAACTTGGAAAAACTTGCGCAACTGATTGATTTGCATAAGCAAAACACTCGAAATGAATCCATGATCAAGCAGTATGAATTCAAACGAAAGGAATTTGTAGATGAGTTACAGGGGCTCTTTAAGCCGCTGAGTTTGCGGTTGGAATTGACAGAGGCGGCGTAAATATCTGCCGTAGGAAAGAGGACGGAATTGAGCCCAAGGCGGTAACTTTGCACAACAAACTGAATTTTGAACCCTATGGACGAACAAAATTTTCTCTTCCAATTCAAGAGCCTTCCTGCCAATTTGCAACGAGAGGTACTTGATTTCATTGGTTACTTGTTTCAAAAACATACGCTCGAAAAGAAACCTGAGTCACCTAAACCCCTGCGCAAGGCTGGTACGTACACATGGCAGATGATTTCAATAAGCCTTTAGAAGAGGAGTTTAAAGAGTACATGATGCCATGAGTTACCTAATGGATACGGACACCCTGCTCTGGTATTTGAAGAAAAATCCGAACCTGCCTGAACGGGTTTGTGCCATTATCGAAAACCCTTTGGTAGGGAATGTTTCATTATTACTAGACAGTTTATGATGAAAGTAGGGGTTGGTAAAACCATGTTCGCAATTGGCCTAAACTCTCTCGTGGAGGTGGTACAAATGTTCCCGTTTCCACGGCGGAGTGAGTGGCCAATTCTGATCCAAGAATGAAAACCTGAAAACTAAAAAAATAAGTCTCGGTCATACCGCCAATAATCACCTCATTTATATTTCAATGAAACAACTGCTTACTATTTTGACTTTGACATTGATCTTAGTTGCGTGTAAAAAAGATACTCCAGACACCCACCATAGTTATCCGATTCATGTTGGATTCTCTGATATAGCCACAACCCAATCAGGAATTACCAATAAATTAGTGGTCACAGAATCCAGCACGGGAAAATACCTGGGCTCTTTTGAAATCCCTCATGGTGTCCGTGATTTCAAGGATCAACTTGAAATTGATGGTGAACCGCTCATAGATTCATTCGACTTCCATTTGATTATGGCATCTGGTATAGACTATCCATACTTGGTTCTTTCGCAGGTAGGTGTTCTTAATGGATCTTTTGTTTATTTTTATCCCTTTGAAAGTTTTAGAGCATTTGGGAAACCGATTTCGCTCAAAATAAGTGGTATAGAAAAGTTTGATTCCATAGGATCTTTTACAGAATATTATAAGCCCAATAAAGTTGTGCTCGATCAAATTGAGAAAACATTGTCCATGGATATCCGGACATTTTCTCATACAGGAAATATGCTCCGATTGCAGGCAAATGGTGCATCAGGTTTCCGATATTACTATTTACCTGATTCCCTTCACGGAGACACTTTAGCCTTGAGTTGGGATGATTTAACGCCGGAATCAGATTTAACGCAAGTAGAAATACAAGGCAATCCATACATATATACGTTTGAAATTGAAGCTGTATCGCCAGACTATAAAAATGCAATTTCAATTTGTCATAGTAACTTCACAACGTCACTCCCAACTTTTAATCTTCCCAAAACACTTCCCACTAACTGGAGCCTGCGCGTCAAGGTTAATACTTCTGATTTTTTTTGCGAACGTTTATTTGGTCTGCAAGAACCTCTTGTAATTACTCCACCTGACCTGAGCATAGATAAATTGAAGTTTTTAAATAATCAGATCATTGTAAATACCAGTGGCGACGTTGATAATATTCGTTGCTTTTCTATTGATGGTGACTTTTACTGGGAGATCAATGGTTCAAAAGCATCCTTTGCAAAAGTGACCTTGCCTGATTTATCGCCATTCCTTCCTGAATCGGTGAAACAAAGTTCCATAAAAATCTTTTTCGCTTTCATTCAGCGGTTTGAAGGGCATAATGCCCACGAGATCCAAGAGGGATTTCCTTATCGCAATACAGGTTTTTTCCCCGTTGCCAGAAGTGGGTTTTACGAAATTCAAAAATCTTTCTAGCTCCGCTGAAACCCCTTAAAAATTCGATTGTCAGGCTTCTACGATTTCAAAATTGATACAGGTCAACCCAAAAATATAAAACACACAAACATTTCAATGCGACCACTCCTCTCCACAGCCCTCATCGCCCTCCTCACGCTTTACCTTGCTTGCACACCCAAAACAGGCAATAAAACAAGTTCGCCCGCCGAAGCTTTAGCAAAGGCGGGCACCCCCAATCCCCCCAACGAACCCGCTGTGTGGGATTCCATGGGCAAACCGCTCATGGGCGAAGACGAAGAGCCCCTTGAATACAACCTGCTCGAGAATGTTAACGTAGAACCACAATTCGAAGAAAACCTCGACACGCTTCGTCCCTACAATGCTTCGCACACTTTTGAGGTGGACCTGATCCATACCAAAATCGAAATTTCCTTCGATTGGGAGAAAAAACGCGCCAATGGCAAGGCTACACTCAGCATGCGCCCCTGGTTTTATGCCACAGACAAAGTGACTTTGGATGCCAAGAATTTTGACATTCATTCTGTTACCTTCGATGGGAAGAGCGAACAGTTGAAACGGGATTACAACAACGAGCAGCTGACCATCTATCTCGGCAAAACCTATTCGCGCACCGAGGAATTCAAAGTCGCTATTAGCTACACCGCCAAGCCCGATGAACGCGAATCTTTCGGAGGCTCTTCCGCAATAACCAGCGACAAGGGGCTGTATTTCATCAATGCCGATGGCTCGGACAAGGACAAGCCCAAACAGATCTGGACACAGGGCGAGACAGAAAGCAACTCGTACTGGATGCCTACCGTGGACAAGCCGAACGAGCGCTGCACCCAGGAGATGTACATTACGGTGGAAGACAAATACAAAACCCTCTCCAATGGCCTGCTGCTTAGCTCCAAAAAGAACGCCGACGGTACCCGCACCGATTATTGGAAAATGGACAAACCCCACGCGCCATACCTGTTTATGATGGCCATCGGCGAGTATGCTGTGGTAAAAGACAAATGGAAAGGTATTGATGTGGATTACTACGTGGAGCCAAAATTTGAGGCGTATGCCCGTGATATTTATCCATACACAGTCGAGATGCTGGAGTTCTTTTCCACTAAACTTAACTTTGCTTACCCCTGGTCAAAATTTTCACAAGTCGTTGTACGTGACTATGTTAGTGGTGCAATGGAAAACACCACAGCCGTAATTTTTGGCGAATTCATGCAAAAAACCAAGCGCGAACTGTTGGATGACCACCTGACCAATGAAAAAGTGGTGGCCCACGAAATGTTCCACCAATGGTTTGGAGACCTGGTCACGACCGAAAGCTGGGCCAATCTTACGCTCAATGAAGGCTTTGCCAACTACTCGGAATATCTCTGGATGGAACAAAAGTACGGCAAAGATGCTGCCGATGAACATCTGATGACCGAACAACAAGGCTATTTTTATTCCGCTGGCGATGGTGGTCATCCGCTTATCCACTTTGGTTATGACAACCGGGAGGACATGTTTGACGGACATTCCTACAATAAAGGCGGCTGTATTTTGCACATGCTTCGACAATATGTGGGCGACGAGGCATTTTTTGCCTCGCTCAACCGCTACCTCAAAAAGAACGAATATACCGACGTAGAGAGCCACGAGTTGAGGCTCGCCTTCGAGGACGTTACAGGCCAGGACCTGAGCTGGTTTTTCAACCAATGGTTTTTAGGGTCTGGGCATCCTGTGCTTGACATAGAATATAACTGGGATGCAGATGCGAAGAAAGCAAGGGTAACCGTGGTTCAACTTCAGTCCGGACCACAAGTTGCACAGATATTCGAGCTTCCGTTGGCGGTGGATATTTATGACGTTTCCGGCAAAGCCCGCCGTGAAAGTATCCGTGTTACCAAACGCAATCAGACTTTTACTTTTAATTGCGACACCAAACCTGCGCTCGTCAATTTTGACGCAACCAAGACCCTGCTTTGTGAAAAAACCGACCATCACAATGCTCAGGAATGGGCTTTTATGTACCGCAATGCACCGCTTTACCGTGACCGGATCGAAGCGTTTGAAGCCTTGCAGGCTGAACCTTCAGCACTTTCTGAGGCCATTTCCAAAGAAGCCCTCTCCGATAAATATTCGGGTATCCGCCAACGCGCCCTCTCGGCCGATGGTTTAACTGCCCCGGATGTTCGGCCTGTTATTATTCGTCTTGCAGAATCGGAGCCTGATCCTGGTACACGCGCTTTGGCCATCCGTGCCTTAGGCAATACCGGAGATAAGCAATATGTCCAGATCTTCCAGAAAAACATGGGCTCCGACCAGCCTTACAGTGTGGTGGGAGCCGCACTTGCTGCGCTTCAAAAGTTGGACCGTTCTGCCGCACGCGAAGCGTCTAAAGCCTTGCAAAACGATGAGTCAGATGCCTTTACACCGATCTTGGCAGAATTGTACGCCGATGACCCCGATATTTCCAACCTCGCGTTTTTTGAGCAAAAACTCGACAAGGCCGATGGATTTGCCGCGTTTCCATTTTTCGACAATTACAAGAAATTCCTGATCGGTCTCGACGATGCGGCGTTATTGGATGCCAGCGTGGACAAGCTCAAAGGCATTTCATTAAACCTTCAAACCAGTGAATGGCGGCGTTTTGGGGCCACCAAGGCCATCGCCGATTTGCGCAACCACTTCCGGGAAAAAGGAAATACTCCCAAGGTGACAGAACTGGAGGCCATCATCACTGAAATCAAAGCAAAGGAAACCGACTCTACCCTGAAATTGTATTACGATATGTTTTGAATGCGCCGTAGTTTGGCGGCGAAAATCAACGCTTAACTGTTTGCCGCCGTCCCTATCCGAGTTAATTCGAATCCGCTCTAGTGCTGAACCAATTTAGTAACTCGGATAGAAACGAGGGCAAGCATCAAATTCAAAACATTATGGACACAATTGACAATTCAGAGCCCAAAAAAACCTTGTCGCAAAGGGCAATGACTGCTGCGCTGTACGTCACAGGCGCGGGTATTTTGGTCAACCTGGTTTTCTATGTCACTGGCATGGACATGGAAATGCTGAGCAACCCTGCTATAAGTTGGCTCAACCGAATTCTGCTCATCGGTATCACCTACTATTTTATTCAAGCAGCACTTCGAGTCCACCGTGATGAAGATTTGGGTGGATACGTCAGCGTGGGGCAAGGTATTGGCATGGGCAGCCTGGTTGGGCTAATATCCGGCATATTGAGTGCCATTTGGTTTTTCATCTTTACGTCCTTCATAGCCACAGACATGATGGACAAGATCAAGGAAGTTACCCTGGAACAAATGCAGGAGAACGGACAATCAGCAGAAGCGGCTGAACAGGCCATGGAAATGATGTCGTTCTTTTTCAACCCGGTTTTCTTTGCTATTGTTGTCGTTATTTCCAGCATCTTTTTTGGTTTGTTGTGTGGTCTGGTGGCAGGCCTGGTCTTAAAAAAGGACAAACCATTATGAGTCCGGGTATTCGGTATGGATTTTTAGGCGGCATTGTCGTTGTTTTTTATTTCACACTACTCTACGTTGCCAAGCAAGATCTATTTTTAAGCCCCCTTTTTCAGTGGGGCAGCATGGTGTTTTATCTTTTTTTCATGTGGCAAGCCGCTAAAGAGGATTGCGCAGCCAAAGGCACTGGGCGCGATTTTCGAGAAGTTGTGCGCACGCCATTTGTCACATTTCTGCTGATAAACCTCTGTTATTGGCTTTTCTATTACGGATTGCATCTGTTTGACCCCAGCCTGTTGCAGGCAGAGTTAAATCTGGAACTGGATATGCTGAAAAGCCAGCTTAGCGCCGGACTGGGCGATCCAGAGCAAGCCAATCAATACCGGGAGCGAATTCAGGATTTGGAAAAGGCAATTCAAACACCTCAACCTCAACCTCTGGGCCCGGTCATGATGAGAATGTGTGTTGGAGCATTGGGAGGTTTTGCCCTTGCAGCCGGGGTGGCAGCTCTTGTCAAAAGCCAAAAAAGTAAGCAGGTATAAAATGACCCCAATGACATAATGACCCCAATGACGTACTAAACCATGGCCACACTTTCCACCTCCCAAAGAGTCGCAGTAGTGCGCAAATGGCTCAGTATCCTAAGCATTTCTCGCTTGATACGATGGGCCTTATTGTTTGCTATTGGATGGTGGGTGTGGGCTAATTGGCATGAGGAAATCTCGCTCGAAAATTTCAACGGACGATATACATTCCCGGATTCGAAATTCGTACAGGTAGATGGAATGCTTATTCACTACCGCTCCAGCGGCAAGGGCAATCCCATTTTGCTGTTACACGATGCGCAAAATTCGCTGCACACCTGGGCTGGATGGACGGAAAAACTTAGTGAGAATCAGCATGTTGTGAGTATCGACCTGCCTGGTTTTGGCTTGAGCGCCCCTCATCCGCAGGGCAGTTACAGTGCATTTATGTATTCGAGCTTCCTCGACAGTTTTTTGCAAAAATTGAATTTAAAAAAAGTGTCCCTGGCTGGCAATGGTCTTGGAGCACAAATCGCCTGGCAATTTGCCGCAGAATCGCCCCAACGGATAGACAAGCTCATTTTGCTGGACGCTCCGGGGTTTGAAGAAAAAAGCAATTCTCTGATCAATTGGCTTGCCAGTACGCCGGTTGTCAACCGCAGCCTATGGAAAGTAACCCCTCGGTCCTTCGTGCGGCTCTCGCTCATCGACGTGTGGGCCAATGATGCACAGGTAAGCGACTCCCTGGTACAACGCCACTTCGATCTTCTGTTGCTTCCTGGTCACCGAAAGGCATTTACAGACAGGGCTTCTGTGCGCGACAACCGCCCTCCAATTGACCTCATCGAGCGCATAACAGCGCCCACACTCATTCTTTGGGGTGCAGAAGACACGCGCATCTCCCCAGAACACGCCTACGATTTTCACAAACGAATTCGCGGGTCGCTGATAAAAATTTACCGCAATACCGGACATTGGCCACAGGAGGAGAACCCGGAAGACAGTGCCCTGGATGTCCAGGCATTTTTGGAGGGTCGCTTTTGACGCGTACACTGAATTAGGAACGAGTGCTACATTTTCGCGCAAGCTTTCTACCTTTGCCAATTCGCAAATTTTGCGAAGAGAACCAGAACATAATCCGTTAGTTTTTTTGAGGTAATGAAAGTATCGCTGAATTGGCTTCGAGATTTTCTCGACATACATAAATCACCCTCTGAAATCGCCGATATACTGACATCGCTGGGCCTGGAAGTGGAAGGATGGGATACCGTGAAGCCTTCGCCCGTTGACTTAGATAAAGTGTTGACTGGCAAGGTTTTAACTTGTGAGCGCATACCCGACACCGACCATCTCTCAGCTACCACCGTAGATGTTGGCGATGGCGTTGCGCGTTCCGTAGTGTGCGGTGCGCCCAATGTGGCTACCGGTCAAATTGTGTTTCTGGCCCTACCAGGCGCCAATGTTTTTAGCAAAGATGCTGAGCTCTTCACCATTGGCGAACGCAAGGTAAAAGGCATTCCTTCTCAAGGCATGATCTGTGCTGAAGACGAACTTGGCATCGGTCAGGACCATGCAGGCATCATCGTGTTGCCTTCAGAAACACCATTGGGCACGAGCGCTGCAGATTATTTCAACAAAGAATCGGACACTGTCATCGAGATTGGCCTTACTCCCAATCGTGCAGATGCTACCCACCACCATGGTATAGCCAAGGATTTGGCCGCTTTTCTCCGCATCCATGAAAATGAGGCTGCGACGATCCGATTGCCGAAAGGTTCAAACCTGTCTGTTCCCGGTACACCATACGCGGTTTCCATCGAAAATGTCGAGGCCTGCCCGCGTTATACGGGCATCGTGATCAAGGGCCTTAAAGTTCAAGAAAGCCCGGATTGGCTTAAAAACCGGCTGCTGGCTGTTGGACAACGCCCCATAAACAATGTGGTGGATGTGACCAATTACGTTCGAATCGAGCTGGGCCAGCCGCTTCATGCTTTCGACCTCGGGAAAATAAAGGGCGGCAAAATTCTGGTCAAAACCCTCCCCGAAGGGACTAAGTTCAAAACCCTCGACGAAGTGGAGCGCAAACTTTTTGCCGAAGATTTGATGATCTGCGACGGTGAATCCACGCCCATGTGTATCGGGGGTGTCTTTGGCGGTTTTAGCAGTGGGGTTTCCAACTCAACTACCGAAATTTTTCTGGAAAGTGCTTTTTTCAACCCCAAATGGATTCGCCGGTCCATGTTGCGGCACGGCCTCCGCACAGATGCTGCCTGGTCTTTTGAAAAAGGCGTTGACCCAAATGGCACCCTAAGAGCGTTGGAACGCGCCGTTTCGCTGATTTTGGAATTGGCCGGCGGAGAAATTGCTTCCGTTTTGACCGATCATTATCCAAATCCGGCCCAGCCAGCCCGGGTACCGTGTTCTTATGCAAGTATCAATGCCCTCATTGGCGAAAACCTTTCGAAAGAACGCGTCAAAAATATTCTGGCAGCCCTCGAAATTGGCATTGAAAACGAAACACCCGATGGCTTCGACGCACTTGTGGGCACCAACAAACCGGATGTGAGCCGGGAAGCAGACGTTGTGGAAGAGATATTGCGTGTTCATGGGTTGGACGCCGTACCTATCCCCACCCAGATCAGGAGCAGTGTCGAAATCCAGGCAAAGCCCAATCCCGATGCCGTGCGCAATTTTGCGGCAGACTTTCTCGCGGCCAACGGCTTCAACGAGTGTATGAGTCTCGCGCTTTCCAATTCAAGCTACTACCTCGGAGAGGCCGCAGCCTTGCCGATTGACAAAGACTTGATGGTATTTATCCATAACTCTGCCAATCAAGGCTTGGACTGTTTGCGTCCGAGTCTGCTGTTTAGCGGCCTGGAAGCCATTCAACGCAACCAGAACCGCCAACATACCGATTTGCGTTTGTTTGAATTCGGCAAAACCTACCAGCGTGCCACGGACGACGCGCAACGGCCAAGCTCAGAAACCCACCGTTTGAGCATTTTTATGACAGGCGCACATACCGCAGAAAGTTGGCAACCCGCCTCAAAAAAATCTGTGGACTTTTTCAGTCTAAAGACCTACGTGACGAACCTGCTGACACGCCTGGGCGTAAGTGGATACCAGGAAACGAGCCTGGACGAAATGCCCTTTCAATATGCCCTGAAACTTCATCGCGGGGCCCAGGACCTGGTGACTTTTGGTGCTGTTTTGCCAAAAATATTGAAAAAAATGGACCTGAAAAACCCCGTGTTTTTTGCGGATTTTAATTTTGAGCATGTGCTCAAAGCCTCGGGCAGCAATAAGGTTCAATTTACTGAACTCAACAAATTCCCGACCGTTCGTCGCGACCTGGCACTTGTAATTGACCAGTCAATAGGTTTTGGCGAGATTCGGCAATTAGCCGCCAAGACGGCCAAGAAAATGCTGAAAGAGACGAATCTTTTCGATGTGTTCGAGGATGAGGTCAAACTTGGGGCGGGCAAAAAATCGTATGCCGTTAGTTTTGTGTTTGAAGACCCTGAAAAAACCCTGCAGGATAAGGAAGTTGATGCGCTGATGGCCCAATTGGTAAGCGTGTTTGAAGGAAAACTGGGTGCCAAAATCAGGGCCTAACTATTTGTTTCTGTTTGCATTATGAAAAACAAATCGCTGTTCATTGCAATAGAAGGATTAGATGGCTCAGGAAAAAGCTCTGTGGCGCGTTGTTTGGCAGATTTACTTGACGCTTCGGATAAGGGGAAAATTGTTAAGTTGACCTACGAGCCGCATGACCCATCCTGTGCGGGGAATTTTATCCGGCAGGTGTTGACAAAGGAAATTAAAACATTTACACCAAGGGTACTTGCCTTAGCATTCGCGGCAAACAGGCTGGACCATTGCGATAGAGAAATAATTCCGTGGCTGGAAGGGGGCAAAAACCGCGTCGTGATTACGGACCGATATTACCTTTCTTCTTTGGTTTATCAGAGTGACGATGATTTTTCCTATGCCTCGGTTTTGGCTTTGAATGAAAAAGCGAGGAAACCTGACATCATTTTTTTTATTGATGTAAGTGCTGAAGTGTGTTACCAGAGAATGAAAATCCGAAACCAGCCTGAAGAACTTTTTGAGAAAAATTTGTCCGAATCACGAAGGAAATACCATGAAGCCATTTCTTTTTTGCAAACCCATAACCTTGACAATATTATAGAAATTGACGGAAGCAGGAGCATAATCGAAGTAGCCGATGCTATTCTTGAAAAAATTTATGCCTTTGAACCAGCGTGGATGCCCGATCAAGCCGATTGAATAACCTCAGAATGAGGCAAATAAAAATACAATGGCCCATAGTAAAACGGGCTTCACAATAACACAAACCGAATATCACAATTCAATAATTATGGACATAACAAGCATCATAATAGGGTTGGCCATAGGGGGTGTAGCAGCATTCCTCCTTGCCAAACTCACCGCCAAAAAAGGCGGCGATAAGGCCGTAGAAGAAGCCAGCAGACAAGCCGACCTCATTATCCAGGAATCGCGGCTTTCAGCCAAGCGAGTAGAAGATGAGGCTGCCATTAAAGCCCAGAAAATTGTCGGTAATGCGGAGGCTGAAAACGAGCGGATCAAACAACAAAAAATTCAGGAGGCAAAAGAACGCTACGCACAAATGCGACTGGAGGTAGAGGAAGAAAAAACCAGGAGGCAACTGGAACTTAAGGATCTGGAGATGGAGATCGCCTCCCAACAAAAGGATTTAAAAATTGAGAACGATGCGCTCGAAGCGCGTTTTAAGGATCTTGAAACCAAAAAAGGCGACATTGAGATTCGAGAATCCGAGGTCGAAACCTTGCGCGAAAACCTGGATAAGCAATTGAAAATAGTCCAAAAGAAAAAAGAAGAATTGGACGCCGCCAACGAAGAGCGCATCAAGGCTTTGGAAACCATTGCCAAGCTCAGTCAGCAAGATGCGAAGGATCAACTTCTGGAGCAAGTACGCGCCAAAAGTGAAAGCGAAGCACAAACCATTGTGCGGGAAGCCGTCTCCCAGGCTAAGATCAACGCCAGCAAGGAGGCCAAAAAGATTGTCATTCAGACCATCCAGCGCATGGCTGCTGAATTCACCATCGAAAATACGGTCTCTGTTTTCAACCTTGAAAACGATGAGATGAAAGGGCAGATCATCGGTCGTGAAGGGCGCAACATCCGTGCACTAGAAGCTGCCACAGGGGTAGAGGTCATCGTGGATGATACACCGGAAGCCATCGTGCTTTCTTCCTTCGACCCGGTACGCCGCGAAATAGCCCGACTGTCGCTTCAACGATTGGTGGCCGATGGCCGGATACACCCACAACGCATTGAGGAAGTGGTTGCCAAAGTGCAGAAGCAACTTGAAGAGCAAATCATGGAAATTGGCGAACGAACCGTGATCGAACTTGGTATCCACGGACTAAATGCCGCACTGGTACGAATGGTTGGACGGATGAGATTCCGTTCTTCTTATGGCCAAAACCTGCTCAAACACAGTATAGAAACCGCCGAACTCTGCGCTATTATGTCTGCCGAACTGGGCATGAACCCCAAGCAGATCAAGATGGCCAAACGGGCCGGCCTCCTTCACGATATTGGCAAAGTGGCCGAGGAGGAAACCGAACTCAGCCACGCCCTGGTGGGCATGAAATTGTGCGAACAATACGGCGAACATCCGGTCATTATCAACGCAGTAGGCGCTCACCACGACGAGATAGAGATGAACAATATTCTCTCTCCAATCATCCAGGCCTGCGACGCAATTTCAGGTGCGCGCCCGGGTGCGCGTCGTGAGATTTTGGAGAACTACCTCAAACGCATCGGCGAACTTGAGGAAATCGCCCGCAGTTACGAAGGAGTTACCAATGCCTTTGCCATGCAAGCAGGCCGCGAACTCCGCGTTATCGTGGAGGCCGACAAAGTGACCGACCAATATGCCGACGACCTCTCGTTTCTTATCTCTCAGAAGATTCAGGATGAGATGCAGTACCCCGGGCAGATCAGGGTAACGGTAATCCGGGAAAAGCGGGCGGTGGCGTTTGCGCGGTAAAAAAAGGTCGCCGAGGCAGAAGCCATCGGCGACCAAAGAGTCTGTTACACCCGGAAGCATATCCATTACTGGACAGCGGCAGCCTGGAATTCTGCCACAAATATACAACCTTAAATTGTTTTTCCAAATGAGGGATATACAGACTCCTCTGATTTACCAAGCTTTTTCCAAACCTCGTTTAGATCGTTATCTAAAATGCCAAGGGTTTGGCCAGCAAAAGAAAGCCCTTAGCCTTTATCAAGCCAACCTGAGACTGAGCGTTCAATTATTCGCCGTTATGAGCATTTTTGAGGTGATTCTTCGCAATGCTATTGACCAACATTATGTAAATAAGTTTGGCAAAAACTGGCTTAAGGATGAAGTCGCACCAGGTGGTTTTTTTTTGAAAAAAGGATGTGAAAGATCGAGAGATAATCTGTTTAAGGCAATTGGAGTATTAGGCGATGAATGTTCCAACGACCAAATTGTAGCAGATATGAGTTTCGGTTTTTGGAGATATCTATTCAATTCCAAAGAATTTGCTGCAGCAGGCGGCACTCTGCTCCAAATTTTTGTAAATCGCCCAAAAGGGGTGAGTCATACCGAGGTTTTTAATTATTTATCCGTACTCAATAACTTGAGAAACAGAATTGCCCATCATGAACCCATATGCTTTGCTGGACCTAAAATATCCCGTCGTGGATTGATACCATCTTCTGCGTATGTTAAAGCTACGCATTCATTAATGCTTCAAATTTGTTTCTGGATTGGGTGTCCATTGGGAGCCCTTTTTAAAGAAATTGATAGGGTTGAAGCAGAAGTTGCTCAATTTGATCATTTGTTAAAGGGCAAGTACGGCTAATATATGCTGCTCGAACTCAATTTGCTACAATACCAGCCCCGTCTTCGATTTGCAAAGTCGGGTGAATTGGCATTGGTCTTCGATCCCATACGCAAGAAAGAGGTGGCCCTTACGCCGGAAGAACTGCTTCGGCAACTGGTATTGCTTTATTTGTTGGAAGAAAAAAAATATCCCGCGCACCGAATCCGTTCAGAAGTTGGCATAAAAGTAAATGGACTTCAGCGCCGTTGTGATATAGTGGTTTATGATGCTGCCATAAAGCCCTGGCTACTGGTAGAGTGCAAATCACCCAAAGTGCCACTCAATGATAAAACCTTTGAGCAGGTCGCTCGATACAACCTCCAACTGCGTGCCCCCTATTTGACAGTTACCAATGGCCTGGCTACTTATTGTGCTTCGCTGGATTTTGAAGCGGAAACATTCGGGTATTTGGAGGGCTTTCCTGATTATCCATGATTCAACCCCTGGAATAATTGGGCGACTCCCGAGTGATAATGATATTGTGCGGATGGCTCTCAGTCATGCCTGCATTCGTAATTTTTACAAATTGCGCATTTTCCTGCAATGCCTCTACTGTTGCCGCCCCGCAATAACCCATACCAGCCCTTAGTCCTCCGATGTATTGGGTCATCACTTCCTGCAAAGTGCCTTTGTACGGCACACGACCTTCGATACCTTCTGGCACCAGTTTTTTGATATCGTCTTCTACGTCCTGAAAATAACGATCTTTTGAGCCGAGTTGCATGGCGCCCAAACTGCCCATGCCGCGGTAACTTTTAAACTTTCGGCCATCAAAAATGATCGTTTCACCCGGTGACTCCTCCACTCCAGCAAACAGCGAGCCCGCCATAATGCTACTGGCGCCCCCAGCCAGGGCCTTCACAATATCGCCCGTATAGCGGACACCTCCATCTGCAATGATCGGAATGCCGGAACCTTTCAAAGCTTGTGCAGCATTGAAAATGGCCGAAAGCTGTGCCACACCTACGCCTGCTACGATGCGGGTAGTACAAATACTGCCAGGACCAACGCCCACTTTTACCCCATCCACCCCTGCATCGGCAAGTGCCTTGGCACCCGCGCCAGTTGCTACATTTCCACCGATAATTTGCAGGGAGGGGAATTTGAGTTTCAACATTTTAATCGATTCCAAAACCCCGCTGGAATGTCCATGTGCGGTGTCAACGCACAAAACATCCACGCCAACCGCCACGAGTGCTGCCACGCGATCTTCCACATCGGCAGTAACACCAACAGCAGCGCCTACCACAAGCCTTCCAAACGAATCTTTGCAAGCTTGGGGGAAGTTTACCCCTTTCATAATATCCTTGTAAGTAATAAGGCCCACAAGGTGGAAATTGGCATCCACCACTGGTAGTTTTTCAATTTTCTGGCGTTGCAAAATATCCCGCGCTTCCTTCAGCGTAGTACCCAATGGCGCTGTGACAAGGTTTTTTTTCGTCATCAAATCGCGGGCCAGGCGAGTGCGGTCGGTTTCAAAACGGAGGTCGCGGTTGGTCAGAATACCCACCAGCTTTCCTTTGCGATCGGTAACAGGGATGCCTCCTATGCTGTGTTTTTTCATTAGATCCAGCGCATCAGCCACCGTTGCATCGGGGCGCAATGTCACAGGATCAATGATCATCCCTGCTTCAGAGCGTTTCACGGCGCGCACCTGTTCCGCCTGATCGGCAATGCTCATGTTCTTGTGGATCATTCCTATGCCCCCTTGGCGGGCAATTGCAATGGCCAGATTTTTATCCGTTACCGTGTCCATCGCGGCTGATATTACCGGGACGTTGATACGGATGCTCCGTGTAAGTTGGGTGGAAATATCTACCTCGCGGGGTAGGACTTCGCTGTATGCTGGGACGAGCAGAACGTCGTCGTAAGTGAGCGATTCGCCAAGAAATTTGGCAGTAGTGGTGTGGGTCAGCTTAGATTCCATGCGCAAAGGTCGTGCATAGAATTACTAAGTTGGATGGGGGAACATTATTTTTTTGTTGAATTATATGCGTTAGCCAGTTTTAAAATGCGCACTACCTGGTTTTTCTACAGATAGCTAAAGCGGTGAAGTCGCTATTGTTCTTGCCATACTTCTGCTTCTTTAATCAATACGTCGGTTATTTCCATCTTTCTATGGGAAAATGTTTGGAAAATTCAATTCAATGTGATTACATTTGCTATCAAATTAATATCATATCAAAATCAATTGTTGTCATGGAAAAAACGATCAAACCAACCTCTGGCTGGGCTATGTTGCTGCTGCTAATTTTGTTAACAACCGGGGGCATTTTATTATTGGTTATGCGCCAATTCCCTTTGGGTATCGCCACACTTGTACTTGCGTTTTTTTTAATTTCGCCAGGTTTTATCGCGATCGAACCCAATAGCAGCCGGGTAATGACCCTTTTTGGATCTTACATTGGCAGCGTCAAGGAAAGTGGGTTTTTCTTCACGAACCCGTTTTATTCAAAACAGAAAGTGTCGCTTCGAGCTGATACGCTCGATGTGCCGTCTATCAAAGTAAATGATAAGCAAGGCAACCCGATCATGATCGGCGGGGTGGTCACCTACCGGGTGAAAGATACTTTTAAGGCTGCATTTGCCGTGGAGAATTACCCATTGTTTGTAAAGATCCAAAGTGAAACCGCCTTGCGCAAACTTGCCGGAATGTACAATTACGACAACTGGGAGGATGAGGCTGCCACGATTACCCTGCGCTCCAGTTTTGATGAAGTGAACCATCAGCTTGCCCATGAAATTAGCGAGCGGCTCCAAATAGCTGGCATCGAAATCATTGAAGCGCGGATCAACAACCTGGCCTATGCCACTGAAATCGCTCAGGCCATGCTCCAGCGTCAGCAGGCAACTGCTATCGTGGCAGCGCGCAGCAAAATTGTTGAAGGTGCCGTTGGCATGGTGGAAATGGCGCTTGAACAGCTTTCGCACAAAAAAATCATCCACCTCGACGAGGAGAAAAAAGCGGCAATGGTGAGCAATTTACTGGTGGTACTTTGTGGCGATCGAAATGCACAACCGGTATTGAACACGGGGACTTTGCATCAGTAGCCTTGTGCTGGGGGAGTGGGAATGTTTTGGGATGCTTGCGCTTGGATTTTTTCCAAAAATCTCAAGCGCAAGCATCCCAAAACATTCCCACTTACAAGTGCATGATCACGATCTGTTTAAACTTTAAACCGTAAATGGATTTGTAGAGCTGTGTTGGGAAGAAGTTTTTGCATAAAAAACT
>JBJXGO010000046.1:0-11918 GCA_046160345.1 Saprospiraceae bacterium
GAATTGAGGTTAATGGCAAATCCCTCACAGACCTGTTGTTGTTCAGGTTCGGCATCGGCTGGTGGTGTGGGATGCATCGTCACCATCAGCGGGTTGGAAAGCGTGGTGTTGCAACCGTTGGTGTAAACTTTCAAATAGAAAGTGTAGGTACCTGGCGCCGGATTGGGAATGGTAAAAACGGTGGTCGACGAGGTTGTCCCCAAAATGACCAGGCCGCTAGGGGTATCCATAAGCCATTGATAACTAACGTTTTGGCCGGGATAAGGGGTGGTTGCCAAAACGATGTTCTGGCCGGGGCAAAAATTAAATCCATTAGCCGTGAGTACTGGCGTAGTTCCATGAGTGGCCAGGTTCACCAGCACACAGGCGGAGGAAGTACAAAACGTAGCTCCGGTTATGGTAACACAATATGTGCCATTGTGAATTCCCATGGCATTGGTGGTCACCTCAGGGTTTTGTAAGTTGCTCGAATAATTGTTCGGCCCGCTCCACTGATAGCTAAAGGGCAGCGCCGAAGGCGGGTTGGCAAACAACTGCAAAGTGCCATTTTCACAAACTGGTGCGTTGTAAGTTGGGGTTGGGGTGGTGGTCGTTATGCCTACACTGGATTTGCAAGTGGCTGAGTTGCCTGATGTATCGGTTACGGTTAAAGTAACCTGAACCGTGGTGTTTGCCTGATCGCAATTGAAAATATTGGGCGAAACCGAATAACTCAGATTCGGCGCAGGGGTACAATTGTCAAAGCTGCCATTGTTGATGCTGGCGGGCATTAAAGTGTCGGGTTCACCCCCCGATGGGTCAACTTGAACGATGAACACGGGCTGGCAAATAGCCTTGGGTTTAACGGTATCGCGCACCGTTAGGTTAAAGCTGGTCATGCCAGTAAGCCCGGCATGGTCGGTGGTGGTGTACATCACCGAATAATTGGCGGGAGGCAGCGTTACCGTTGTCATGTTCCCTGTTAGGCTCCCACTCGCAACCGTTTGATTTACAGGTTTCTTTACGGTATAATTTACTACTGCATAACTGTATTCCAGAATTACCTGCACCATGCTTATCCCGTCTGTTCCATTGGGCAAAAGTGCGGCGCAATTTCTCACAAGGTTTGATTCGAGGTAAAAAGAGGTATTCCCTCCTCCTGCTGCCCAATTGTTTATATCAGCGGCTGTGACCGGAATGACTGTTTCAAAAAAAACAGTGCATTCTCCCTGTATTGAGTCTTGGGCAGTGGAGCCTAATGGAATTCCTCCTACACCATAAACATTGAAAAATTCACCTGGCTGTGCGTTGTCACCTTTATGTCTTATTCTTAAAACACCTGGCCCCACAGCATTTGGAATAAGGCCCGAAAGTGTCGGCGCAATGTCAATGGCTACTATGCCCTGGTCCGGGTCATCTTCAAATTGGAGGGGCAAAATTGCCGATGCCAGCGTCAAACTGGCGGACATGGCGCAGTTTTCTGTAATAACCGGGAAGGGAAGTGTGGCTGCGCCCTGGCAATTGTTCTGGCCAGTGTAAACAGTTATATTGGCAGGCGTTGCCATACTTGGCGCCTGGGTATCGTTCACCGTTATTTGCATCGAAGCGGTGGAGACATTGTTCGCACAATCCGTGGCTGTATAAACCACCGTATGAGGCCCTTCCTGCAAAAAGGTAGGACCTGCAGCTGGGAAATTCTGCGAAGCGCCTCCGTCCAAAGAATAAGTCAACTCAATCGATACATCTGAACTGGTATAAAAATAATCTATCCTGGCACGAATACGATTGAGATAATTTGCGCATGGTACTAAATTTATATTAAAATTATTTGGAGCCAGGGTAAGCGTCAAATTGCCATCATTGATCCAGCTGTTCAATTGATTGGCAGGTAGCGTTATAACCGTAGTACTTGAACCACATTGACCTAGCGTCAGGTTCGTTGAATTAAGCGGTGTATTGTTTTCCCCAAAAATTTTAAAAAATTCCTGTTGTCCTTCTGCATCCGCCTCATCGATATAAATGGTGAGCGTTGCAGGGCCTACAACTGGTTGCAGGGGCGAAGCATTTGGAAGTGCCATTTGGAAAACAACGGTATCGGCACTTGAACTTGCAATATGTTCGGGAGAAAGAACCAGGAACATCGTATCTTCCTCTACCACTCCCACGAGCTGCATACTACACACGTCGGTTACCGAAAGCGGTGCAGGTAGGGTCACATCCGCGCCACAATCACCCAAATCATTGGGGAACATCATAGCGCTTTGCGGCACAATGGCAGGGGGTGTTGTGTCCACAATCTGAATCAATTGCGTATAAGTTCTCTGGTTGCCACAATTATCGGTCGCTGTCCATTCACGTTTTACGATGTAATTACTCCAGTGGTCACAGGTAGTCGGATCAGGGTCTCTGATCTCCGACTCAGCCAAGTTTACTGCTACGGCGTTGTCGCAATTGTCGGCAGTATTGAAGCTGTTGTTGTTAGGGGCTGCTGGAATCGCATCGCACTCTACCGTGATATTGGCAGGGATGTTCAGAATGGTTGGCGCAACTGTATCGATCACATGGACCAATTGGTCAAAATTTGTATTGTTGCCACAAACATCACTTGCCGACCAGTGTACGGTAATGGTATATTGATCTGTGCAAGCCCCTGCTGTGGTTGTTTGACCTGAAGATGTCGGGGGGGCTGTCGGGCCGCTACAAGCGTCGGTTGCTAAAGGCGTGGGAGCCGGGAAGGGCACCAGCGCACTGCACAAGGTGGTGGTATCTAAAACACCACCTGGCACCGGGCCCAGGTTATCAACCACTATAAGGGTTTGGCTGGCTGTTCGGGTGTTTCCGCATTCATCTGTTGCGGTGAATACCCGGATGATGTCGTAACTGTAATGGCCACAAAGGGCAGGGTTCGGGTCTTGTAATGAATTGGTCGATGTGGTTATACTCACCACCGGACTGCAAACATCCATCGCCGTAATATTCATGCCCATGATGGGCACAGCTGGCAACAAAAAGGTGTCGCAACGGAAAGTTTTATTGGCTGGAACAAGTGTAAAAACGGGCCTTGTAGTATCGCTCACAAAAATGTTTTGCGTAGCAGAACTGGAGTTTCCACAATCGTCCAGGGCTGTCCAGGTTGTCAACACAGTATAGGACCCGTCGCACAAACTGTCTTTGTAAATTCTTGAAAATGTGGTGGTTATGTTCGCATCACAGTTGTCGCTGACCGTGGCAGCGGGGACCGTAGGCAATGGATTTGGACAATACACCGTGATGTTGGGTTGCAGGCCGGTTATGCTGGGGGCCAGGGTGTCCTCAATGCTCCATCGCAAAGTGATTGTTTTGCTGTTGCCACAATCGTCGGTTGCGCGGAAGCTCACATTTGTAAACCAGCTGCAGTTATTGGCTTGAACACTGGGGTAGGGGCCAAGGTTGAAATTGCCCATACCTGATTGCCCGTTTGAAGTGCTGAAACTAAAATTGGTCCAGGTAAAATCCGAGCAATCTTCAGTCACTGCGGCATTTCCATGTGCATTTATCCAGGCTTGCAGGGCAGTCTGGTCATTCCCGCCTCCGCATTGTTCTATGGCGTTGTCACCTGTAATTGTAGGTGGCAGCGTATCAATGGCCCCAAAATCAGCATTGCCCATAAAGGTCCGGTTGCTGCAGGCATCCGTAGCAAAAAAATCAACCGAAACAAAACCATGAACCTGGTTAAAAACTTGATTGCCAATGGTATCCGTAACACATCCACCCGAAAATGAGGCAAAAAACGCCGCGATCACCTGAGCAGAATCCTTGGGCACTCCACCGATTTCCATGGAATAACTCAAAGGGAAGGAACAAGAGTCAAAGGCCTGAGAATATGCTTTTGTGCTGATCCACTCCCTGAGTTTAATCATTTCGTTGTCACTTTGGGAACAATAGGCTACCGTGTCCTTGGGAGGCTTGACCACTACGGGCCCTTTCGAATCCGAGGTCGAGAACGTTACTGTCACAATTTGCTGAATGTTACAGTTGTCTATGGCCCAGAATTTTACCGTAAGTGGAACTTTACAACCCGAAGGGAAAGTGACTGGAGCGTTGTTTATCAGGGATTTCACCCCTGACGCATCCGTAGCAGCAAAGGTGGCAATTTGCAAGGCGCGCCAGGCTGGGTAGGCAGTGGCCAATTGCGTACAAGGCGCCGAGCCGCTTAAGGGATAACCTGTAATAAGCGGCGGGAGGGTGTCCGGGTAAATAATGATGGTTTGGGTATAAGTGGCTGTATTGTTGCTTGCATCCGAAGCCATCCAGGTGCGGGTGAAGCTGCCGCTTTGGCAGGTATCGGGTGTAATGGTTTGGTAAAAAGTATCGCTAACTACTGGGGTACAGTTGTCCATAGCGGGTAGGGCAGTCTGGACGGGCACCTGTACAATTGAACTGAATTCCAGGGTGTCAAAAACGCCTGTCAGATCAAAGGTCGGCGGCGATGTATCTACAAAATTGATAAAATACTCGTAAGTGTGCGAGTGCCCCATGTCGTCTTTCACAAACCAAAAAACATGGGCAATGGTACCTGTGGTAAACAGATCGCTGTACTGAAAGCCGGAGGCCACGGGGTCAAACATAGACATCGTGATGTTGTAACCCATGCTGGAACTTACCACTGGGTCGGGCACGTTGCCTTGCAACATGGAACTGCAAGTTGGGCCAACTGAGAGCGTGCTTGGTCCGTTGTAGCTGAAATTGAAAAAGTCAGGTTGGGCAACAAGACTGGAACCAGGCTGGAGTAAAAGGCAAAAACCCACACAGTAAGGCAATGCCCGCAGTAATTTTTGTAATCGGTTTATCATACGGACGGGTTGGGTACTAAATTGAAAGATTTGAGTTTCAAGTAGATGGGAATTCTGACTTGGAACCTAAAATCTGTTACGCTTAAAGTTTTTTATCTGGCACCTTATCATCTAAAAAAGCATTGAGGTCGTCAGTTTTTACATCACGGACTATCTCCCCAAACTCATTCACATGAAGGCTCACTTTCTTTATATCCTTCAATCCAGGGTCAGGTTTTGAAACCTTCTTTGTGTTTTTTGATTTTTTCATAGCGCTGTAATACTTAAGGGTCAATTGAGTATAACAGAATACTTATAGACATTTTTGTTTTGCTCCAAGACCTATAAGGTTTCAAAAAAACCTTATAGGTCTCGATTTCAGAAAATATCCAGTAGTATGGTATAACTTACTCACTTGAGTTTATCAATTAGCCGCTTCAACCTCGACACTGTCTCCTCCCTTCCCATCACCACCATCGTTTCGAAAACCGCAGGGCCTTTCATTGTTCCCACCAGGGCAATGCGCAGCAAGGGCAATATATCTCCAGGCTTCAGCCCTTTTTCTTGTATAAATGTTTTAACAGATTCTTCTAATTCAAGCGCATTATCCAGATCAAAAGTAGCCAATTTTTTCGTCAATTCGGCAAAAACTGCCGCTATGTCGCCATTCCATCTTTTTTGCAAGGTCTCTTCGTCGTAATTCCGCACTGGTTCAAAGAGGTAATATCCTGTTTCGACAAAATCTGTTAAAAATGTCACACGGTCTTTAATCAAAGAGATCGCTTTTGCCAAAAAAACATCAGAAACCTGGTACCCTTTAGCTTCGGCGAGCGGTCGAACATGGGCGGCCAAAGCCAGGTCGTCCATCGCATGAATGTATTTTTGGTTATAGGATTTTGCTTTTTCATAGTCAAATCGCGCGCCACTTTTTCCGATATGTTCTATAGAAAACAACTTAATCAATTCTTGCAAAGAAAACACATCCTCATCCCCTCCGGGGTGCCATCCCAGCAGCGCAAGAAAATTGATCAAGGCCTCAGGTAAAAACCCCGCTTCCCGGAATCCTCCAAAACTTTCTTCGGGGGTATCAGCTTTCCAACCGATGGGGAACACCGGAATGCCAAACTTTGCACCATCGCGCTTGCTCAATTTGCCATTCCCCACAGGTTTCATTATCAGGGGCAGGTGCGCAAACTTCGGCATTGTACCCTCCCAGCCAAATCCTTGGTAAAGCAATACGTGGTGTGCCGTGCTTGGCAGCCACTCCTCCCCGCGTATCACATGAGTGATGCGCATAAGGTGGTCGTCCACAATGTTGGCCAGGTGATAGGTGGGCATGCCATCTGCTTTTAAGAGCACCTTGTCATCTAATTCGCTGCTCTCAAAAATTACGTCGCCACGGATCTGATCCTGAACATGAATATGTTGTCCCGGCATCACTTTCAGTCGAATCACAAAGGAGGCTTCTGAATCTAACCGAAGTTTAAGTGTTGCTTGGTCTAGCGTCAGGCTGTTGGTTAAGCCATTGCGCGTCAAATGGTTGTAGGTAAAATGCTCTTCAGCCTGACGGCGGGCGTCCAATTCTTCCGGCGTGTCAAATGCATAATAAGCATGGCCTCGCTGCACCAGTTCGTGCGCATGTTTTTGGTAAATTTCTTTACGGTCGCTCTGGCGGTATGGGCCGTCGGGGCCACCAAATCCCACGCCTTCATCAGGAAGTAAACCGACCCAACGAAGGGCCTCAATGATGTATTCTTCTGCGCCTGGAACATAACGACCCTGATCAGTATCCTCAATACGAAGGATAAACGTTCCTCCATGCTTTCGTGCAAAAAGATAGTTGTATAAGGCCGTGCGCACGCCGCCAATATGAAGGGTGCCAGTAGGAGAAGGAGCAAATCTTACGCGTGGGTTCGTCATTTCGTCATTTTGTCAGTATGGTCATTGGTAGTCATTGGTCATTTAGTCATTGATCAATGACCAATGACTACCAATGACTATAATGACCCAATATGTGAACAAGCGGCAAAAATAACAGTTTTCTTGCTGGAAACCAGATGACTTTGAAACTTGTCGCTTTCTGGCATAATTGGGCTGCCCAACCTTTTGGCAAGAATTGCCTGTCTTAAATGGAGACCTACTCTAACCCCTGACGGTGGCAATCATTGACAAAACGAATTTTTACTGATGTACCTTTCCAAAACACCCCGACTCCTTCAAAACCTGTTGCCAAACTACACCTGGCATGTCCCTACATCGGAAAAAGTGATATTTCTTACCTTCGATGATGGGCCTATCCCGGAAGCTACCCCCTGGGTTTTGGATATGCTCCGAAAATATGAGGCAAAAGCCACATTTTTTTGTGTAGGCGATAATGTACGAAAACATCCCGAAATTTTTCAACAAATACTGGCAGAGGGTCATGCTGTTGGCAACCATACGTTCAATCACTTAAAAGGTTGGAAAACAAAGACCCCCGACTATTTGGAAAATGTGGAGCGTTGTGCGAAAATAGTGGCCAGTCCCTTGTTTCGCCCACCTTACGGCACTTTGAAGCCCTCACAAACCCGAAAACTTAAGTCCCGGTACCGCATTGTAATGTGGGATGTGCTAAGCGGTGATTTTGACCCTAAAATAACTCCAGAACAATGCCTTCAAAATGTGCTGGACAATATTCAACCCGGCTCGATCGTCCTGTTTCATGACAGCCTGAAGGCGGCAACCAGGATGCGTTTCGCGCTTCCAAAAGTGTTGGAAAAACTAACTGAAGAAGGCTGGAAGTTTGAAAGGGTAAAAAGTGACCTATAACTTAAGGATTTGAAGCAGATGCCTGGTAATTATTTCCCGCCGATTCCACAAAATAAAGTGATTCCCTTTAGGCAGAATTTCCATTTTTAAATCCGGACAATTCACCAGCATTTTTTGTGCAAATGAAGCGTTGGCCACTGGCACCAACTGGTCGTTTACAGCATGAACAACCCGAACCGGGCAATTGATGCGTGGCCAATATGGTACTATTTTTTCCAACTCCCGCTCCAAAGGGATAATTTCAGCATTGCTTGTCCAGAAAGATTTGGGCGTGATCCATTTTACAGGGGGCACATCGATCATTTTTTGCCACCAGGGGTGCTCCTCCTGCGCAGGATCGATGGAACCTGCCACCAGGATCAGGCCGGCGGTCTCTTCCGGGTAGTCCATCGCAAACTTTGTTATGACCGGAGCGCCAAGCGAGTGACCGACCAATATTACTTTTTGAGATGGGGCCAGCCAACTTGTAATGGCCTGTACGGCAGCAGCCTGCGCCTCTAGCGAAGGCTCTGGTTGGCCGAAACCTGCTGTGTATCCAAAACCCGGACGGTCAATAGATACAAGCCGCGCCTGATTGGTCAGGGAGGTATCTGCCAGATAATCAAGAAATGCGTCTGCCGAGCCAGGGGAGCCATGCACCATTGCTACCAAAGGCAAGGTATCGGAAGCACAAATGGCCACCGCATGAATGCGGCGGCCATTTTTATCTTGAATATCAAGAAATTGTGGAACGTTGTACTGACCTTTTTTTTGAAGTTTTTTACGCCAACCTGCATCGGAGGTACGCATAGAGAAACATCCTGATTGGACCGCGACGGCCCACAAAACCAACAGCAGGAGGAGGGGATAAGCCATTCTCCGAAAAAAATTAAGGATACGGTTGGTTGTTTTCATCCATCAAGGTACTCATTTTTTAAAGCAAGGTGATCGTGCTACAACTTCCCCAAAGTCTCGTGGACAAACCCGGTCAGCGCCTCTCCGCGCAGCATGCCCTGTTGCAGCAAACCAAGGTTCAACAGATATTTTGAAAACGCAACTTGCGCCTCCTCTCCTTCTATTTTAAGGAGTTTGTTCACAACGAGGGGGTGATTGGAATTCACCACCGCATTGTAAGAATCCGGGAAATCTCCCAAACCGCCCATGCCATGCATTGATTGCATTTCTTTCATCCGGCGCATAAACTCGGGCTTCACGATCTGTACGGGTTGCTCGTCGGGGGAGAGCGGTGAGAGCTCTACGGAAGAACCTGCCTGGCCGTTCAAGGCTTTTTCAAACAGCGATTTTACGGTTGTTTGTTCCTCCTCTGAAAGTACTGATTCGCGATTTTCGTCCTTTTGCACCAGTTGATCGGCCGTATTGGAATCAACACGAACAAATGACAGTCCAAGTTGAGAGCGATATTCCATGTGCTGCATCCAATGGTTGTCGAGCACGGTGTCAAGCCGTAAAACATCATAGCCCCGGGCTTCAGCGCCAGCGATTTGAGCGTGTTGGCCTTCAGCATCGGTGGTATAAATAACTATGGTTTTGCCTTGTTTGTCCGTCTGGTTTTCCTTGACTTTTTCCTTGTATTCGGTCAGGAGTGAAAAATTCCCTTTCGTGTTTTCCACCAGGGTGAAATTGTTGGCTCTTTCTTCAAATTTAGTGTCAGAAATGACCCCATATTTAACAAAAATACCCAGATCACGCCATTTTTGCTCAAAAGCCGGGCGGTCCGCTTTAAAGAGGTCATTAAGTTTGTCCGCCACTTTTTTGGTAATGTGTTCGCTGATCTTTTTCACATTGCCGTCGGCCTGCAGGTAGGATCGCGAAACATTAAGCGGAATGTCGGGCGAATCAATTACTCCATGCAAGAGTTGAAGCCATTCTGGCACTATGTCGCGCACATCGTCTGTTACAAAAACCTGGTTGGAATAGAGGTGTATCTTGTTGCGGTTCAGTTCTATGGCGCTGCCACCAATTTTTGGAAAAAACAAGACGCCCGTTAAATTGAAGGGATAGTCAATGTTAAGGTGAATCCAGAACATTGGTTCTGCCGACATTGGGAACATTTGGCGATAAAATTCGCGGTAATCTTCGTCTTTTAGTTCGGCAGGCTGGCGTTTCCATATCGGGTGCGTATCGTTGATGATATTTGCCACCTCCACACTTTCTTCTTTTTTATCCTCGCCTTCACCTGTTTCCACATATTCGGTTTTTGTACCGAATTGGATCGGCACCGGCAAATAGCGGCAGTATTTGTCCAACAGCCCTTTCAACCGGTTTTTTTCTAAAAATTCCTTGTTCTCTTCATTAATATACAGGATAATGTCAGTACCGCGGTCTGTTTTTTCGGGCGCAGGCTCGATGCTATAGGTTGTATCTCCGGAACAAGACCAACGGACCGGTTCCGCGCCTTCTTGCCAGGACCTCGTCACGACTTCCACCTTGTCTGCCACCATAAAGGCGGAGTAAAACCCTAGGCCAAAATGACCAATAATGGCACTGTCCTGATATTTTTCAAGAAATTCGGAGGCACTTGAAAAAGCGATCTGGTTGAGGTATTTGAGCACCTCCTCTTCGGTCATCCCAATTCCTTTGTCACGAATTGTCAGGGTTTTCTTCTCCTCGTCGTTAAATATTTCAATGGTGGTCTCCCCGATCTCTTGTTTTAGTTCACCACTCAAAGCCAATACCTGCAGTTTGGTAGTTGCATCCACGGCATTCGATATGAGCTCTCGAAGGAATATCTCATGATCGGAATATAGGAATTTTTTGATGATGGGAAAAATGTTCTCGGTTTGAACAGAAATAGTACCTGTATGCATATTGATAAATGTGAGTTAATGTGGTCAATGAGTTATTGTGGTCAATGGCCAGAAAATATTCTAAGATCCTTTTCAAAGGCTGTGCCATTGCGATGTTGCTGCCAAAATGTCCGTCTATGACAATTTTTACTTAAACGTTTGATTATAAATACTTTAGGTGAAAAAATAGTTTAAAAACCGTATTGTTGGGCATAAAAAAGTGTTGCCCATTTGTTAACTATGGCACAGTAGTTGCCTTACAAATAAGCACGGAACGCTGCTGCCGATGATACTTTCAAAGTGCGGGCGAATTCGGAAAAACGAGGACAAATTCTGTGTAAGAAATTAAGGCCAAATGCGGCCTTAAGCCCGTGGGCGAGGGACCAGTCCATCTGGGGGGTAGGGCTGGTCTCCTCACCACATTTTGCAAAAGAACGCAATTTTCAGGTGAATGACATTTCCCCCTTATGCTTTCGGTTAGGTCGAAACACAATTCGTTAATCCTTTTTTCATCATCATCAGTGCAGCAGCAGGCAGCCTTCCTTCTTTGGGCTACCTGCTTTTTTTTTGTGGTGCGAAATTCATTTCGCCTTTTTTTATTCGAAATTCATTTCGCTTCAATCATTCGAAATTCATTTCGCCTCAATAATCCGAAATACTTTTCGTTCCAACGTTTTCTCCTTCTATTTTTGCGCTTTATTGTTTCTGAACAATTGTTTCTGGCGAAATGAATTTCGCCCTACATAATGTCCAACACTTTCGGCGAGATTTTCCGGGTCACTACTTTTGGTGAATCACATGGCGAGGCCATCGGGTGCGTGATAGACGGATGCCCTGCAGGACTGGTTTTCGATCTCGATTTTATCCAGAACGAATTGGATCGCCGCAGGCCTGGACAAAGCAGCATAGTTACACAGCGCAAGGAAAGCGATACCGTGCAGGTGCTAAGCGGTGTGTTTGAAGGCCGCACCATCGGTACGCCCATCGCTCTGATCATTCCCAACGAAGATCAGCGCAGTCGCGATTACGATCATCTGGCCGCCAGTTTCCGGCCCAGCCATGCCGACTATACCTGGCAGGCCAAATTCGGTCACCGCGACTATCGGGGCGGAGGCCGAAGCAGCGCCAGGGAAACCGCTGCCCGCGTTGCCGCCGGTGCTTTGGCAAAATTACTTTTACGCACACAGAATATTGAAATACAGGCATTTGTGAGCCAGGTCGGGCATCTGGAGATTAAAAAAGATTACCAACAATTGGATCTCTCGCTCACTGAATCCAACGACATACGCTGTCCCGACCCTGTGCTGGCTGACAAAATGATTACGCTCATCAAAAAAATCCGAAAAGAAGGTGATACCATTGGCGGCGTCGTTACAGCTGTGGTGCGAGGCTGCATGCCCGGTCTCGGAGAACCTGTATTTGACAAGCTCCACGCCGATTTGGGCAAAGCCATGCTTTCTATCAACGCCGTCAAGGGTTTTGAGTTCGGATCCGGGTTTTCCGGCGTGAAAATGCGCGGCTCGGAACACAATGA
>JBJXGO010000047.1:0-6490 GCA_046160345.1 Saprospiraceae bacterium
CTTGGCCTTGCAGAGGAATATTTTCATCTTAGCAGCCGGGTAACCCTTGACAGACTCGCTCGGGAACAGCATACCTATGGCGATTCAATGTTCGACGCATTGCGCATGCACACCATTGCCGCCCACGCGGCAGGAATGGACCTGGAGCAGACCTCAAGGTATTTCGGGCAGTTGATGGAGCAATGGCTGCCACTTTTTTTTGTGCCGGAAGAAAATGCCACGCCTGGTTTTTTGGATGAAATCAAAGCCGGTTTTGAAAACAATTTTGCTCCGCAAAAGGAAGATCTTCAGGCTTCCCTGCTTGAACTTTGGAAAGCGCTCGATAAAGAGAAATTTGACAAAAAACAACCCGAGTGGGCCCGCTGGACCCTTGGCAATCAAATGATATTCAAGGCATTGGACAAAAACCTGGATCGCGCGCTGCCAAGCCTGCTTCACCTGACCAACAACAGGCTGGGGCTTAATAATCAGGACGAGGTATATCTCAATTTTATTCTCTCCAAAGCACTCCTTTGAGCTGCCTTCATTATTCTCCCTATTTTTGCTCAAAATTTTGATAGCCATGAACCTTGTCGTCCGAATATTTCTGTTCCTTTTAGTTTCCTTTACTTTCAAACATTTGGATGCGCAAACTGTAGCCATCGGCGAAATGCGGCCCTATCTGGACACGCTCTCTCTTGCGCAAAAAATTGATCTGCTCGAGTACATGCGGCATCTCGGCTCAAGCATTGATCGGGAAGTGACACATTCCTATATGGAGTTGGACAAAGCGCAACAGGAACGTGCCCTGCAGTACATTCGACTGGAACTTTTAAAAAAACAGGGAGATACCGATGACCGAACCACCGTGCGCTGGGCACAGGATACCATACAAATCGGCAGCGTGAATGAAGGCGAAGTGATCACAAAATCTTTTCAGGTCACCAATACCGGAGCCAAACCCTATATCATTAAAGACGTAAAAGCTACTTGTGACTGTACGGTATTGCACCGCCCGAGCTTCCCCATAATGCCCGGCGAAACAGCAGATATTCGGGTGGAATTTGCCACTATGGGCAAGATCGGCAAGACCACTCCCGGCGTGATCGTTTACGACAACACACGCCCAAATGGCCGACATATCGTTTACCTAAATGCAGAAATAGTGCCTCGGGTAAAACCGAAAAATAGTTTGGGAAATTGATCTTTTTGGGGGAGCGTGTTTAGAAAAGTATGGCACAGCTCGACTATTACGTAATTTAGGTGTGCCACACATTCCTGCTGAACACGCCCCAATTATCCCTCATGCCACCCAAAGCGCTCGCCCATCTGCTTTTTCAGTGCATTCATTTCATCCCGGTATTGTGCTGCGCTGATAAAGTCCAAATCCTTGGCAGCCGCTTTCATTTTCTTTTCAGAATCAGCTACCATTTTTTCTAATTGACTGCGGGTAGCGTAAGCAACGATTGGTTCAGCAGCGAGACTAATCTCTTCATTTTCAATGTAAACCTTGGTCGGCTCGATTCCACGTACATCAAGGATACTTCGGGTAGCAAGAATCTGCTCCCTGGTTCTGGTAACGGTGGTCGGTGTGATTCCGTGTTCCTCGTTGTAGGCTATCTGGATGCTGCGCCGACGGATTGTTTCGTCGATGGTGTTGCGCATGGAATCGGTGATCTTATCAGCGTAGAAAATGACAAGCCCGTTGGAATTGCGCGCCGCACGACCAGCCGTCTGCGTGAGCGACCGGGTATTGCGCAAAAAACCTTCTTTGTCGGCATCAAGAATGGCCACCAAAGACACTTCCGGCAAGTCAAGACCCTCCCGGAGAAGGTTCACCCCGATAAGCACATCAAACTCACCCAGACGTAAATCGCGCAGGATTTCCACCCGCTCCAAAGTCTCCACTTCTGAGTGTATGTAACGGCATTTGATACCGATATTGTCAAAATAATTGGCCAATTCTTCAGCCATACGTTTGGTCAGGGTTGTCACCAGGGCGCGTTCATTTACTTCCACGCGCTGCTGGATCTCTTCGATCAGATCGTCAATCTGGTTGTGCGATTGCCGCACCTCAATTGGCGGGTCAAGCAGCCCCGTTGGTCGTACAAGTTGCTCTACCACAACGCCTTCTGTTTTTTCCAGTTCATAATCGGCAGGGGTTGCACTTACAAAAATGACCTGGTTTATCATGCCCTCAAATTCGTCAAAATTGAGTGGGCGGTTATCCATAGCCGAGGGCAGGCGGAAGCCAAAATTGACCAGCGATTGCTTGCGTGCCCGGTCTCCGCCCCACATTCCCCGCACCTGGGGTACCGTGACATGGCTCTCATCAATGATCATCAAAAAATCATCCTGAAAATAATCCAAAAGACAAAAAGGCCGGGTGCCGGGCCTGCGTCGGTCAAAAAAACGAGAGTAGTTTTCGATGCCGGAACAATAGCCAAGTTCTCGGATCATTTCAAGGTCAAAAGAGGTTCGTTCTCTTATACGCCGGGCCTCAGCAGATCGACCTTCACTGATAAAATACTGTTCCTGCGCGTTCATTTCATCCTGGATACTGTGGATGATCTCTGTCAAACGATCTTTGGGCGCCACATAAAGATTGGCCGGAAAAATAGCCGCAGTGTCCACAGCTTCAATTCTCCTCCCGGAAACCAGCTCCAAGCTTTCGATGGCCTCGATCTCGTCTCCAAAAAATATTACCCGGTAACCCGTGTCTGCGTAGGGCAGGTTGATGTCCACCGTGTCGCCACGCACCCGAAAAGTGCCGCGAGTGAAGTCCGTCTCTGTACGCGAATAAAGGCTGTCGGTCAGTGCATACAGAAACTGTGTTTTGGGCAGTTTCATTCCTTTCTCCAGGCGGATTATTCCGGTTTTGAAATCGTCGGGATTGCCCATGCCGTAAATGCAGGAGACTGAAGCAACTATGATGATGTCGCGCCTTCCGGAAAGCAAAGTACTGGTGGCCCGAAGCCGAAGCTTGTCCACCAATTCATTGATTTGCAGGTCTTTTTCTATGTAAGTATCTGATACGGAGAGGTATGCTTCGGGCTGGTAATAGTCGTAATACGAAACGAAATATTCTACTGCATTGTCCGGAAAAAAACTCTGAAACTCGCCGTATAGCTGTGCGGTCAAAGTCTTGTTGTGAGTAAGCACCAAGGTAGGGCGGTTGAGTTGGGCAATGACGTTGGCCATGGTAAACGTCTTGCCCGAGCCCGTCACGCCCAACAATACCTGAGCCTGGTCGCCTTGTTGGATGCCGTTCACCAACTGTTCAATGGCTTGCGGCTGATCGCCCGTGGGCTGATATTCGGAAGTGATTTTAAAATCCATAAAGAGCGGGCAAAATTACCTCGCTCAAACATTTTTTCATACAAAAAGTTTTGAAAAAGCAAGGCAGCCCTGTTTTTTCCTTTGGACAGAAAATATTTTCCGTCTCGAAGTTTTTTATGGAATAAAAAATGTATTTTTGTTTACCCCTTGATCGCTTCACCCAATGTATAACCCGCTTCATCCCCCAAGGATAAACAAACCGAATGATCCCGCATGGTCTTCCTTACCTCCGTTTTATTGTTCCATATATTGCAGGCCTTGCTTTAGGTGAGTGGTCTGGCATTGTAGTGCCCGGTTTGGACTGGGCACTCATGGCTGGAGCGATCATTGGCGCTTTGCTTGCGCTGCAAAAATTTGACTACCGTTTTCGCTGGATATTTGGAGCCTACACCCACTTGTTGCTTTTAGGTTTTGGTTATTTCCATATTCTGAACCAAAATGAGCTCCAACAACCCGGTCATTTTGCTCCTAGAATCCAGCATTGTCATTACCTCCTCGGCACCGTATATGAGGCGCCTTCAAGGGGTGCAAAACTGAAAATTCCGATCCATGTGGAAGCGATGGGACCGACACCGGATTCCCTTCATCGCGTTACCGGTAATCTTATGTTGTTTCTGGATATTGGTTCTCCCAACGATAGCATCCGATATGGAGACCGGCTTGGGATTCAGGCCAAAATTAGCCCCACCGAGCCGCCTAAAAATCCCCACGCCTTTGATTATGCCCGTTATTTGCATTTTCAAAATATTCATTATCAAGCCTTTGTAAAGCCAGATTCGCTGACGATACTTTCGAGCGGAAATGGTTGGCTGCTCTGGCAAAAGGCCTACGAAAGCCGGGAACGCCTGTTGAACCTGCTCCAGAAATACTTTCCCAGCATCGATGAATATGCAGTAGCGGCCGCCTTGCTGGTGGGCTACACAGACGATCTGTCAGACGAAATGCGCAGCGCCTACGCGGAAACAGGTTCTATGCACGCACTTGCAGTTTCAGGCACGCATATCGGAATGCTGTATGTGGGTTTGATGTTCCTGATTGGCCGGCTCCGTTTGCGCGGAAAAAACGGGCGACTCATCGAAACTTTGCTGGTATTAAGCGCCATTTGGGCCTTCACTTTTCTGACAGGCGCAACGGCATCGGTGTTACGGGCCTCAGTCATGTTCAGCGTATATATGCTTGGGAAAGCGTTTTGGCGATCGGCTTCGGCCTGGAATGTATTGCCGGCTTCCGCATTTATCCTGTTGATTTACAACCCCTATTTTTTGTTTAATGTTGGGTTCCAACTTTCTTATGCTGCCGTGGCGGGTATGGTTTTTTTCTATCCCAGGTTTTATAAAATGTTTCCACCGATGTCGCCCTGGATAGACGAACCGCTAAAGGTGTTCCTTGTAGGCGTAGCCGCTCAATTGGGCACCCTGCCACTTACGCTTTTTTATTTCAACCAGTTTCCGGTTTATTTTTGGCTGGCTGGCTGGGTTGTGGTGTTTGTCGGCGCAGCGTTTTTGTGGGGTGGCGCCATATTGGTCCTGCTCGATTCGGTGTCGCAAACACTGGCTGATTGGCTTGGCTTGCTCCTTTATTATATGTTGCTCTGGATGAACAAAATCATTTTTTTTATCCAAAATATCCCCGGTGGAGTGGCGCGCAACATTTGGACCGCCAACTGGGTCGTGTTCGCGCTGTATGCCTGCCTTGCTTTTTTGGGAGCAGCTACAGCCACCAAAAGGGGCCGCTGGCTTGGGGTGTTTTTTGGGACGATGGCTTTCCTTGGTCTGTATCGGACCTATATGGTTTTGAGCAAACAAACCCAGCGAACAACCGTGATATACCACGTAAACAAGGCCCGATTGATTGATTTCATGGATGGCGACCAGGTGTTTTCCTTAATGGATTCAATTTCCAAGCGACAGGAAAACTTTGCCGCAATGGCCAATAGAACGGCAACCGGCATGCGCGAACAGGCAAGGTTTTTTTTCGCAGACTCTTCAGAAATTTCAGCGCACAACTTGTTCGTCCACCTTCCTTTTGTTCAGTTTTTTGACCAAAAAATGCTTTTCGTGGACGATGTCCGTTGGGTGTCTGCAGGCAAGTCCAGGCCGGTCAGTGTAGATGTCTTGATTTTGTCCAAAAGCCCTAAAATTTCAATAGCTGAATGTCGTGCGCGTTTCCCTTTTTCCCTGGTAGTATTCGACGCTTCCAACACTTTTCGGCAAACAGAACGTTGGCGAAAAGAATGTGAGGCAGCAGGCTGGGCGTTTCACGATGTGCGAACCATGGGAGCCTGGATCGGGAAACAGCACAGCCCATAACCAATTTGCGGCGGCAAGGATCATTGATCCATGTCACGTATTGAAACACCAATTTTGTTTAATTTTTTAAAATCATCCACTATGAAAACACAGTTCTTCAATTATCTGCGCTTCAACCGCGCAGAGCGAAACGGCACGTTTGCGCTTTTTTTACTTGCTTTTCTTTTTTTTGCGATCCCGGAAATTGCCCGCCTGCTCCGTTCAGAGCATGACACGGATTTTGGGGCTTTTCGACAGGAAACCCTTGAATTCCGCAAGACCCTTGAAAACACCGAAAAAGAACCCGCTTTTTCGCTTTTCTACTTCGATCCAAACACGGCCTCCTTCGAGGATTTTATTCGACTTGGACTGAATGAAAATGTGTCGAACATCATCTGCAACTACCGGGAAAAAGGCGGGAATTTTCGCCAACCAGATGATTTTCAAAAGATATGGAGCCTGAATAAGAAAGATTACGCGCGGCTCTTGCCGTATATCCGGATTGGCTCTCCAGAAAAATTGACTGCCGGAAAGGAAATTGAAAAACCGGTTGCCGAGCCGTTCGCCTTCGACCCGAATACTGCCAGCGAAGCGGATTTGCTCCGGCTGGGCTTGCCGTCCCGCAGCGTAAAAAGCATCTTGAATTACCGGAACAAAGGCGGTCAATTCCGAAAAAAAGAAGACCTGGAAAAAATTTACACGCTTGGCGAGGAGGATTATGCCCGAATAGCACCCTTCGTTACCCTCACAGCACCGGCGGCCAGTGCTGCGCTTCCGGTAGTTTACGCAGGAGGTTATAAAAGCCCTGGCAAACAAAACAAGGTTCCAGGTCCGGTAGATATCAATCTGGCCAATATGGAAGTTTGGATGACCCTGCCCGGTAT
>JBJXGO010000048.1:0-5918 GCA_046160345.1 Saprospiraceae bacterium
TCGCAGCCGCAAACGGGGTCGAATTCGGTGGTGCAAACTGCATTTGGGTTGATAAAAGAGGAGTCCACGCAGCTTGATTGAGCCTGAATAAGTATAGGGGTTGAAAATGGGGAAAGCAATCCTAGGAGTGCAATTAATCGGATGAGATTGTTCATGTTGTGCAATTTAAGCATTAAAAAATCAGATTTGAGGGCAAGACATCAAAGGTGCTAAAAGCGGTTGGGGAATGCCGTGTTTAAGATTCGTTAAAATTTAAAAACGCTTCGATGAATATTAAGGAATGACGCAAACTGGCAAAAAATGCCCGCAATCATTCTACTTTTGCCCCGCCCCAGATAACAACCTCATTATTGATTTAGCAATTATGGCTGCAAAAAGCAAACCCAGAGCCGCCGTTTCGAAAAAAAACGCACCAGCGGCGCAAAAGAAAGATAAGCCTGCGCCTGCGCCGCTAACTGAGACCTTTGTTCCCGGTTTCTGGCGCAACCATTGGATACCATCTTTGCTCTTGTTGGCATTGGCATTTGCGCTGTACTTCATAGGCCTCAAATATGGCTATGTGCTTGATGACGAGATGGTTTACTGGAAGAACGACTATGTACAGCAGGGCTTTGCAGGGATAAAGCGGATCTTCGGCGCCGATAGTTTTATGGGCTATTTCAAAGAACAAAAATTTCTGCTGGAAGGGGGGCGTTATCGACCGCTTTCACTGGCTACTTTCGCCATGGAGGTAGAGGTTTTTGGAGCCAACAAACCTGCGGTCGGCCACTTTTTCAATGTGCTGCTGTACGGTCTGACGGGCCTGTTGATGTACCGGATATTGCTCGGCCTTTTCCCGATTCAAGCAGGCGGGTCGTCCCACCTTCGCCTAGGCTTCGGCGGGCAAGGGTATTTTAGCCTTCCGTTTATTGCTTCTGCCTTGTTTGTTTTACACCCGCTGCATGTTGAATGTGTGGCCAACATAAAAGGTCGCGACGAAATACTTGCCTTGTTGGGCGCCTTGGGTGCCTTGTGGGCCACACTCAAATATTTTGACACAAAAGGCTGGTGGTGGCTGATACTTTCCGGGGTTTCGCTTTTGATTGGCATGTTTGCAAAAGAAAATGCTCTGACCTTTATCGCGGTCATTCCGCTGACGGTTTGGTTTTTTACCAAGGTGCCATTTTCCAGGGCACTATCGGCCTCTGTCCCTCTTTTAATTGCGGGAATGGTTTTCATTTGGGCACGACACGGGGCCTTGGGCTATTGGATCGATTCCGGAAAAGTGGCGGGCACGGATGTGATGAACAACCCTTTTTTCGGGATGTCTTCGAATGAAAAACTGGCAACAACTTTCCTTACTTTGGGCTGGTATATCAAACTGCTTTTTGTGCCGCATCCGCTTACTATTGACTACTACCCCTATCATGTGCCCAAGGTGAGTTGGTCAGATTGGCGGGCAATATTGGGCCTGGTGCTCCATTTTGGAATGGGTCTTTGGGCCCTTTGGAACCTCCGAAAACGCAGCGTTCCGGCCTATGCTATCATGTTTTACCTGTTGACGCTCAGTATCGTATCCAATCTTTTTGTTTCGGTAGGCACGTTTATGAACGAGCGCTTTTTATATATGCCATCTTTGGGCTTTTGTATTTTTGTCGGATGGTTTTTTGCTAGAAAACTTCCCGAATGGCTCAAAGAAAAACCAGACGCAGCCTATCCTTTGGGCATGATCGTCTTTGCCATTATTGGAGCCTTGTTTGCCTACCGCGTCGTTACCCGGATACCTGATTGGCGGAGTGCTTTAACATTGAACCGTTCTGCCGTTCAGGTTTCGGAAGGCAGCGCGCGTTCGCACTGTTTTTATGCCACGGGGCTTTACGAAGAAAAATATGTCGGAGAAAAGGATCCAGAAGTGCGTAAAAAACTGGTGGAGGAAATGGAATTCCACATCAAACGCTCTTTGGAAATAAACCCAACATATGGCGCGGCAACGATCATGAGATTCAATGTAGCTGCAGCCCGGTTTAACATTGACCACCAACTCGACAAGTTTTTTCATGTCACAGAGGATGTCATTGAAAAAATGCCTTACAATGGAACGCTTCGAAAAAATGTGGATGCCTACATGAATTATCTTGATGGCTCCAACGCGGACAAGTATATGGCTTTTTGTCACCGGATAGGGTATGAGTTTTTCTGGAAAGTAAAAAATGATCCCGGAACAGCGCTCCATTTTCTGGAATTTTCACTCAACCGCCAATATGAAGACATCCGAACCCTCGAAGACATGGCCGAAATAAACGAAGCCATGGGCAACAAGGCAAAAGCGGCAGAGTACAGGGCAAGGGCAAATGCACAGAAATAGGGTGGTTATTGGTTATTGGTTGATTGGTTATTGGTTGATTGGTTATCGGTTGATTAGTTATTGGACCTGATTAACCAGTAACTAATCAACCGATAACCAATCAACCAATAACCAGTCAACCAATAACCAGTCAACCGATAACCAGTCAACCAATCAACCAATAACAATACATCATTGAAAGTCACCGAACATTTTCAAAAGGCAAAGGGGAAAACCCTGGTTTCCTTCGAGGTGCTGCCCCCCCTGAAAGGCGGAAGTATGCAGGCCATCTTCAACACGCTGGATGCGTTGATGGAGTTTAAGCCACCGTTTATTGACGTAACTTATCACCGGCAGGAGTTTATTTACAACAAACGCCCTTCGGGTTATTATGAAAAAACCGCTATCCGCAAACGTCCGGGTACCGTAGGTATTTGCGCCGCGCTGATGCACCGTTTTGGGGTGGACGCCGTGCCGCATCTTATTTGCGGGGGCTTTTCCGTGGAAGAAACCGAAAACGCGCTGATTGACCTTAACTTCCTGGGAATCAATAATGTGCTGGCCTTGCGTGGCGATGCCCGTCAGTTTGAAGACAAGTTCATCCCGGAATCCGATGGGCACAAGTACGCGCTCGATCTGGTGCGGCAAGTTGTCGGCATGAACCACGGCAAATACCTCGACCTCAACATTCAGAACGGGGAGCCTACCGATTTTTGTATCGGAATAGCAGGGTATCCGGAGAAACATTTTGAGTCGCCCAATTTTTCTTCGGACCTTCATTTCACCAAACAGAAAGTGGATGCGGGCGCAGGGTACATTGTGACCCAGATGTTTTATGACAATCAAAAATACTTCGAATACGTGGATGCCTGCCGTGCTGCGGGTATTGAGGTGCCTATCGTGCCGGGGCTAAAACCGCTGACCAAAAAATACCAGTTGAATTCCATCCCGCGCAAATTCTTCATCAACCTTCCCGAGGCTTTTGTCAGGGAGGTGCAGAAAGCCAAAGACGACGAAGCGGTTAAACAAGTCGGCATCGAATGGTGCGCCCAGCAGTCGAAGGAACTGAAAGCGGCGGGGGTGCCGTGTTTGCACTATTATACGATGGGCGACACGGAAACGGTGAAGAAGATCGCGGGCGAGGTGGCGTAGGGGATAATTTCAAATAATCAACAAGAGGCCCTCTTAATCAATTCCCGAGGGACTCTTGTTGAAACGAAAGAACCTTATCTAAGCACTACAAATTTGACGGATATAGGTAATTTCCCGGACCTGTCAGAAAGAGAAAGCATATAAACGCCATTTTCAAGATGGCCGACATTAAGATACAAGACCTCTGTTTCTTCCTTAATGCGCAGTACTTGAACCTTCCGTCCAGAAAGGTCAGAAATGGCAATCTCACCCTTCAATGCCACGTCAAATTGGATATGCAAAACATCTGAAGCAGGGTTGGGCGAAAGTGTAAAGCCTCCCTTTTCTCCGGGTGCCGAGATTGTATTTACAGTTTTCACTTCAACTTCCATGCACTTTGTGTCACATGAGATTGTGTTACAAACCGTGAGACACACTTGATAAATGCCGGGTGATGCATATAAGTGTACCGGACTGGTATCCTGACTGCTTGTACCATCGCCAAAATCCCAAAGCCAGGTGGCCGGTTCATAATAGGATAGGTCGATAAACTCGACCTGCAATGGAGAGAGGGTATCTTCTGCTTCCCATCGAAAGTGGGCGACAGGCAGGTTGTCCAATCCAAGTGTATCGCAGGGACTGCCATCTATGGGGCCGAGCCGGAAATTTGGAAAGTTCGGCATTTGGCTACTATTGACGGTAGGCAACTCCAAATCGTGCTGCCGAAAATCACAAGCTGTCCCCAATCTATCTGGCTTGTGGATTGTGTGATAAAAGTACGTCCCACTTGTGCAACACATATAAATTTTGTTGTTGGGCGCGATTGCCATGGCATGAAAGGCGGCAGAAAAGCCCAGTGGAGTGGTAAAGCCATCGTACTCAGCTATCAGTTGTCCAGAGGCTTCGACATTGGGGGCTTGAAGGTCGTATTGAAACAGTTTGTTTTGGGCAATCTGGAAATAAAGGAAGCGGGAATTAGGAGAAATACCCGCCCAGGAAGCATAAACATCGGGATCCGCCACTTTTATCACTTGAGGATTAGACAATGTACCTGTACAGCGATCAAAATCATAGAGAAATATGCGGTTGAAACGGTTGACCCCGTCAATCCAAGTTAGTGTCACGTGGACAAACTTCTTCCCGTCAGGAGAGATAGCGACATTCCAACCAGCTTTATTAAATTGGGAAGCCTCGTTGTCCTCCCAATCTTGGGAAAAAGGCCCTAAAATAGTATCAGGGGTCAAAAGGTAGAGGTTATAGACATTGACACGTGTTTCTGGAATGACGATCCACCAGTCTCGACCATTGCCATGCCTTACTGATGTAAACACGCTCTCTTTCTCAACGGGGCCCCTGAGCAATTGGTTCTTCTTGGTCACCTTTCCTTTGCCAGCATTAGCATTCATATTTACTTCGGTGTACAAGATTTTCCCAGTACTGATATCCATCTCAATGGTGTGGTGAAAATAGACGTATTGCCCGGGATGCTCCGGTCGTGGTAGTATCATCATGTTTTGATACGAGTCGTAGGCATAGGGATTATAATCGCACTCTATACTTTGGAAATAACCGGGGCTTAAGTCGTCTCCGTTTTCCATGACAATGTTGTCGTAATTGGCTATTTGGCAGCCGTTCGCATAAAATTGCAAGTTTCCCTCTTCGTCCGAAATGCTGCAAGGCATATCAAATCCGAAGTGATAGGGTAAAGAAAAATGGGTAAGCGCCGGTGCTCCGCCATTGAAGTCAATTTTTGTGCCCCCGAAGTGTGTAGCTAATGTGCCCTGTCCAGTGACCCATACATTATCGTTTTTATTCTGGGCAAACATGAAGGCGGGTAGCCATAGAAAGGCAGCAACAGCAAGTGTTTTGTGCATGGTTGGAAAACAGTGAAGCCTTCTTTTCTGGCGCGATGCACCAGAAAAGAAGGCTGGGTTAAAAGGAATGAAATTATCGGAGGATTACAAACCTGGCGTTGGTGGACAGATTCCCTGTTACATCAGCGCAGGAAAGTATGTACACACCATTGGATAGATAAGCAATCGAACTTCCAAGACCTTTGCCCCTTCTTTTACGGAGAAGTGCTGTATTGTCCGACCCGACAGGTCCGAAATGACAATCTTACCTACAAATGGGGCTTCATACTGGACGCGCAGGAAATCCGAACATGGATTAGGTGAAAGTAAAAAGCCAATTCCTTGATGCTCAACACCCCGTTCTCCCCGTTGCGGGCAATTGTACTCAGCAGGGTTTTCCCGCCAATACTGCGCCCCTTCATCTGGTGGCAACATCGAAGCCGCCGCCGCTTTGGTGCGCCCCGCTATCTGGATACACTGTTGAGCAATATAATGAACGGCATCTTTGTCCGCCTGTGTCAGTTCTATACCTTGCATCTGTTGGATGGCGAGTGTGTTCAGCATTTTCTGGTTTTGCTCATACACTTGATTGGATGGCAAGGCATTGTTGA
>JBJXGO010000049.1:0-5297 GCA_046160345.1 Saprospiraceae bacterium
ACATTTTCTACCTTGGCCTATTGTGGCAAGGCCGACTTCACAGAATTGCTTTTACAGCATGGAGCGGATCCTAACTGCACTCTATCGCCATCACAAACAGTTCTTTTATATTGCATTGATGGTCAAGAGGTAAAAATTATTGAGTTGTTGATAAAGTATGGAGCCGACGTCAATGCTATAACATATAACGAACAACACCAGGATAATCTTACCCCACTTTTATATGCAGTATATATGGGGCAGTGGGCTTGTTGCAAAACCTTGCTGAAAAACGGTGCCGACCCAAACTATAAGAATAAAGACGGCATCAGCATTAAGGACTATATCCTCCGACAACCTGAAAGCCCAGAAGACCAAGGTTTTTACGACAATCCGGAATTCTTTGACTTAGTGGAGCAAATTAAACAGTACCAATAACAGCCTGAATCGGCAGCTTTGATAAATAAGAATCCACGAACAATCGCTTCCCGAAAATGCTTCCTAAGCGTCGCACATTCGGGAAGCGTAACGTTATGTCCAATTTCAATCATAAACGTTCACCAAAACAGATTTTATTATGAAAATCATCAGATTCACTTCGAGACAAACGGTAAAAGCACTGGCACTCATTGCCTTCTTTTTGTCCCAAAACGCCCTCATTTCGCAAGTTGCCACCAGAATCCTTCAACAAGGAGAAAAATTTGAGGACTACATCTTGTGGTACTCCATGCAAGGCCCTACACCGATTGATGCTCCAACTGTTGACGTTGAGGCAGTGCTTCGGCAAGATAGTATCGAGGGGAAACTGCTCACCCGATTTGGCATCAAAACCGCTGTGAGTTTGACAAAGTCCAATGGGACGCTCTATGACTTCGGCAACTTCGATGTTTGGAAGTTGGTCATACGATCTGATGGGGCAAAGTCGCTGAATTTTGAGTTCGAGGAACTGATGCTCCCTGTGGGCAGCGCAATGTACGTGTATAGCCCGGACAGAAAGAGGATATTCGGGTCAGTCGAAGCGCATCATGTGCAAAACGGGAAGTTCGCTACTGATATCGTCGTTGGGGAGGAAGCGGTCATTGACGTGTTTCTGCCAGAAGGCAGCAGAGATGCGTTCAGCATCAAAGTCAGCAGTATTGTGCATGGAATCACCGAACAAAAAGCGAAACCACGAGCATTTGGCGCATCAGCAGACTGTAACGTTAACGTTGTTTGCGATGAAGGGGACGGCTGGGAAAATGAAACTGGTGCCATCTGCCTCATACTGGTTGACAACACAGAGTGGTGTTCAGGATCCTTGATAAACAGTGAGTGTAGCGATTTTACGCCATACATTCTAACTGCCAACCACTGTATCGACGGTTTTACCAATTTCGACAATTGGGTTTTCCGGTTCAGGTATGAGAGTGCAACATGTCCGGAACAGGTAGAGCCTGTGACATGGTTTTCTTTTACGGGTGCCCAGCTTCGTGCAAATTGGGCAGATAGTGATGTTGCTTTATTCGAACTTAACAATCCGGTAACAGGTTCGAACGTCGGTTTTGCTGGTTGGAATCGAGAAGTAGACCCGCCAAGAACCACTGTAGTTTGCATTCACCACCCTGCTGGTGATGTTAAAAAGATTTCAATTGATAATGAGCCACCAACTGCTGAAAATGACGATTTCATAGAGTGGTTTGTTGATGATTGGGATACAGGAAGTACTGAAGGGGGCAGTTCAGGGAGTCCGCTTTTTGATGAAAATCACCTAATCATAGGGCAAGATCACCGAGGAGATGGAAATGGACCTTGCGATGTGGAAAAAGGAACCTTTTTCGGCAGGTTCGACGCATCTTGGGATGGCGGAGGAACTGATGAAACAAGATTGAGTACTTGGCTCGGAGGTATCGCTGACCCTATGACAATGCAGGGGGCATTAGTTCCTACGATATTTGGGGGCAGTATCCTTTGCACCACAAGCCAGACCTACACACTTCAAAATCCACTTCCCGGACACACCATATCATGGTCGGTCACACCTATCACATTATTCGGCTCTCCAACTTCCGGGACTGGCGCAAATGCTTCATTGTGGGCATCGAACAATTTGGTAAGCGGAGAAGCGATCCTTACTTACACACTTTCTAATGCTAACTGTGGCGACCAGACTTTCTCGCACACGATCTGGGTCGGCAGGCCAGCAACCCCAATCATCCAAGCCCCTGCATGTTTCATACCCGGCTCGAACGTAGTAGTAAGGGCAATTGCTCCGGGCGCAACCAATTATTTCTGGTCTTAGCCAAATTGCCCTTCTGGTATTCCTGTTGGTGATCCTACACCGGGATGCTGGTTCAATTACACGGGGAATGGCCCATCAGCGAGCAATATCCTTGTGCATGTCGGAGAACAAAGCGGAAGCATCAGTGTGTTCACGAGCAACGCATGTGGCACCTCATCCGTAAACCTCCCCGTCACGTTCTGTGGTGGCGGAGAACCAGGAGGGGGCATAATAATCAGGTCGAATACCGAACAACCGAGCCTATTGGAACAAACTTCGCGTAAAGTATTGGTGTTCCCCAACCCTACAAATGGCGGCTTCGCCGTGGAGTTGAACCCGCAATTCTACTCTTCCGAGGAAGGTAAATATGCCCAACTCATCAACCTTTCGGGCAAAGTAGTTTATGAAAACGACTTTATTGGCAACGCGCTTACAATAAATGCGAAAAACGCCATACCGGGAATTTACTTTCTGAAGGTTCGCTACGAAGGGCACTTTGTCGTTGAGAAAATCATCATTTACTAACAATTTTAAGGGCAGAGTGGCAATATGCCGCTCTGCCCTTCTTTTTTCGATAGCAGTTATGAAAAATTTGCTCACAATATTAATAATTTCAATAAGCCTCAATCCCTCTTTTTCTCAAAATGCGCCCGACAAAAAGTGGGTCGTGTCTCTGGGCTTTGGCATTCAAGCCCACGACAAACGGCTTTTTGATTTCCCACCAAAGGAGGGCCTGTTAGCGAGGCAGTCTGAGATATTTGGAACATACCAGTTCAGGATAAATCTGCTCCGGGTTTTCAATATCTCAAGTAAAGTTTCTCTATCATCAGGAATCGGTCTTACCAATGAAATAGCTACTTTCTTAAGACCCTTTGACCAAAACTATTTTACAAAAGCCGGAACCGAAGAATTAAATCATACTGACAGATATCATAAATACTTGCTACAGTTGCCGCTCATATTTGAATATCGAATGTTCAGCAAATTAAGTTTAACAGGAGAGGCGTTGCCACAAGTGAACTTGTTGACGGTTTCTCACCATTCCCTAAGAGATCTGAATTATTCCAAGTTTGACCCTGACTATTACTCGACGGAAATTAACGTGGGGGTTAAATATATTTTCAATAGGCGAATAAATGTAGGAGTAAATTACCGGGGATTCCAATTCAAGAAAATTGACAAAGTACTTTTTAACTACACCCTTAGAGACCCAAGGACTGACCAAACATACGAAACCTACAACCCTTTCAAACTTTGGCTTTCGATTGGGTACAAGTTTTAGGCACGATCTATAAGGCTGGCAGCAAATAAAATAATGGACATAACTCTGCATGGTCGCTTATGCCTCCTAAGCGTCGGCACAGCGTCCATGCCCACGTTAGCACCACCAACAAATGAAAGAAAATATGAGAAAATATAAACCTTTAATATCCAAATCTCAGGCTTGGGACAGCATTGAGAATCAATTTTCAGAATGGGGAGAAAAACATTTTAAAATGCTCGAATTAGTTCAGCATATTAAAAATTCAACCCTGTCCAACCGGATTTTTGGTTCGACCTCTATGGACAAACTTGTAGTTAGTATTTATGACCCGATTGAATATGAAAAAGAATCTTTGCATGTCATTTTCGATTTACATTCAAATAAATGGCATTTTAAATATTTTGCAATGCCATTTCAATCTCCTGAATTTGTAAGGATATACGATTCAGAAAAAGGTATTGAAAAATTTGACAACTTCATTAATATGATAAAATGGTAAAACAGACACCGAAACAGCACAATATTCCGTAACCTATTGCCGCCGCGATATGGATATAATATTGGATTTCATCCGCTTTTGAGGATTGTGGTCAGGCATTACGGCGGACCGTTCAGGGCTTCGCCCGCGAGGTTCTGCTTCGATTTTGTCGGACAGCCCGGCGTGATGCCACCGCGACATGGATAAAAAATTGGTTTTCTGCGGCTTTTGGGGATTGTCAGAGGGTTCGCGGCGCATCGTTCAAGGCATTCGCCCGCAAAGCCCCACCTCTGACTTGGATAATCACCAATTTACCAATATCTTTGGGGTCTAACTAGACTGCATATCATGACCATCGAACGCACGGCAGATGCTATCATCGTGAAACTGCCAACGAATATTAACATCGAGGAGATTCAGCGTTTTTTGAACTACCTCCGCTACAAAGAAATTGTTGCCAAAAGCAAGGCTACCCAAGAGGATGTTGACAAACTTGCCAGAGAGGTCAACAAAAGTTGGTGGGAGAAAAATAAACATCGTTTTCTGCCCGGAGAATGAAAGTCGTAGTAGACAGCAACATTGTCTTTAGTGCCATGCTCAACCCCGAAAGTAGCATTGGCGACATCATCTTGAACTCTCAGGATACATTCACCTTTTACGGCTGCGAATATTTAAGAGAAGAGATCAACGACCATAAAGTTAAGATTATCAAGATCGCCGGGTACGATGAGCACGAATATGACGAGGTGGAATTTTTAGTTTACAAACAGGTTGACTTCTTTTCGGAAAGCACAATCCCTTTTGAATTTTGGCAAAAAGCCGCGGACTTTGTAAGAGACGTAGATATGGATGACATCACTCATGTTGCGCTCAGTCTATTCCTTGGCATCAAACTTTGGACAGGAGATAAACTGCTCATTGCCGGGTTGACCAAAAAAGGCTTTACAAATTTCATCACGACCCAAGAAATGTTACAACTCAGACGTGTAATTTGAATATAATAATGGTGCTAACTAAGTGCTGCCGACGAGTTCTCCTAAACGTCGCACCCGCGTCAGCACAAACGTTGGGCAAAACCATAGGGGCAAATAAATATGGGAACGCGTAGCCATATCTGTATGGCAAAAATTGATAAACTGCAACTTTTGCGGTATTTTTGTGTCAAAATTTGACTATGCAGTTCGCAGATATAAAAAACGACATCGCTTTCCGCAAGATTTTCGGCAACGAGCAGAAAACCGCTCCGCTCATCTCGTTCTTGAACGCTTCTTTAGAGTTGGAAGGGGATCACCAAGTGGTCAGCGTCACTATCGCCAACC
>JBJXGO010000050.1:0-7013 GCA_046160345.1 Saprospiraceae bacterium
GTGGCACTTTAGAGGAATTTTTTCTTTCGGGCTTTTGGGAGCCTTCTTCATCAATAGGAATTAAAATAAGTTTCCCAGGTGTAGGTGCTTCTCCAATTTCTAAACCATTAACTTGAGCTAATTCAGCTGGATCTATTTTATATTTAGTAGCAATGCTACGGAGCGTTTCCCCTTGGCGTACTATATGTTCTTTGTACAGTAGTACTTTAGAGGAATTTTTTATTTCGGGCTTTTGGGAGCCTCCGATAGGCTGGTCGAACGCAGGACAGCCATCGTGACTTAAAGTTCCCTTTACATCTGGGCAGGCATCAGTATGGTCGGGCAGTCCATCCCCATCGGAATCCGGGCAGCCCTGCCAGGCTTTTTTGCCCGGGAGCTTGGGGCACTTATCGCTTTTGTTGGGTACACCGTCTTCGTCGTTGTCAGGGCAACCTCCTGCCGCTAAAGTACCATATTCGTTGGGGCAAGGGTCGGTGGCATCTGGTGTTCCGTCTAGGTCAGAATCCGCGCCACGCGGGCTTTCTGTGTTTGTTTTTTTGGCGGTTATTTCCTCGGCGCGTGGTACTACTACTTCTTTATCCGGGTTAGCGGAATGTTGGGACGGGGCGAAAAAATAAAAATCAGAGGTAAGGTTCCCTGTTTCATCCGGACGCTGTTTGCCATTACTTTTGGCAAGCACATCGCGGCGGGTATTTTTCAGTACGGTTTCGAGTACCAGGCCAGGTGTTTTGAGGTGCTTGAGCAATTGCGAGGTAAACAGCGAAAGGCCCTTTTCGCCTCGAACGGTAGCGGTGCTGCCCGGACCAGTGGCATACGCCACCAATAGTTCAGGCACAGGATAATCCTCTTTAACCAGGCCCTTGGTCAGGCTTTTCCCTTCCCGCTTCAAACGTAACGTGCGGCAAGCATCCAGCACCACGAGATTGATGGTTGTTCCGGCATTCAGCATTCGTGCCGTAATGCGGCTGATGGGTATGCACAAGCCTTCTATGTCTTCCTCGTCGGTCATTTCAGCGCCGATGGGTACAATAAAATTTTGGTTGTTGTATTGAACTCCATGTCCGGAATAGTAGAACAAGGCAACGCCTCCACTGTCTTTAATTTTGCGACCAAAAGCACTAATCGCATTGCTGAGCTTGTTCTGGTCGAGATTGGTAAAATAATCCACCTCAAAGCCCGCCAGGATGAGGGCATCGCGCACGGCGTTGGCATCATTGGCGGGGGTTTGGCCGAGGGAGGCAAACTCGTAATTGCCATTGCCGATAACCAAGGCATTTCGTGGCTGCTGCGCAGCGAGCGATGTGCAAAAAACGAGTAACGGGAGCAAAAAAATAAAACGAGCCATAAGGCAGGGGAATTTGTTTCACTGCAAAGAAACACCATCGAACGGTTATCTAACACATTCCACTTATATTTGTGCCTCTATCCGCCTGATTTTCAGTGAATCCATTGGAAACAACCGTCAAAAATATTCGCAATGCACTCGCCGGAGACCTAGGTGAGGCCATTGCTTTGATGCTCGAAACACTGGCTGTTTCGCCCAAGATAAATGTGGTAGTGTTGCAGGCCAACCGTTACCATCGCGCGAAGTCTGACCACAATTTGGGCTTAAGCACCTCCGACCAATTCAATACACTCTGCAACCAAATTTGCAACGCGCTCTTGCTTTTTCTGGACGAACTGACTCCATCAGATATTGCTCCTGTTGCTTCAGACCCGAAAATAGAAGACGACTTCGGTCTGCCAAGCCAGTCAACTACCACACCTATTCAAACCCTGCTTTCCCGATTGAGGGTTGATTGGAAAATGCTCCCCATCAACGAACTTCATCTAGTGAACAGCAACCGTTTGGACGAAATCCGAACGCTGCGCACAGCATTGCGAGAACGAAACGAAGCAGATCAGGAATTTCAATTCTACTTCGTCAATGCTTGCCAGATGCAAAAGCCCGAGAGCTTTGCCAAGCGGGTAATCCTGGAAATCATGGCGCGCATGGACGAGGACGAAAGGAATGCGATCCTGGTGCCGCCAGAACTAAAGGCAAGCCGCTTTGCCGAACTTCCTTCAGATTTCATGGGGCTTGAGGACAGTAAATTGGCCCTTGCCAAATACTTACAGGCCAATTACGGATTCAACGACCGGGCAGAACCCGTGGAAGAATTCCTTCGGACAGGTGTGCGCAAGATGCTGAATTACAAATACATTGCCTTCATTTTCAGCATTCATGCCAGCAAATGGGAGCCCTTTTTCCCGGAATACCTCCGCTGGATCATTGAAACTTTTAGCGCGATCGGCAGAGAAGAAGATCTGCCCACCTTCCTTTTCTTTTTCCCGGTTTTCGCGTACAATCTCCACGAGAAGCCAGATCCGCGCCACCAGGAAGTCGCCAATGCGATCGTCGAGTTGGGGAAAATCGAGAACACATATACTACGGTCATCTCCCCACTCATGCCGGTCCCAAACTCGGAGGTAGCCGACTGGTTTTCTACCGAACTGGGCGAAGCGGATCAAAGCAAAGTGGAAGACCTGCTCCTGCTCACCATGCAACGCGACAAAACTTCACTCGCTCGATTGGACAAGTACCTGACTACCAAAAAAGCCGATATGTACGATGTAGAAGCCCTTCAAAAAGAGGTTTTTGATTACGCTCAAAAACAGTTTTAAAAACTGCTCAAATTCCACCCGTTATGGCAAAACATACCACGCAAACTACGCCTCCTTTGCCCACTCCCCTGGGCAACCCGCGTATCCACGACCCCAAATTGTACCAACCCTCGCCTGCGCTCTGGGATGCCGTACAGGTAGCGCTGCTGCTCCAGCAACCTTTGTTGGTGACTGGCGATCCCGGCACGGGAAAAACCGAGTTGGCGCGCCATATTGCGCATTATTATGACCTTGGTACCTTGTTGGTTTTCAACGCCAAAACTACCAGCATGGCCAACGACCTTTTTTACAAATATGACGCGTTGGGCCATTTTCAACACAGCCACAGCAAAAAAGAAGAACTGTCTTTGGAGGATGTGGAACGCCTGTTTGTACGTTATCAGGCCTTGGGAAAAGCCATCCAGTCGAGCCAACGCAATGTGGTACTGATCGATGAAATTGACAAAGCACCCCGGGATTTGCCCAACGATATCCTGGCAGCGATTGACCGCATGGAATTCAATGTGCCTGAATTGGACAACAAGCCTTTTCGTGCTACCCACCGGCCCATAGTTGTGCTGACCAGCAACTCTGAAAAAAACCTCCCTGATGCCTTTTTGCGCCGGGTAGCCTATTTCCATATTCAGCCGCCCAGTCAGGAAGAGCTGCTTCAAATCCTTCAAAACAAGGTAGGATTCAAACCTGCAACCGACCAGGAGTCTGAATTGCCTGGCTACCAAAAGGAAGAACTCGAGCCACTGATCAGTCATTTCAAGGCTATCTGCGAAGCAAAATCACTCCAGAAAAATCCTGCTACGGCTGAATTGATCCATTGGGTTTCCTTATTGCACCATTTCAAGTTCAAACCAGAGGTTTTGGACAAAGGCCCACTCGACACCGAAGACCGGGCTAAACTTTTGAAATCTTATCCCGTGCTGGCAAAAACCAAAGACGACTTGAAAACATTGGCTGACCAACTTAAAAAGTTGTAAGTATCTTTCATTTATGCAAAAATCATTCACCCATGCGCTGATTGCCGATCTATTGGCAACGCTCGAAGCCGAAGGCCAACCCTTTGGCATCGGAGCGCATTTGCGCGTGGGAGAATTGTTGCAAAAATTGCCCGAAGATTTTGACCCAGTCAAGGTCAAAACTTTGCTCAGCCCTTTACTTTGTTCAACAAAAGAGGAGCAGCAACATTTTTACGAGATTTTTGAAAAGAGCTGGAAGACCGTAGAATCCGTCGGAGTTTTAGAGCCTGAAGAGGTCAACCTTGATAATTTTTCTACGGTTCACACCCGCATTCCGCCCTGGGCAATCCTTATCACGACCCTGGTTTTGATGGGCCTGTGGGGAATTGGTAGCTGGGCAGGAAGCACATCACAGGCGGAAATACCCATTGCATTCCTCCATGTTTCTTCCACAGTAGGCGACCCTGAAACTTACATCCAAATCGATTCGATGGCGGAGAAATCACAAACGCCTGGGAATCAGAGATTTAGTGTTGAACCACTTTTTAAATTCTCCAACAAAAGAGGATCTGGATCAGCGGGCATACGCCTCGACACGCAAAACAACCGCGTTTTTTACAGGGGTTTGCAGGAAGGAACCGATACGCTTATGCTCCGGGCACACCCCCATGGTTGGCAGCGTACTCAAATGTGGCGGCATCAGATTGTCTTTAAGATAAACGCCCTACCGGTAGATACTATAAAAGGGCCAGACGATACAAGTAATACGGCAGTGTACGTTCAACGCCCCATACCACACCCACGCGACCTGTCCCAATTCATTGCTCCGAAACCTACTCCATTGCAGGAGTTTTTGGTAGCCTGGAAATGGCCCCTGAAATTTGCCGGGATGCTCCTCGCCGGTTTGTTGGTCTGGTTTGCAGCAAGGCTTTGGGCAAATGACCGCCGCAAACTCATCGCAGAACACCGGCCCAAGCACAAAGCCCCTTACGCCTGGAGCATTCAATTAAAAAACCCGCCCTTCGTTGACCTGGGCGAACGTTTTCATTGGCTGCTAAGCCAGCTCCGCCGCCGCGAAGCAGACGAAGGTTGGCGGCTCGACGTGCCACGCAGCATTGGCGCTACGGTCGCCAAGGGCGGTATCCCACATTTTCGATACAGCCAACAAACCCGGCCCTCGGAATACCTCTTGTTGATCGACCGGCATAGCCCCCGCAACCATCAAGCACAATTGTTCGATTACATGGCTACTGCTTTTAGAGGCCAGGAAGTTTTGCTCGAACGGTTTTGGTACGATGGCGACCCACGGCTGTGCTGGAACGAAAAATACCCCACAGGACTTGATCTGCGCTCCTTAAATTATTACTACCCGCAAAGCCGATTGCTGGTGTTTGGCGATGCCGCCCAAACCCTGAACCCACATACAGGACAACCGGCCAAATGGGCAGCGCAAACATTCACTTCATGGCAGGATCGCGCGGTACTGACTCCGAAACCTATTCAGGCTTGGGGACGGCGCGAACACCTCCTGCAAGAGGTGTTTCACGTGTTGCCCGCAAGCCTTTCTGCCCTTGCCGAAGCGGTTGAGCGTTTTGATTCAGAAGCGGAAAGGGACATCCGTCTCGACCCAAAGCGATACCCGGATGCCGCGCAGGAGTCCATGCAATTGATTGACAATGATCTGATTAAAACGCTCCAGCATTATTTTGGAGATCCTCTGACCACCAATCACCAGTTTACCCGCCGTAGCTTTAGCGAAGGAGGGTCAACCAATCAACCAATAACCAATAACCAGTCAACCAATCTCCCCATCTGGATCGCTGCCTGTGCCGTTTATCCTGAATTGCACTGGGACATGACCTTATATTTGGGAGAATTGCTCTCCGAGCCAAACTCCCAGCTGCTGAGCTCGGAAAACCTCGTTCAAATCTGTCGCCTGCCCTGGTTCACCACCGGTGAAATACCGCTTGAAGCCCGTAAAACTTTGATCGCCTGGCTTGAAAAAGATCATCCAGACACCTTATTGCGCATTCGCGAGGGCATACACCGTTTACTGGCGCAGAATCCGCCCCCGGAAGAAAGTGCAGCGCACGATGTCTATGCCATGAACATGGCACTCAACGAATACCTCTACACCAAAGACAGCGCTCGCAAAAAAGAACTTGAAAAAGACATTCTGCAACGCATTGCTGCGGGTCAGGCTGCTGATTTCATGGTGCTGAAAATTCTGGAAGGCCCACGTTCTCCAGAGGAGTTCGAGGTGCCTGAAAACTGGCGTAAACAGTTGAAACAGAAAGGTTTGGCCCGAGCAAGCAAGGGGGTCTGGTATTGGGCGCTTCCGCTGTGGCTGTTGCTGTGCATGGGCATTATTGCCTGGGAGCCAGTAGAAGTAGGATGTAAGGGAACATTGGCATATCATCAGGACAATGTGTATTGCCTGCAAAACGGGGAACAGTTGGTGCAGTATTGGGAGATGAATGCATTGGAGATGGTGGAAAATTCGCTTGCCCTTTCAGCAGAGGAGATGATGGAAGGTTCGCTTACGAATGAAGCAGATCAATTCGTCTATTTGATCCTTGAATCAGGTTGGAAGAACATTCTTATCACAAGTTCGATTGATTCAATCCAAAATGACCTGATTTTATTAAAGCCTGGCAATAAAAATGTATTGGAAGATACGCTTTTTGAAAACCACCTCCGGAATTATCGGATGAGTATGTTTGTAACCGGTGTGACAGACGACAGCTTACCAAGCATAGACTCCATAAAGTGTTTACAAAACCTATCAACCGCCTATTTCAATCAAGGTGTAACACTTAGAAAAGAAGCCTATGACAAGGCTTGCGGGTTTTTCCTTCGCGCCCAGGAGCTGAATCTGTTGCTCCCCGATACCGCTCAACTTTGGTTTGTGAGACAGGCTGCCAGGGATTGTTCGGGCGAGAAAAACACCGAAATCATTCAAAAACAATTGCCCAACTGGGTTATAAAAGGCGAACTCCGGGTCAGCCCCGGCCGTAAATTGCTCACCGGAGTACGCCCTGCTGATATCGTCATTACTGCCAAAGGTTTGCCTTATGGATATATGGTGGACGGAGCCCGCTTCCGCCTGGAAATACCTAACGATTGGAATTCTCCGGTGATTGCAACGGCCATTGTGCCCGGGTATGAAACCGTTACGATCACATTGTCACCAGAGGACTTCAAAAGCAAGCGGGGTGTTCTCACCTTTTACCTCCTCCCCAACCAGCGGCCTCCCATAGTTGATCGGGATAATGATGGCATACCTGACCAGGAAGACGCCTGCCCGGATGTATATGGAGACAAAAAATTTAAGGGCTGCCCGGACCCGGCGCCTCCACCAATTCTGGCCGACCGCGATAGCGATGGTGTGCCAGACTC
>JBJXGO010000051.1:0-26270 GCA_046160345.1 Saprospiraceae bacterium
ACCAGTTCTTCCCAGAAGCAAAAAGCAACTGTGCCGTATTCAAGTAAAAAGGGTTTTCAATCGCCTGCTTCAACAACGGGTCATTCTGTATAGCATTTAGCAAAGGTTTTGCTTCTGGGGTTAGCCCTGCGAAAGCAATCAAATTTTGTTCGATCTGCTTTGATGTAAGTGGTGCCAACTCCACTTGGCTATACACGGGGGCATCTTTCGTGGCAGCATATTCGCTTATTCTGGAGCTGACAACAAATTGATGGCCTGGCTTTATTCCGTATTGACCAAGTGCCTCGAGGCAGGAATTTCGGTCAGACTCAGACACTTCATCCAACCCGTCTAGCAAGAGAATAAGCGGAATATTGGCACCAATCTTTTCAGCCAAGGCTTTGGAAGCGCCCAGTTCATTTGGGAGTATACGCTTTAACCATTCGTCAAAAGTGGCAAATTCGGAACGCCAGGTGGCTAGGTTGAGCAGGACAGGAATGGCAAGTGTAACGTGTGGCACACCTTCGAGGTGTGCCACACGTTGGGCACGGCCAAGCAATTCCACTGCAAGTTGAAGCAGCAATGTGGTCTTACCTGCGCCCGGAAGCCCAACTACAAGCAACCTGCCTTTCGCCCGGTCGAATATCCCGCCGATCTCATGGCCTATTTCCTCGTCCTGAAAGGTGATGAAATTTTGTGAGGTCTCTTCAGAAGTGCCTGTACGCGAAGCGTTTATCCGCAAATTGACGGGAAATCGTCCTGCAAGTTTGGAGTCTATGCGCTTTTGGTATTTAGCCTTTAAATTGAAAATGAGTTCGTCTTGAAGTGACATCGTGGGTGGCTTATCTTCCTTTGTCCAGCAAACGTACAAAAGATAAAAATTAGACGGCGGTCAGCACTGGATTTTATTGGCAACTTGAAAAATGCCTAATTTTGCACAAACGTTTCACCTATGCGTACAATCTTCTATTTTTATTTCCTGCTTGCCCCTACCCTATCCTTCGGCCAAAAAATGCTCGAATCCCACGAATGGTGCAGTCACAAACATACCCTATTCACACCCAAAAACTTCAACCTAGAGGACGGACGCAGCGATTCCATAGATATCATAAAGACCAAGATCTCTCTAAACCTGCTTAATGTGCCCCAAATAAACGCGGCTTGTTTGCTGGATATCAAAAGCAAGATATCGGGCTTAACAGAAATTCGACTCGATTTGGAAGGCCTAATTGTCGATTCGGTGTTGAGCAGCAACCTGGCGCATTTGCCTTTTTCAAAGATCGGAAATTCTTTAAAGCTACAATTTCAACAAGCCCTCAATGCCAATGATCTCGCCTCCTTTACCGTTTTTTATCGCGGTATTCCGGTTATAGACGCGAGCAATTGGGGTGGTTATTACAATACCGGAGGCTACACCTTCAATTTGGGCGTAGGCTTTGCTGCTGACCCGCATTCTTTTGGGCGAGCGTGGTTTCCTTGTTTCGACAATTTTGTGGAACGCAGCGTTTTTGAGGTAAGCATCACAAGCACACTGGGAAAATCTGGCTATAGTAACGGGATTTTGATTGCACATGACACCATTGCAAATAGTTTAGTTCGCAGCTGGCTTCTTGAGGACCCAATCCCTTCTTATCTGGCATGTTTTGCCAGCGGCCCATATACCAGCTTCATAAGGACTTATCCAGGTGAAACCGCTCCTATTCCTGTAGAGATCGCAGCTGCAGCGGCCGATACCGTCAAGGTACGCAACACCTTTATCAATTTGCAAAAAGGTATTCAGGCATTCGAATACTGGTATGGCCCTTACCAATGGGGAAAAATCGGGTATTCGCTGGTTCCGTTCAATTCAGGAGCGATGGAGCATGCCACCAATATTGCCATCGGGCGTGCTTACATTGATGGGTCTTTGAATTATGAAACGCTATGGGCGCATGAACTCAGTCATATGTGGTGGGGGGACCTGGCAACTTGCTCAACTGCAGAAGACATGTGGCTAAATGAAGGCTGGGCAAGTTATTCAGAGCATCTTTTCACGGAAAAAGTCTATGGTCAAACAGCATTTAGGAACGCCGTACGCGCCAATCACCTGAATGTTCTACAAACTGCGCACATCAATGAATCGGGATACCGTGCTGTGTCAGGCTTGCCGCACAGCTTGACTTACGGTACCCATGTTTATAACAAGGGCGCTTCGGTAGCGCATAATTTGAGGGGTTATTTAGGAGATTCTTTGTTCCGGGTCGCCTGTCGCACTGCTTTGAACCAAACAAAATTTGACGACTGGAGCAGTGCAGAACTTCGCGACAAGATCGAAGCGGCCACGGGCAAAAATGTTCATGATTTTTTTGAGGATTGGGTCTTTGCTGGTGGCTATCCGGATTATACCATAGACTCTGTGAAACTAATTTTTTCGCCAGTTGATGCGCCAACCATTGCCCGGGTGTTTATCAAACAAAAATTGCGCGGTGCGCCTCATTTCCATCATAATGTGCCTTTGGAATTGACCTTTCTAATGGGCGATGGCTCACGGCAATACAAAACCGGAACCATTTCAGGAGAGCATACCATGCTTCAGTTTGAATTTACTGCCTGGGGCCCTGCCCCGGCATCCGTTTTTGTCAACACCAACCAGAAAATTCTTCAAGCGCGTTCTGAGGGAGAAAAAATGATCAAATCAAACGGGAGCAGTAATTTTTCAGATGCTAAATTTAACCTTACGGTCAACAGCCTTGGGGCCGATTCAGTGTTATTTCGCATAGAACATCATTTTGCTGCGCCCGACAATGCCGGGGTAAATCCAAAATCTTATGCGCTAACGAATCGGTATTGGTCGGTACATACCTCCGGCCATTCTTTTCCGGCTGGCTTTGATGCTCAAGCTGTGCTGAGTTATGATGGGCGCGGCATAGGAGACCAGCTTGACACGGAGTTGTTCAATAATACCAGTTCATCGGAAGATAGCATTTTGTTGCTGTATCGTCCGGGAGCTGGATTTCCGTGGGAGGAATGGCCCAGTTATACCAAACTCACCCTGGCATCTACTACCGACAAGTTTGGGCAATTGAGGCCTACGCAGATACGTCTGGGAGAATATACCATTGGGAAAGGCGTCCCAACCAGTGCTGTTGCCACTCCAAACCCATTGGGGAAAATTCAACTTGCACCCAATCCAAGCTGGAGTTTGATCGCTGCAAAGGCAGACGATGTTTTTGAGCAAGCAACCTTAATCAGCAGTGATTGCCAGACTGAAAAAATCTGGAATTTCGCTCCTGCAACGGAAGGTGTGTTTGATTTAAGCGGTTTCCCAAGTGGGCATTATTGGTTGCTGTTGAGTGGGAAAAAAGGAATTGCCATTTGCCCGGTTGTCAAGCAATAATGAATAAATTTCAGACAACGCTCCAACGCATTTTAACCCGCTTCGTTTTAAATTAATTAGGGGCAAAGGCAGAAATTCGCCCCACTTGATTATTCAAAACCTAAGCCCTTTTGAATCGAGCACGCCCTTTACTTTTTGGATATTCTGAATCAATCCCTGATGGTTTGGATTGATTTTCAATGCCCTTTCAAAATACTCCAGGGCTTTTTGGGGGTTATTTGTGTTGAAATATACAGCGCCGCAATTTTGTAGGGCATCAAAATTATTCGGGTTGATCTCCAGTACTTTATCCCAATAAGAAAGTGCTTTTTGACTGTTCCCTTCTCTGAAATAAGTAACAGCAAGATTATTGAGGGCGCCTTGATAATTAGGGTCAATAGCCAAGGTTTTTTCAAAGGCAATTCTGGCTTCCTCCACTTTATTCAATGCCAAATAGCTCACACCAATATTGTACTGTGCCTCAGAATAGCCAGGGTATATTTCCAGGGCTTTTTTATAATAGATCACGGCTTTTTCATGATAGGCCGATTTGTTTTTATCAAGTGGATTTGGATTGCTTTCTGCCAGCATTCGCCAATAGGAGCCGTAGTGATTTTGGGCGCGGGCACTATTGGGCGCAGTTTTAAGGCCGGATTCGAAAAGTTTTTCTTGTGTTGCCCATACCTGTGTGCGCGTAAAAGTTTTAATAACATAAAGTAGCAAAATTCCACCAGTTAACGCGTATAATATGTTTTTTGACAACATAAGTTTTTCAGCTAGCTGGACTAAAGCCCAGCCAAGGGCCAGACAAAATCCCGCTGAGGAGGCAAACAAAAATCTTTCCGCCATGGTCGCTCCAATCGGAGTCAGGAAATTGGAAACCAAAACCAACATAATGGCATAAAAACCAATAGCATAGGCAATCTTCTTTTTATAGATCAAGCCCCAAACAAAAACCGCCATCAAAAATATATGCACTGCCATTGACCACAAAAAATTGAGGTCCTGCAAACCGACCAGTGGAACTTGATTATAGGAATAGTCAAAACTCAATGGGTGTGGAAAAATAAGCAGGCCCAGGTATTTCCCTAAAATCATCATTCGGCTGGCAAACCATTCGCCAGTGGTCCTGGCTCCAGAAAGGGTATTGTTGACCAAATCCTTGATATCCCCCGAAAAAAACATGTTGTCCATAGCACTGGATCGCATTATGAAATACAACACTACCGGGATTAGGTAAAATGCTGTGATCCGTGCTATGCTGCTTATCTTAAAATCTGTAAAAAACCATAACGTCAAAGGAATCAAACCAAGCATGGCAAGCCCGGTTTCTTTGGCAAGAGTGGCTGCCAGATAAGACACCAGGCTGATTATCAGGTCTTTGTTGCGACTCCCTTCATTGGCATATTTTAACAGGTACAACAGACTAAGCCCGACAAACAAAAAACTCAAAATCTCATCACGGCTTTTGATATTGGCAACTACCTCAGTATGAATAGGGTGTGCAACAAAAAGCAGCGCAGTTATCATCGGGAGCAAGCTATCTTTTCCGAAAGATTTTTTCAGGAAAAGATAAAGAACGCCGCAGGCCAGGGCAAAATAAAACACATTAAAAAAGTGATATGCACCAGATGTGCCCCCAAACAATGTTTTTTCCAGCGCAAAAATTGCCAACATGAGCGGACGGTATGACTGGTCATTCATGCCATTAAAACCGTAGAGAGTTCCGTGGGTAAAAATATCTCCAAGACTTCCAATTCCATTTGTGACAAATTTGTTGCCTCTCGTCATTATCTCATCGTCCAGCACAAAATCAAAACCAAAGCTTTGGGCATACAGGAGAACCGCCCCAAGCATTATGATCCAATGACTCCAGTTGGACTTTGGAGTGGTTTGAAGTTGCCTGGAGGCTTTTGTTTTTTCTTTTTTGCTCATTAGAAAACAGACTTTGAATTTGCACAAAAATACATTGTTTTGCATTGCCAATTCAACCCAATTATGAACCACTTTTAACTCCTCATAGCCACTGTCTTTGCGTGGTTACTGCTTGTTTAGCGTGACAGAAATTTTAAAAACAAACACTTTCAACCATTGTCCAAAAATGATTTTTAAATCAAAATTCCCGATTATTAACCCTAAAATTAGTGTCCTGACATTGTTTATACTCCTTTTAACATCTGCCACGCATGCGCAGCAAAACACTCAAGGACTTTTAAGAGTGAATGATTCGGCCACAATTCGCGGGATTTCTCAAATTGTTTCCGATTCATTTGGGGCTCCGGTAGCCTTGGTGGAAGAGTTTATACGGGAAGCCAAAGAAATGGAGCGTGACAAAGGAATTCCCGCCAGCGCTTTTATCGGAATTGCTATTTTAGAAAGTACTGGATTTACGAGCTATCTTTATCAGCATGCAAAAAACCCTTTTGGAATGCGGGCTACGAAAATATGGACCGGCCCTACATTTATTATGTGGCATGAAGGCGCAGACTCCCCGTTTAGAAAATATGAAAATCCGAGGGAGGCTGTGCAGGATTTCGCTGACTTTTTAAAAAGTAGAAAGTGGTTTCGCGATGCACTGGCTTGTCCAACATCTGACCTTGATTGTTTTTTAACTGCTCTGAGTGCAGATACAGCAAAAAAAGAACCTGGATATGCCGCTGATCCGGAATGGGCAAACAAAGTGCGCCGTGTAATCAAAAAGTACGGTCTGGATAATTTAAAGTGATTAAGGAACGTGTGAATAATAACTTGTTCCTAACAGGACCTAAAAAAACACCTCCTGGGCCACCCGGAATGTGTTTGCATGTGCCTCGACTATATCTGAAATGCGCGGTGAATACCCCCCGCCCATGCTAGCTACTACGGGCAGCTGGTTTGTTTTACAAAATGACAAAACAAAACGGTCTCGTTCTCTGCATCCGGCCCTGCTGATACTTAAACGGCCCAATTTATCCGTTTGCAAAATATCCACTCCACTCTGATAAAATACAAAATCGGGTTGGAACTCCTCGGCTATTCGGGGAAGGGCATCCGTAAGAATTTGAAGGTATTCTTTATCCTGGACTCCGTCTTTCAAACCGATATCAAGATCAGATTTTTCCTTTCTAAGCGGATAATTCCGTTCTCCGTGCATGGAAAATGTGAACACCCTGGACTCATTTTCAAAAATCTTTGCCGTGCCGTTGCCTTGATGAACATCCAAATCAACAATCAAGATTCTATGGGCCAAGTTGTTCATTAACAACCAATTGGCAGCTACTGCCTGATCATTAAAACAACAAAAGCCTTCGCCGCGTTCTGCAAATGCATGGTGTGTGCCACCAGCAATGTTCATCGCGCAGCCATGCCTGAGCGCCCATTGAGCGCATTGCAGGGTGCCGTTGGAAATATGCCGTCCACGCCGGACAAAGTGCTCGTTGATTGGGAAACCTATCGCCCTAATTTCCTTTTCAGACAGCCTGATCTCGTTCATTTTTGCCCACCATTCAGGAGTATGGGTGAGCAAGGCGGTTTCTTCAGAAAGCAACTCCGGATGAAAAAAATTGCTTTCACTAACTGTTCCCTCCCACAACAATTGTTCGGGCAAGAGTTCGTACTTGGCCATAGGAAATCGATGGCCATCTGGGAGCTCGTACTTGTAAATGGACGAAAATGCGATTTTCAGCATGGTGGCCACAAAAGTAGCAACAGCCGCACAAAAAAAGAGCCGCCTCCGGGAAAGGAAGGCGGCCCAAACTTTTTTTACCGATTAGAAGAGATAAAGTTCAAGAGATTATAAGCCAGCGTAAGCCGAGCAAGTATGCCTAAAGAAACAGAAAATATCGTGCCAGATTCCGTTTTTTGGAAATTTAATGGAAAATAAACCGGACCGGGGCTTTTTTATTGCCCTTATTTAAGCCGTTCGCTTAATGCAGCTGCCCAAATTGCTGAATCGTTCAAACTCTCAACCAGATCAAGTCGTTCTCCGCCCATCTTGAGAAATGCTTCCCGGTATTCAATGCTAACCTCCACTGTTGTCTCCAAACAGTCTGCGGTAAATGCCGGACAGAATACGAGCAGTCGTTTTGCATCCTTATTTGCCAATTCCTCCAACACATTTGATGTATAGGGTTGCACCCATGGGTCGCTTCCCAAACGACTTTGGAAACAAAGGGTATATTGCTCGGGTTTCAAATTGAGTTGGCTCACAATGGCTTGCGTGGTAGCATGGCATTGGGCTGAATAGCAGAATTGATTGATCGGGGTCAAAGTTTTACAGCAATCAGGTTTTTGAAGGCAATGGCTAAAAGCATCGGCCTTGCGCAACTGGCGTTCTGGGAGTCCGTGGTAGCTAAAAAGAAAGTGGTCGTATTGCGAAAGATCGTGCTTTCGGGCATTGGCGACAAACAGATCGACCATCGGCTGCCAGGTCGGGTAGGAGTTCACAAATTCTACCCCTGGAATGATCGGCTGCGTACTCAATACACGCATAACTTCTTCATGAGCCGAGCCCGTGCTTGCACTTGCGTATTGAGGGAAAAGCGGAAAGACTTTGATCTTGCTGACCTTGGCTTGCATCAATTTAAGAACGGCCGACTCGATAGAAGGGTTTTGATACCGCATGCCCAACTCCACAACATATTCCTTTCCAAGCAATTGCTGGATTTGCGCTACAAGGCTTTCGCCGTAAAATTTTAGTGGGGACCCTTTCGCTGTCCAAAGATCCCGATACAGTTTGGCAGATTGACCCGAACGAAAAGGAAGTATGGCTCCACGCACCAGCAAATTGCGCGCAATGGGGTTAATGTCTATGACACGGGGATCCAGCAAGAACTGCTTAAGGTAGCGATAAACGGCCGAGCGTGATGGCTCATCAGGTGTGCCAAGGTTGATAATTAGAATGCCAGTTGGGCCTTGATTCATCAAAAAAAATATGGGTTGAGCGCGATTAACAACTCAAAATACGAAATGGTTTTCCGAAAAAACTTCCAGTGAAGGAAATCCATCAGACTCCGAATTTCCTTTAAAGTAAATGATAACAAAAAAGCCTGCACGGCATGGATCATTTAAAGAGCATCAATTAAGCCCTGATGGTTGCTCCATTCCTTTTACCAGCCCATTCATACACGCCAAACATTGCAGCCGAGAAACACAGATCGCCCAATATCGTATTGCCCAAAAATGGGATCCCTGCGGTAAAACAAGCAACCAGGCCAGCCGCCGTTTTAGGATACAGCAAACTTTCGGCCCATACGCTGAAATTGGTCACGAGAAAAAAAATGGCTGAGGCGGAAAGGCTGGCACCCAATACCCGGAACGCAGTTACCTTATTGTTGAACCAGCCAATGCCTGCCAGCATCGCCAAAGCAAAGGCTGCGTAAATCCACCAGGAAGTAATCAGGGTAAAAGAAGTGCCATACAACTCTCTGTAAATCACGTTATTGATAAATAAATCTGTGAGAAACAGGGCTGCAAAAGGCACTGCCAGCATTAACCATTGGCGGTTGAAATAAGCCGCTCCAAAAAGCGCGATAGCCCCGATTGGGGTAAAATTAGGCGGATGTGGAAGCAAGCGCGTTAGGGCTGCGAGTGCGATAAGCGAAAATGCTATACGATATTTCATAAATGCTGTCAATTTGTGGTTCCTGGAATTCGTAAATTTTAAAACCAGGACAAAGATAGGACGAACACCCCTGCCGAAGTGTCGTTTTTCCAAAAATGAATTTGACCAAAATTGGATTGCCGTATCATTGCGCCGTAATCACACACTACACATCATGCGAATCCTACTCACAATTTCACTATTTTCACTAATCATTTCGACCTCAAATGCCCAACGCTGGCAACAACACGCTGATTATCAAATCAGTGTCGACATGGATGTATCCAAGCACCAATACCACGGAATACTCCGCCTAGCTTATACAAACAATAGTCCTGATACGCTCTCTAAAGTGTTCTGGCATCTGTATTTCAATGCCTTTCAGCCGGGAAGCATGATGGATGTGCGGTCCAGAACGATCTCGGACCCTGACCCGCGCGTGAGCGACCGAATCGCCAAGTTAAAGCCGGATGAATACGGCTGGATAAAAGTTAAAACCCTGAAAAACAATGGTCAAGCCTTAAAATTTTTGAGCAACGAAACCATTCTCGAAGTGACGCTTGTGAAACCCATTCTGCCGGGAGACACCACTGTTTTCGAAATGGACTGGGATGCCCAGGTGCCTCTTCAGGTCCGCCGAAATGGGCGCGACAGTCGGGAAGGTATCGAATATTCCATGGCTCAGTGGTACCCAAAACTTTGCGAATACGACGAGCAGGGTTGGCACGCCAACCCTTACGTGGCAAGAGAGTTCTATGGAGTTTGGGGCGACTTTGACGTAAAGATATCAATCGACAAAAATTATATAGTTGCTGCGGGTGGTTATCTTCAAAACCCTCAGGAAGTAGGCTTTGGGTACGAAAGTCCTGGCACTCCGTTGGTCCGTCCGGAGGGTGACAAACTGTTATGGCATTTCAAAACGCCCAATGTACACGATTTTGCCTGGGCTGCCGACAAGGATTACACGCATAATTCAATAGTGGCTGACGACGGCTCGATCATGCGTTTTTTTTGGCAAAAAGGAAAGGGCTATGACGAGCAATGGGGCAAACTTCCAGGTATCATGAATCGCGCCAGAACCATTATGAACCAACACTTTGGCAAATATCCGTACCGTGAATATTGCTTCATTCAAGGCGGCGACGGCGGTATGGAATATCCGCTCGCGACCCTTATCACTGGCAATCGCGGGTTAAACTCCCTGGTAGGTGTATCTGTCCACGAGCAACTTCACTCCTGGTATCAGATGGTGCTCGGCAGCAACGAAAGCCTTGCCGGATGGATGGACGAAGGTTTTACATCTTTTGCTCAGGATATTGTAATGAATGAACTGGCAAGGGAAGGACTCCTGCCCGGAAAAACGGCAGCCAATAATCCGTTTGAGGGCACCTTGTCCGGTTATCAAGCCCTTGCAACCAGTGGTGTTGAAGAACCGCTGTCCACACACGCAGACCACTTCCACACCAATTATGGCTACGGGGTGGCAGCCTACGTAAAAGGCTCGGTTTTTTTGCTTCAGATGGAATACATCGTTGGAAAACAGGCCTTCCAAAAAGGCTTGTTGCGTTATTTCAATGAATGGAAATTCAAACATCCCAATTGCAATGATGTAACCAGGGTTTTTGAAAAAGAAAGCGGCCTCGAATTGGACTGGTACAAAGAGGATTGGGTAAATACTACCAATACCATAGATTATGCCGTAAAATCCGTTGAAAGTGAGGGTCGAAAGAACACCAAAGTGGTTATTGAAAGGATTGGTCGTATGGCTATGCCTCTGGACATCGTAGTAAGCTATACCAATGGCGAACAAGAGATTTTTTATGCGCCTTTAGAGGGAATGCGCGGCGAAAAACCCGCCGAAAACCAAACTGAACGCACGGTACTGCCCGACCACCGCTGGGTGGACCCTGTTTATGAATTCGAAATCCCTGAAAAAATGAAAAAGGTGGCTAAGGTCGAGATCGATCCAACCCACCGAATGGCAGATATTGAACTGGAAAACAATATCTGGAAAAAAGCCGATTGATCGGTTTATTCAAAAATCAAATCTGCGTCCCTATCTTTGTGAACGCAGATTATGAAAGAAACAGAACAAACCTTAGTAAAGCAAAATGATGCTGCAGGGGCAACGGAAGATATGCTTCCCGCTGCAACACAAGAATCGTTGGTCATTCCAAGCGAAGAGGAAGATAGTGCCCTAATATCTCGCACCTACAGAAACTTGTTAAAATCCATCAAGAGCCCCCTCAATGCCGAAGACCGCGATAACATACGCTCCGCTTTTGAAATGGCGGCCCAAGCCCATCAGACCCAGCGCCGCAAATCAGGCGAGCCTTATATTACCCATCCTATTGAAGTAGCCCGTATTTGCGTAGAAGAAATTGGGCTGGGACCAACTGCCGTCATTTGTGCTTTGTTGCATGACGTAGTCGAGGATACCGACGTAAACCTAAAAGAGATCCATGACCAATTTGGCGATAAAATAGCCCGAATCGTGGACGGATTGACTAAGCTGGATGGCCTCCATGATTCCGAGAACCCACAGGCAGAAAACCTTTCGAAAGTATTGAAAGCCATGCTTTTTGATGTCAGGGTAGTACTCATCAAAATGGCAGATCGCTTGCACAACCTCCGTACCATAAAAAGTATGGCGCAGCACAAACAACTGAAAATAGCCGCCGAAACGTCTTTTATTTATACGCCCCTTGCTCACCGTCTTGGACTTTATGCCATAAAAAACGAGTTCCAGGACATTTGTTTTAAAATCACCCATCGAGAAGTATATCACGAAATTGCTTCCAAACTGGCCGAAACCAAACGCAGTCGCCAAGCCTATATCGACACCTTTACTGCCCCCCTTGAAAAATCATTGGGTGAACTAGGCATTCCCTTCGAAATTGTTGGGCGACCCAAAAGCATTTTTTCGATTTACAACAAAATCAAAACCAAACACGTACCTTTTGAAGACATCTACGACCTTTTTGCAGTACGTATCGTTTTGGATGTAAAGGCGGAACAAGAAAAAAGTGCTTGTTGGCAGGTATATTCCATCGTTACGGATACCTATGCCCCAATTACTCAAAGAATAAAAGACTGGATCTCCATTCCCAAAGCCAATGGCTACGAATCGCTGCATGCCACGGTAGTAGGCCCGGAAGGTCGGTATGTTGAAGTGCAAATTAGGTCGAAACGGATGGACGACATTGCGGAACGTGGTTTTGCCGCACACTGGAAGTATAAAGGGGTCGAAGGCTCCCCTACCCGCGCCAACAATTACGAAAATTGGCTGGGACAGGTTCGAGAGTCGCTCGAAAATGAAGAATCAGGAAATGCTGTCGAATTTTTGGCAGATTTTCAGAGCAATCTTTTTGCGGAAGAGGTCCATGTTTTCACGCCAAAAGGAGAGATGAAGATCTTGCCTGATGGCGCAACAGCCCTTGATTTTGCTTTCAGCATCCACTCTGACATCGGCTGTACCTGCCGTGTTGTACGGGTAAACAATCGAATTGTGCCTTTTACCCATCGCCTTGAAAACGGGAGCCAGGTAGAGGTCATAACGGATAAAAACCAAAAACCAAGCGAGGATTGGCTTCAATTTGTTGTCACGTCCAAAGCTAAAAATCGGATACGTTCTGCTTTAAAGGAGGTTAAACGGGAACAAGCCTCTTACGGCAAGGAAATTCTGGAACGAAAGCTCAAGGCGCTCAAAGTTCCTGTAGAAGAAAACTGCGATTTGCTCGCCAAATTTTACGGCTTTCCGAATCGAATGGAGTTCCTGAGCGCGATTTTTTTGGATCAGGTGGACCTTCGCAAAATCAGCAAAAAGTTTCAGGCCGATGGCAATCACCTGATAGAAAAACAATCCTTGGTAGCCAGGCCGCCCAGAAAAACCAAGGCGCCAGCAATAAATGCCAAATCAGAGCACAAACCAGAAGTTTACCTCAATGGCGAGCCAGGGAATTTATTCAAATACTCGTTTGCTGGTTGTTGCAACCCGGTTGCCGGCGATGATATATTTGGATTTGTGCTTGTGCAAGGCGGGGTTAAAATCCACCGCGCCAATTGTCCAAATTCGGGCAATCTTTATGCCCAGCACGCGCTTCGTATCTTGCGCGCAGAATGGGGAAATATTTCAAAAAATGATTTCATTGCCGAAATAGTCATTAATGGCATAGACATCGGCTCGGGGGTAATCAGCCAGCTGACCAATACGCTTGCTGATTTGGGCATCAATATTCGCTCCTTTTCTATTTCGGGCGAAGGCGGGTACTTTGAAGGGCGGGTGTCCATGGTGGTTGCAAATACGGACCACCTTCAGCAGGCTTTGCTGGCGCTCAAAAAATTTAACTGGGTGAATAGCGCGACGAGAGCAGAGTGAATTCTTAATGCTTCCTAAACTGCTCCAGCATCACATCCTGCCCTATCGTAAGCCTGAGCACATAAGCGCCTGTGGGAAGTTCTCCAATTTGAATGGGCTGTTCGGTGCTTTCCGCTGGCATTTCACCGGTTAGCAGGAGGCGACCGTTCATGTCGTACACTTGCCAAACACCGTCGTCTTTTGAGGGGTTTCCCAGTTGTATGTTAAGTATTTCTGTAGCGGGTAATGGAGCAAGGGTCATTATCCTTGACTTGCCAAAAGTAGCTGTAACTACAGGGCTGAATGTATATTTTCCATCGAAATCAACCTGTTTGAGTCGGTAGTAGTTCTTGCCTTGCAGCGGATGTTCATCAGTAAAAGTATAATCCTGAGGCTCGTAGGAAGTACCTGCGCCCTTAACCTGACCGATTTCGGTGTAATCTCGGCCATTGTGTGAACGCTGAATGGAGAAGTGGGAGTTGTCGATTTCGGTGGCGGTGGAGAAGGAGAGAAAAACAAAATTTTTCTCTCCATTTGCAACAAATGATTCCAATTCGATTGGTAGAGATACGGCACCATTAAATTGAAAATCATTTATACTGAATGTGCCAGCAGTGGAGCTAGCTCCCCAAGCATAAAATCTAAAGGAAATATCACTTGTTATATTGTCAAATATGGATGATGACAAGTCAATTTGACCAGAATGGGGCAAGGCATCATTTGTAATAGAGGGCGTGGCGATATCCGAAGCATAATTATCCAAACTGGACCGAACAGCAAATGAAAGTGGCCCAGTTGCACTTACCTGTCCTGTATAGTCAAGGCTAGTTAAATTTATTTTTTGTCCGGCATTTGGCGTCAATGTCCAATAAAAGTAATCATTCGCATCAAATGAGGAAGAATTCCATCCATTTGCATTGTACCGATTATTAGCATTAGTACCAGATATCCCTGTTCCTCTACCAATTCCGGACACAGTAAGGTTGGGATCCACATTTTGCCCTATTGTATATGGATTAGAGGTATTTGGATTTGTGCCCGTAATCGGATTGTCAAATATGCTTTGCCCCCATGTAGTGGACGCCGACAGAGAGAGCAAGAAAATAAGTAGAGGTTTAGTCATTGTGTATTATTAATTTTTACCCTTTAAAGTTAAAGTCAAAATGCAGGCGTCACCGCTCCTGTCACTTCCCCAAATCCAACACGTTCCCCTTCTGATCCTGCCGAAGCCCGCATCGTAACCACATCGCCGTCCTGTAAAAAACCACGAGCAGTGCCATCATTCAAGGAGATCAGGTTTCTGCCGCCCAGGGTCATTTCGAGCATCGAGCCTAAGCTTTCTGATGTGGGGCCGCTGATCGTACCGCTAGCCATGAGGTCGCCTACTTGCACATTGCAGCCGTTTATCGTATGGTGTGCCAATTGTTGGGCCATTGACCAGTAAAGGTACTTGGTATTGGACCTGCTAATCAGGGTACGCGCATTATTTTTGGGTGAAATTAGTGTGACATCAAGTTCAATATTCAGATTTTTCGCGCCTTTTGTTTTTAAATAGTCAAGCGGAGCCGGGGTTTGCCTGGGGCCTTTGATCCGAAATGGTTTTAGTGCTTCGAGCGGCACAATCCAGGGCGAAATACTTGAGCCAAAGTTTTTTCCTAAAAACGGGCCGAGTGGCACATATTCCCAGCGTTGAATGTCGCGCGCACTCCAGTCATTGAACAAAACAAGGCCAAAAATGTGCTCTTCCGCATTTTCAACCGTTATCGGCTCTCCAAGATTGCTTTCTTTACCAATTACAAAAGCCATTTCTAACTCAAAATCAAGTTGGCGCGAAGGGGCATAAACGGGAGTGTCTTGCTCGCCACCAGGAATCAGGATTTGGCCGGAAGGGCGGCGAATCGGTGTACCGCTGACTACAATCGAGGAAGCTCTTCCATGATAACCAATGGGCATCCAACGCCAATTAGGCAAAAGCGGGTTGTCGGGGCGAAACATTTTGCCTACATTGGTGGCATGTTCAATGCTGCTGTAAAAATCAGTGTAGTTTGGCACTCGAATCGGCATCAACATGGTTGCAGAAGGGCGATCTACCAGGATTTGGGAAGCATTTTCGGGTGTTTGATCCTTTTCGAGCCAATTGCGGACTTTGCGCCGTATACCATTGGTGACCGGTTTTCCAAGGGCGATAAAATCGTTTAGCGTAGATTGGCCAAATATTTTTTTGAAAAAACGGCGTTTTCCAAAAAGCCCGGTTTCAGCAGCGGCTTCCAAATCAACAATGTGGCTGCCCGCTGCGATTCCGGCACGTGGTCGGCCATCTCCTGTATGAAAAATGCCAAAAGGGAGGTTTTGGAGCGAAAAATCAGAGTCGGGTGCGATGTGGAGCCAGGACATAGTATGGGTGTTAAAATATTGGAGATTGGGGAATTTTACAGGTCAGCCTGATCAATAGAGTTGGCAACTTGTCATACATTCAATTGATTGCAAAGGTCGAAAAATTGATGGAATTGGCTTAAAATTGCGCTTGGAATTATGCGCCTGAACATTTTTAGGGTGTAGGCGTCTAATCTGCAGATTGATCGAAAATATGAAAATCCGATTATTAAAAACCATCAAAACCCCTTTTTTTGGCCCTGATGGAGCTATGGTTCGCAGGCGTTCCTTTCGCAATGTGATGTTAAATGCGATTGCGTATCCTTTCAGCACGGGAATTGTGATCTATGCGGGTCTTATGACCTTTTCTATGGTTTTGACCAATATAACGGGTTTTTTGCCCCAAATAGCAAAGGATCTATATGAAGGACAATTAAATACCGCCGGCTCGATCTTCCTTTGGCTGTTCGCTTTCTTCCTCGGTGGTTTTTTTGCCGGATGGTGTTCGGAACGAGAAAAACTGCTCAAATCACGCTATTTGCACCTGGTTCCTTTGCTAACTGTAGTGTTTTGTTATGCTGGAATTGCAGTTTCAGGGCAAAAAACTGAAAACCTCCACCCTGTTGCATTTCCCTCCATGATTTTATTTACTATCGGAGTGCTCAACGCAATGGTGAGCCTAACCACATCCTCACTTATTAAGGCGAGTCAGATGACTGGCATGGTGGTGGAGTTGGGGGTTGACGTGGCAGAACTCTTTCATTCTGAGGGCGATAAACACCGCCTGATCCGCCGGGAAGCCTTGCTGCGAATTGTGGTTATGTCCAGTTTTATTGGAGGCGCCATGATGAGCGTGGCATTATTTCCAACGATCGGGACAAAAGTGTTTTTTATCCCCTCCGGAATAGTAGCAGGTGTAATGTTTTACGATTTATGGCGGTATTGATCAAGTCTTGGAACCTAACAAACTAAAGAATAAGTATGGAGACAACCGTAAACAACGACTGGCGAAAACTGACCGCAGTCCTTTATCGCAAGCCTCAGGACTCCAAAGTCTTTGGGTCAGTCGAATTTGACGTGACAGAACTGGAAGAGTTTATTTCCGTCCGCCGGCAAAACGGCCTTAAACTTACCATGACCCATATCTTTGTGTTGGCGTTTGCTCGCGGATTAAAAGAAGCCGCTCCTGAAATCAATTGTTTTGTTCGACGGGGCAAAATTATTCAGCGGGGAAGTGTGGATGTATCACTCTCTGTGCTGGTAAAAGGTGGAAATTTGAGCTCCGTCAAGGTAGTGGGTGCAGAAAATTTTACACTTGAGGATCTATGTGTCTTTTTGCAACAGAGCATTCTCAATGTCCGCCAGGGACAAGACGACAAAATAAAAAAGACCGTAACTCAATTGGTGTCGATACCTTGGCCGTTGCGTCAATGGGTGGCCGATTTTGTCAAATGGTTGAGCATAGATTGGGGAGTGCCCCTACCCTTTTTAGGCGTTTCGCCCGACAGTTTTGGATCTTTAGTGTACTCCAATATCGGCACCATGGGACTAGATGTTGGCTATCCTGCTCTCGCCCCTTTTTCTAACGTGTCCATGGTGATCAGCCAAGGTGCCGCCTCAAGTAAAGCAGTAGTTGTAAATGGGCAAATAGTGCCCCGTCGAATGATCACGATTAGCGCAGCTTTAGATCATCGCGTAGTAGATGGATCTCAAATTGGAAACCTGTTCTATTATGTCCGCAACTTGATAAAAAACCCGGAATTGTTGGAACAAAAGGTCCTCTGAACTCAAATCAAAAGGTCAAGGATCACCAAAGTTCCAAAAAGAATGCTTGCAATTCCATTGGTTGTAAAAAATGCCAGGTTAACCTTGCTGAGGTCGTTTGGCTTGACCAATCGGTGTTGATAAAGTAAAAGCAATAAAAAAACACCCGTACCAATCCAAAGCATCCAACCCGTTTGGGGGGCGGCAGTTGCGAGGTGCCTTGCCGCCAATACCATCAAAACTGCGGTGCCAAGATGCATCCATGCTGAAATACGCAGGGCTTGTTTTTTTCCTAAAAAAACGGGTAAAGAGTAAAGTTGCTGAGCGCGGTCAAATTCTTCGTCCTGCAAGGCATAAATCACATCAAATCCAGCTACCCACAACAATACTGCCGCCCCATAAAATATTGGTATCCAACCAAAATATCCCGTAACTGCCAGATACGCGCCCACTGGAGCAAGGCTTAGTCCAAGACCTAAAACTAGGTGGCAAAGCCAGGTATAACGCTTGGTATAACTATATCCTAATACAACTGCCAGCGCTACTGGCGAAAGCCAAAAGCACAAGGGATTGATAAACCATGTGCAGCAAACAAACAACAAGCAGTTGGCGATCACAAATATCAAAGCGGTCATTGGCATGATAAGCCCTGCAGGAATTTCCCGGATCTGGGTCCGGGGGTTCGCAGCATCAATGTCCCGGTCCAGCCATCGGTTGAAGGCCATGGCAGCACTACGGGCAAATACCATACAAAGGACCACAAGCAGAAGTGTTGTCCAACTAAGGCCTTCGCCTGATACCGTTGAACCCACAAAAAAGCCCACCAGTGCAAAAGGCATGGCGAAAATGGTGTGGCTGAACTTTATAAGTGACAAAAAAATTTTCATGGGCTGCAAAGATGCAACTGCCTTGCATAATTAGTAGGCGCAAAACAGGGTCATGGGGCTATTTGCGTTAAAAATTTTTAACAATACCGCTACCTTGTGCCGAAATAATTAGACAATGGGCAAGATACACGCAGCGATAACTGGCGTACATGGCTGGTTGCCAGAAAGCAAACTGACCAACAAAGACCTTGAAAGAATGGTGGATACCAACGACGAGTGGATCCTGTCGCGTACAGGCATCAAAGAGCGAAGGATACTTCGAACACCAGGTTGGGCCACTTCGGATATGTGCGCCGAAGCCGTTAAAGGGCTGCTTGAAAAGACAGGGGTGAAACCAGGCGAGATAGACATGATTATCGTGGCAACAGTAACGGCCGATTTGATTTTTCCCGATACTGCCAATACAGTTTGTGATAAAGTAGGCGCCAAAAACGCTTTTGGGTATGATATCAATGCTGCCTGTTCAGGCTTTTTGTTTGCCCTATCCACCGGGGCACAATTTGTTCAAAATGAAACATATAACAAGGTAATCGTGGTAGGCGCTGATATGATGTCGTCAATCATAGATTATACTGACCGCAATACCTGTGTTATTTTTGGCGATGGTGCAGGCGCTGTACTATTGGAGCCACGCAAAGACGGTACCGGTATTCTCGATTTTGTGCTTCGGGGCGATGGTTCCGGTCGGGAACTTCTCCACATGAAGGCTGGAGGCTCAAAAAAACCGCCATCCCTTGAGACCCTTGCCGCCCGCGAACATTATGCCTGGCAAGACGGAAAGCGCGTTTTTGTGCAGGCCGTAAAAGGCATGACAAGTACCTGTGAAGAGGTAATCCGTCGCAATAAAATGACCACTGATGATATACAATGGATAGTACCTCACCAGGCCAACATGCGCATCATAACTTCAGTTGCAGAACATCTGCATTTCCCTTTGGAACGCGTTATGATCAATATCGAACGCTATGGAAACACTACTGCCGGAACGCTTCCGCTCTGCCTTTGGGATTATGAAAAAAAATTGGTAAAGGGAGACAATATCATATTGACCGCTTTTGGGGGAGGGTTCACCTGGGGAGCGTTGTATTTAAAATGGGCGTATTAAGGGAACTTATTTAGTGAACGTATCCATAAAACAAACCTCAATATCTGGAAGACAAATCCACAGATAACCAAACAACCCTCAACCCAATGATTGCACCAGAAGCCAGGCAAGCACCAGGCCAATGATTACAGCCATTATCACCAATGCGCTTATTCCGCTGTTTTTTCTAGGCAGCGGCCCATCTGTTTCAATTGATGCTTCTTGTAATATATCACGTGCCAAATCCGCATCAGCCGGGCGTGTGTGCAAGCGTACTATCCCAGGCAGATGAGGCAGTACCGTTTGCGATATAGCATTGGCCAAAAAACAGTGAATCCCTTCTGACCGCAGTCGTGCTGCTGCAATCTCGGCCTCCATAGAAGAGTAAAACTTGGCTACAACCTCTCCCTGGCCTGCCCATTCAGGCAGTTCGTTAAAATCAAAATCGTCGAGAATATCATGCATGGCCTGTCTCAATATATAAAAGGTAATCTTTAAAGCAGTTCAATGGCATATTTTGAGGCTAAACAAACTTATATCCTCAAATGTTCTTGCGTTTCAACCAGGCAAACAAACTACTGGACAACACTAAATATATGTCTTTAAAAAAATCAATAAAGCCGATATTCATTTTCCTTGCCATTATTTTGGCAGTCGGTTACGTAGTGGTAGACCATGTGCTACCCTACTCTGGGATAAAACCGAGGCGTCACCAAGCTGAAGATCTTCACTGGTTGATTCCGAAAGGCGCAAACCCACAAAACTATGGTCTTCAGGCGAGCAAATTACAGATAAAAACACCGGATGGCCTCAAGCTTAATGCCTTGATCATACCCTCTAACACCGATACGGTTTTGGCCACCATCGTGCTGCTCCATGGAATTTCAGCATGCAAAGAAGTGGAGTTTGAGCGCGCAAAATTGCTGGCAGATGCCGGTTATGCAAGCCTTTTGCTCGACCTGCGCGCTCATGGCGAGAGCGAGGGCGAATATTGTACTTTTGGCTATTATGAAAAAAACGATTTACGGGCAGTGGCTGACACACTTGCGAGGCGATTTCCAAACCGCCCCATGGCTATCTGGGGAGCATCACTTGGGGGCGCCATTGCCTTGCAAGCCATGGCTGTAGAGCCCCGTTTTCAATTTGGTATCGTGGAAAGCACTTTTGATGAATTTGAAAAAGTAGCAATGGAATACGGCGCGGACTGGTTTTTTGGTGTCAGAAGCCGCTGGCTAACTCAACGGGTTTTGAACAAATCGGGGCAAATTGCCAATTTTGATGCCTTTGGAATCAAACCCGTTTTAGCGGCAGCCCAAATCAACCACCCCGTATTGTTTATTCATGGTGATAAAGACGCCCGGATTCCAATGTGGTTTGGAGAACGCAATTACGAGGCTTGCCCAGCCCCTGGCAAGCGCTGGTATAAAGTGCCCGGGGGAGGCCACAGCAACCTTTGGAAAATTGCAGGAGATTCAATGGTCACAGAAGTACTTGGCTTTTTAAATGAACAAAGTGAAGGCTGAATGTATCTTTGACGAGTTAAAACGTTGCCTTTTTTTCGGCTGAAGCCTATTGTTTTTCTAGCGTGTGTCACAGATGCGAATCTTAATGCTGTTTTTATGCTGCTTTTTGGGGACAAAGACAGCGCTGTTTGCCACCCATATTGTGGGTGGAGAAATTACCTACCGCTGCGTTGGCAACAACTTTTACGAGATCACGCTTACTGTTTATAGGGATTGTTACAACGGGATTCCAGAATTTGACAACCTGGCCCCTGTTGGAATTTATGAAAAAGGGGCTGACAGCTTATTGATCAAAAATCTATTGATCCCCTACAATAACAATACAAACGACACACTGCCGATCCTGCTCAATGACCCCTGCCTGACTGTTCCGCCCGATGTATGCGTACATAAAGCGACATACAGGATTACTACGCTTCTGGCCTTCAATCCAAATGGCTATATCCTTGTTTATCAACGTTGTTGCCGCAACAAACTCATCCGTAACCTGCCAGATCCGCTGAACACAGGCATATCGTTTGTGACAGAAATTTCTGCCGAAAGCCAGTTGACTTGCAACAAGGGCGCAACCTATAACAACTGGCCTCCTGTAGCCATTTGTGTCCACCACCCCATTGATTTTGACCACAGTGCCACAGATGCAGATGGCGATTCGCTGGCTTACCGGCTATGTACACCTTTCTATGGCCCTGACTCCCTTCGACCTGCACCCAGTCCGCCTTTGGCCCCACCATATACGCCACTGGATTGGCTCGATCCACCCTATAACCTTTCCAATATTCTTGGTGGCGACCCGCTCACGATCGATCCGTACACAGGTTTTATGACAGGTGTGCCCAATATGATTGGAAATTTTGTGGTGGGGGTTTGTGTTGACGAGTTTCGCAACGGCGCCTTCCTATCCACCACTCGCCGAGACTTTCAGTATAATGTGGCTGACTGTGGCGAACCAAATGCAGCGTTTTTCCTTCCTCAAATTTTGTGTGACACCCTCAGCGTCTTTTTTGAGAACAAAAGCACCAATACCAATTTTTTCCGATGGTATTTTGATTGGGAAAATGACTTGAGCCAAAATTCAAACAGTTTTTCACCCACACATACCTATCCCGATACCGGACTTTATACCGTGGCCTTGATTGCTGCGCCCAGCTTCCCCTGCTCTGACACATTTTTCAGGCAAATCCATTTATTGGAAACGCTTGGCCCGCTTACCGCAACCGCAACACCTCCTGAGGTTATGGCTGGTGACCCAACACAGCTGGATTCGTATATTCCCGGAGCAACAAGTTATACCTGGTCACCAGTAGAATCGCTTTCCAATCCGAACATTTCCAACCCTTTAGCCTACCCTACTGAAACGACAACCTATACAATAACGGCAGTTTTAGACAACGGCTGCGTACGCTCCCGCGAGGTCATTGTACGGGTCATTCCCCCTCCCTGCAGGGAGCCTTTTGTGTTTTTCCCCACCGGGTTTTCCCCCAATGGAGATGGAGAAAATGATGCCTTGAAATTAGAGGCACGTGTGCCTCCAGAAGAACTTTATTGGGCCATTTACAACCGATGGGGGGAGAAGATTTTTGAAACCAGTAATTTCAATGATGCCTGGGACGGCACTTACAAAGGGCAGGAGCAGCCTGCCGAGACTTATGGGTATTTGCTAAGAGTGATCTGTGTGGGTGGGGAGGAATTGTTTTTGAAAGGAAATGTAACCTTGTTGAGGTGACACTTCTTCCTTCGTAGCAGATGTCATCTCAGCGAACCAAACTAAAAGATCCTGTTTCTATAAAGGTCGTTCCGTCAATCCGCTCCAATTCAGCCCAGTACATATAAACGCCAGGGTGCATCACTTGTCCACGGTACATTCCATCCCAGCCATTGTCGGGGTTATTAGGCAAAATATCTTCCACCTCAAAAAGCAATTCTCCCCATCGGTCGGCGATAAAAAGTCGTCTGATCAGTTGCACTCCGCGATCGCCACCCAGGAAAAAACGGTTGTTTGGAAAATCGCTGTCGGGATTAAAAACATTAGGCGCATAAACCCGGTTTTTGTTGGATACCCTAATGTTTATGTCATCCCGTAACACACATCCCGTTGAATCTATGGCAGTTAGCGAGAAAGAAAGGGATTGGAGCGGTACGATGCATTGGGTAAAACAACTCGAATCCGGACAAGGCCGAGTGGGCGACCATACTAAACTTACCGGATTAAGGCCGTACAATTCCTGGATGCAAATCTCGTCGCCCTTTATTATTTCGGTGTCTTCGCCGACATAAACCCAAAGCTCTCGAAAGGAGATTTTAACCTGTACCAGAGAGTCGCAACCGTTACTTCCGGCATTGCGCAGCAACTCGTAGCCTATGCGGTTGTTTTCATCGTACGTAATGCCATTGATCACGATTGAACCGCCTGGGCAGAGCGTATCGTTCAAAACTGCAAATGGAATGGGCAGCGGGATAACTTTCACTTGAAGAATACTGTCGCAAGCCCCGTTTGGGATCACCTCAACACCCTCCCGGTTAAAAGCCGTATATACATGACCATTTACCAAAATAGAATCCCCTTCACATACAATGGGTTGATAATCATGAACTACCTTCCGAAATTTTAAGTTGACATGGATAAGGCTGTCGCAGCCATTGACAGAGCCACTTTCAATAAATTCTTCTCCAAGGTAAAAACCCGCGTGGTATGCCTTGCCGTTTACCCAAAGCGTATCGCCTTCGCATAGGGTTTGGTCAAGGGTAGCCTCCATAGTAGGATTGAAAGTCAATTCAACATGAATTACGCTGTCAATTCCACCAGAAGCAGCGCCTGGAAGTGTTACCGTACCCGTTGGGTTGGCTGCGTTAAAAAATTGAAATACAACAAGAACCGTTTGGTTGTCGCAGAATGTATCCCTGTAAGTCGAATGCCCTGGTTGACTAAATGCAGCAACGCTAAGAAGGAGGAAAAATATAGTTGTAATCGTATTTTGGAACATAAAACTTGCCTTTTGGTAGCGCAAATTACGCCGATAGTATATACGGAGAAAAGCGGGCGCAGGGTCCTGGATTATGCTTGTCATTCTTTTTTATGCAGAACGGCCCGTTGAAAAACGGAACATGGAAAAGTTTTAACCTCCGGGATTTCTTCTTCCCCTTGTTTGGTGTTGCCGGAAATACTTACGGCAGTTTCCATGCCAGAAATCACTTCAAATATCATCGAATCGGAGCTGGTTTTTTCATAAGTACAAAGAACGCGGCTTCCTTGTACAGTAAACCAGCAAAGCAACTTTGGTCCATAAAGGTAACTTTCCATCGAAATGGAGTTTTTTTCATCCACTTTCCAAAGGCCTTTTTCGGGCGAAACAGGTACCAATTCATAAGGTCTCCAGTCTTGTTCTTTTGAACCATAAACTAACCCGAAAGTGTAACGGCCCTCTTTTGAGGTGTCAATCTTATAGATTTCAAGGGTCATTTCCACCGACTGTACTTTTCCCTTTCCATTGAAAATTTCAAGTGTTCCCTTCCAATCACCTGACCATGATTCCGGGAAAGGGGCAATGGAGGGTTCGGAATTCTGGCCGAAGGAGGACTGAAGAAAGGGGGGGTAGAAAAAAAACAAAAACAAAAAGTAGCGCATAAACCTGAATTGAGGGCGCAAAAGTAGCCAAGTTATTTTTGATTTCTTTTGCTGTGGCTTTGAGAAAAATCCTGTCAAAATTTACAGCATTACAAAAGTCTCTTTGTTTCTTACACGCTGAATAATACTATAACCACAATGCAAATACCCTCACCCGGCTTTTTGATTTCCGCATTCTTTGCGGTTTGCCGCCGATTTCCAGGCACCATGTTGTGCGCTATCCTTGGCACATTTTCCTGTATATACCTTATAAACGAGGGAGGAGGCTCCTGGGAAGATCAGGATCTTTATATTCGCATTTGGATCACCTGCCAACTCGGCCTGCCATTCCTGACCTCGGTATTGGTGTTTTCAGAATCCAAAAATTGGGACGAAAAAAAAGGATGGCTGCTTCAAATCCTTGGTATTGGGGCATTGGTGGGCTGTTGGTTTTGGCTAAATCCAAAAGCCGAGCATTTTGAAGAAAGAATACTCCCACAATATATGGCACTTATATTGGTTGCCCATCTGGCTGTAGCGGTTGCGCCATTTCTGAATGCACGCCCTGTACGAGAATTTTGGGAATACAACCGCCAGCTTTTCGCAAACCTGATAGTGGGCGCTGCGTTCACGCTTATATTGTTTGTTGGGCTTTCCCTGGCGATTTTGGCGGTGGACAATCTATTCGATACGCATATTCCGGACCGAATCTACCCCAATTTGTTCAGCTTGCTTGCCGGAATATTCAATACGGCTTATTTTCTGTTTCATTTTCCTCAAAAACACCAAATTGATTCATCTATTACAGAAAATATCGCTGTAAAAGGCACTTATGGTTGGGTTTTCCGAAACCTGTGCAAATACATACTTATCCCAATCGTAATACTTTATTTCGTAATTCTATATGCCTATGGAGCAAAAATTGGTCTCGAATGGTCGTTGCCAAAAGGCTGGGTAAGTTCATTGGTAGTCGGTTTTTCGGTAGCAGGAATTTTCAGCTACCTGCTCAATTTCTATTTGCCGGAGGAAGACAAAAGCTTGATCGTAACGGGATTCAAGCGCTGGTTCTGGTGGGTTTTGCTGCCACTCACGGGCTTGCTTTTCATTGCAATCGGGAAACGTATCAGCGACTACGGGGTCACTGAAGAGCGATTTTTGGTGGCACAACTTGGAATCTGGCTTGCTTTATCCTGCTTGTATTTTTTGTTTTCCAAAAATGACAATATCAAATTCATTCCTATTTCACTGGGGCTATTTGCCTTGGCCTGGGCATTTGGGCCATTGAGCGCATTTTCAGTGTCAGAACGAAGCCAAAAAAGAATTTTGATAGAAATTCTGGAACGAAACGGTAGACTGGAAAATGGCAAATTTAAACCGGGCAATTCCCCGCTCACAGGGCCGGAACAAGATCAGGCCAGCTCCATTATCTATTACCTACAAAATCGAAACGAACTTTCAGCAATGTTGCCGGTCCCTATTGACAGCACATTGTTGCAACCCTATAGCCTGTTACAATGGCTAAAAATCGATGATACAAGCGTTAAAAATACCCGTACCCTGAGTATCAGTCCAAGCAACGAGTCCGAACCTCTGGATGTGAGCGGATACGACCTGGCCTACAATGTAAATCTGACATACACAATTAATGAGGATGAGCGTGCGGACCCCGGAAATTTTTTCGGTCTTTCTCAAGATAATAAAATGCTCGAATGGCGACAAAACAAGGCAGGTAAAACAAACCTCGTTGAAATGTTCAGCCTTAG
>JBJXGO010000052.1:0-12591 GCA_046160345.1 Saprospiraceae bacterium
GCCCGACAATTGAGGCTGACACTTTGCAACATCTGACCTGTTCTGGTTTGCCAGCCGAGTTGGATCTGCAAGTGCCGGCCTCCGTCGGGTTTAGTTTTTTATGGACCACAGACAGCACAGGTAATATTGTGTCTGGTCAGAACACACCTAAACTCAAGGTGAGCAATCCTGGAGTTTATTCGCTTTTGGTAGTAAACGGGCAAAACGGCTGTTCCTCATCCGTGAATATTCGGGTCGCGGAACCTGATACACCGCGTATTACAGATTTGCGCTTGCGAAATATTAGCTGCTACGGATTTGAGGATGGGGAAGTAAATGCGGCCTTTGTTCAAGGTGGCCGAAGTCCTTATGCTTTTTCGCTGGACGGATCGGATTATGTGTTTGCTCAAACTTTTCGCTACCTGGGCCCAGGGGTACATACGCTGGCCATTGAGAGCGCCGACGGATGTCGTTCTGACACAACTTTCGAGCTATTTCAACCCAATGAATTACAGTTGGATTTAGGCCTCGACACATCGATTCATTTGGGGCAAAGTATCCAATTGTGGTCAGTCAATCTATTAAACGAACCCGCGCGAGCTGCCCAGGTTTTTGTACAGCCTGCCCAACTTCAGGCGAAGCTGTGCGATACCTGCCATTTCAGCCCAACCAATTCGTTTCACTACACCGTAACTGTGCTTGATTCTGCCGGCTGTCAGGCCGTGGACGACCGTACCGTGGCAGTTAGCAAGGAACGCTTTGTGTTCGTCCCAAATGTGTTCCGCCCAGATTCGGGCGATAATACCAATGGATCTTTTAATGTTTTTGGCGGTGAGGATGTGGCTCTTGTAAAATCCTTACGAGTTGTAAACCGATGGGGAAGTCTCGTACACGAGCGTACAGATTTTTTGCCCAACGACGGAAATGCTTCATGGGACGGCAAGGTAAATGGGCAGCCAGCCAATCCAGCGGTGTTTATTTGGCAAGCACAAATACTGTACAAGGATGGTGAAACCGAATGGCGACAGGGTACAGTAGCTCTGGTCCGGTAGCTAAAAATCTTTTAAGGCAGCATACACCAAATCAACCGGCAGGCCCATTACATTTTGGAAAGTGCCCTCGATCCGGGTTATTTTGCAATGGCCGATCCAGTCCTGGGCGCCATAAGAGCCTGCTTTGTCAAAGGGCTCGCATTTGCGGATATAATAGTCAATTTCCTCGTCAGAGATCTCTGAAAACCAAACCTTTGTAATACCTGAAAAGACTTTTTCTTTTTCCAGGGACAACAAACAAACCCCGGTCACTACAGTATGCTGTCTGCCTGAAAGAGCCCGGATCATGCTAAACGCCTCCTGGTAATCATTGGGCTTGTTGTAAATTTTTTCGTCAAGAATCACGACCGAGTCTGCAGCCAGAATTATTTCATTTCCTCGGATCAAATGCGCTGCCGCTTGAGCCTTTCGCTGGGCGAGCCAGGGAGCAACTTCCTGTGAGGGCATTTCGGGTGGAAAAGACTCGTCCACATCGAATGTTTTTACCTCGAACTCAAACCCCGCCTCGGACAGCAGTTGGCTGCGGCGGGGGCTTTTTGAAGCAAGAATTAGTGGGCGTTGGACTTTGGGCATTGTGCTAATTCGGTATACGGTCTATAAAATCTTCAAAATATATTTGTGCAGCACCTACAATATCATCAGGCCAACAGCGCAATAGCAAAAAAACGCCCATAAACATTACAATTTTTACCAAAAAACTGGCCCTCGTAAAATCTGGCTTGCCTTGAGCACGGTAAAGAATCAGGGTCGTAAAAAGCGCGGGTAAAAACAATAGCACTATACCGGCAACTACCTGCCACAGAGGCGCGCTTGTTTCCTTCCAAAAAATCAAAAGTATTCCAATGAAAACAGTCAACAACAATCCCGTCATGCTTGCAGGTTTTTTAGCAAATCGCGGGCCTTTGAGTACCGCCAGCGTATTGCAACCGCAAGCCGCGTCTCCTTGAAAATCCTCAAGGTCTTTGATCTGTTCCCGGAGTAAATTGGACAAAAAGGCCATAAGTGCATACAGCCAAACCAGGGCAACTGCTTGATGTATCAAATCGGGCTGTACGAATGAACTTAGCCAGATTGGTCTTTGTTCGGGCAAAAGCATAACAACAGGAACAAGTGCGCACAGTCCCGAAACGAGCATATTGCCCAGAACCGCAGTACATTTAAACACCCAGGCATATAGAAAAAGCAGGAATGAAATGCCCGGAAAAACCCACATTGGCCAATGGTCGGCAGGTTGAAGCTCCTTATCGATCAGAAAGGCCAGCCAATGGGCGCTTCCGACAACAAGGGCATACAAAATCAGCGCAAAAGAGGGAGTCATGATCCGACCCCAAACAGCCCTTTTCGGTTTGTTCATCGCGTCAATATTCCGGTCATAGTAATCATTTAGAATATAACCGGCCAAAGTAGTCAGCACCGTTGCAAAAGCAATGAGATAAAAGGTCCGTTCAGTCAGTATCGGAATTCCCCCGGCTTTAAGCAATGCAGGGCGTAAAACATACCAATACGGCACATATTGCGTAAGAAACACAATGAGCAAATTGGGAAGCCGAAGCATCCTTATGAACGCGAGGGGATAATTCACGCTGCGAATGTAGAACTCCGCCGGAAGCTCTGCACGTATGCTTATTGAATTTTTTTGAAGGAAAGAACAGTCCCGCCACCACTTAGGGATTGATATTGAAGTCGAGCGGGATCGCAAACCGTCACGAAATTGCACTTCGCAGCATATTTTCCCTGGTCGATGGTCATTTCGGTAAAACACCATCCATCGGAAGTGTCCACGCCGTCCGGCTTGCACACGGGACTTTCACAGGCGCCATCTATCTCAAGCATGCTTTGATAAGAAAGCTGGCCATTTTTGAAATGCTGCATTTGAGTATCGGCTATCTCGAGTATATAACTTGAATCCTGCTCGTTTTGCCACCTGCCCTCCAGGGTGTGCAGAAGATCGTTTGGGTCGGGTTTGGCTGACTTTGACCCGTTTTCGGTATTTTCAGCAGAAACAGGTTTGGGCACTGCAGGGGCATTGGTGCAGGAACCAAGTGTTAAAAGCCCTAAAAGGGGAAAAAAGCATAGGAGATTATTCATGAGCGTGTTAATGGTCACATTTAGGGGTAATACTGTGGCGTGTTTTACAAAATGCAGCGGCAAAGAACGGCAAGTTTTTGTAACAATACTTACCTGCGTTTTCAAACCAAATGCAAACAATCAATAAATATGTGAAAATCAATGACTTGGCTTATTTGCAGGCATCACAGCGAAACACCGACAAACCAAAACCCGCATCGGCCGACAAGTCCAGGGCAATTTGCATGCCATTGGGCAAAACTTGCAAAAGCACGTCAAAATTAACTTCCTTTTTATTGTTGTAGTGGAAAGAAATGCCTTCAGGCGATATTTGAAAATTGGCCATATTTGAAAGACAGCCTGGGAAGTTGTTACTCGTGTAAAGTTCTACCTGGTTGCCCTTTTTATGCAACATAAAGGCTGCAGACTGGTTTCCATAATCTACAATTACTTTAAGGGGAACATCTCCCAAGGCAAACAGTCGGCGGTTAAAATTTTGAGGGTCAGCACTGATAAGCGCAGCTTCACCGGAACTGGTAGCGCACCAGTTTTCGGGGTCGCGCATATCCATGGTGGGAGGCTCCTTGCTGAAGGAAAAAACTGCATAGTTTTCATTTTTAGCAGGATTGCCAGGATTTTTTGGAGAGTCCTTACAGGCAAAAAAAAAGGCAAAAGTCAGGACAAGCAGCAGGTATTTCATGCGACAAAGTTATTGGTATGTTGTGATAGCGGGATGTTGATCTGCCCAAAAACATCCATTTTTCAATCCAAAATAACTACTTCCCCGGGAGCGATCCCAGCCCTGAATGAACCTGTTTTTGTGCCATCGGTTTTATAAACTACCACTTCCCCAAGCCCTGTAAAGTCTTTAGCATCAGCACAATAAAGCAGGTTTCGCGTCGGATCCAGAGCCAGACCGTAGGCCGCCTGATCAGCAATTTTTTGCAGGCTGTTATTTTTGTACACCCAAAGAGCTCCACCGCCCACAAAATACAGTTCAGTACCGTTCGGAGAAGTTACCAGGTCATCAGAACCCGGGGCAACAGCAAGGCCAAAAGTAGTAGGAATGAAATCACTTAACCATGCTCCCGCTGGATTCAGAGGGTCGTAATTGCCCTTGCACAAGGCAAAAAGGCCGTTGATATTGATCGCTACGCTGGCAGGGTTTAGCCCATCCACTTCAAACTTGTTAAGCACTACCGCATTGTATGGGTCAAAAGAAACAATGGTGGAATCAGAACCATAACCACCGGAATTGGCTACATAAACGCGCCCATTGGCAAAAAGCATTTTTTCAGGGCCATGTCCAACCGGCACGACAGTTTCAACCGTGTTGGTCATTAAATTGATCTTTGCCAAGCTGCCCGAAAGCCCATCATTGCCCCATTGGCTCACGTAAGCCAGCTCAGACGTGATGGGCAGAAAATACCGGGGAAGTTCCAGGCCTTCAATGGTGTTGAGAAATTTGAAAGTTTGTGCGTCCACCACTACTACCCTGTTAGCGCTACCGACCACGATATATGCTTTGTCGCCAACGAAGGTCAAAGATTGAACGAATTGCCCCAGAACTGCGCCATTGTTGGCTTTTTCGTACAATGAATCCTGTGTTTCACCCGTGTCGGGGTTGTGCCAGCTTATGGTGCCTGTGCCACCCCAGGGACCTTCATTCACCACAAAAATCCCTTTTGTATATTCTTGGAGAGGAGCATCGCAGCAAGGCTCATTTTCGGCACAGCCTGAAAAGAAGAGGGCCAACAAGAAGAAAAACTGAATTGGTTTGACTTTCATTTTTAAGAATTTAATACCTGAAACTTACAGCAGCGGGGACTGCCCCGGATTTTCACCGGGTTCCCTTTTCATTCCGACGAAGCATCGAAAAACCAAAAACCAAGGGCAAAGGTAGTATTTGCAAATTCGAAAACGCGTGGTTAATTTCAATCATTAAGCCGCTGAAAAGGTCACACGAGTAATCATCAAATGTTAAATATTCAGTTTTTGAAAATTTTTTTTTGCCCTTTTTTAGCCCCTTGAACAAGCCGGAAATCTGGTCAAAAACCGCTTCGTTTTTCGAGCAATTTCTCTTCTAAATGCTTCTCCATTATATTGTTAAATCCTTGTGCAAGTTTGAACCCGTACTCCGCTCCCTCAAATTTCCGCACCCAGCGTATACCCCTGATTGCATTGGTCAAAAGCAACTCCTCGGCCCCTAATAAATCCTCCACGAAAGCAGGTTTTTCCAGCACTTCCCATCCCTCTGCCCGAAGCAGGGCACACAACAATTTCTGAAAAGTGCCATTTATTTGTCCATCGAAAGGCGGTGGTACAAACACTTGACTCCCTGCCAACCAAATAATGTTGCTGCCTGTCGCTTCGCAAACGCGCCCCTGCGCATTAAGCAAGATGGCATCGTCCACAGATTTAGCATGAGCTTCTCTGGCTGCCGCAACATAACGCATACCGTTCAGCATTTTAATCCCGGAAAGAGAATCCACAGGTATCCGTACCGTTTCGCAAAGACACACTTCAAGCCCGACTTCCAACCAATCGAAACCATCCGATTGCAACGGTTCTGTTGTGACGAGAAACTGAGGCCTATTGTCAGTGGGCAAGTATAACCCACCTGGCGATCGCCATACCGTCAGGCGGATCCGCGCATTTAGAGGATTTGTTTTTAATATCTCTTTTTCAAAATAATCGTTCGTCCAATGAGACGGCACTTCAAAGCCCAAAACCTTCAAACCATTTGATAAACGCTCCCAGTGCAGCGGCCAAAATGGAACTTGCCCCTTGAAGGCCCGCAACGATTCAAACAGTCCGTCGCCGTAAAAAGCCGCCCTTTGCAGCAGGGCGAACGAATCGGGGAGGGCCGGAAGCATTTGACCGTTAAGGTTGACCATGTTCTTTGACTTATTGGCGCAGCAAATATCTCAATATTCGAATATCCCAATATCCGAATAATCCAAAGTACCCGATTTCATCATCATTTTTTTCAATCTTTCTTTAATTATGCACACTAATCGTTTAATCACTCTCCCCCGCCCAATTGTCGTTTTATTTTACCTTTTCCTGATCCTGTTTTTGCCCAAAAACCTTTCAGGGCAAAGTACCGCCAACCCAATAACCGAATGGCTGGAGTCTTACCGCATTTTGGCGGATTTCAAACCAACCAACTTGTTCCAATTATTACCTGAACGTAATGATGTTCAGGTAGTTGTCCCAAACGCCACCATCCTTAACCTCAATCAAACGGCCGTTGAAGAACTGCTTAACACCGCTCCACAAGCGATTCGTTTTGCCATTCCAACGGAAAAAGGCAAGCTCGAACTCGAACTTGTCCAGGTGAAAATCCTTGCAGAGGATTTTTACGTGAGCACCAACAACGAAACCAAAGCAACGTATCAGCCTGCCATTCATTATCGGGGCATCCTGCAAGGTGATCAAAACTCGGTCGCTTCGCTAAGTGTAAGCACGAGCGGGGTGATGGGCATGATGTCCAACGAATCCGGTACCTACCAATTTGGCCAGATGGAGGATGGTTCAGAAAACTATGTGTTTTACAAAACCCAGGACCTGATCGCTTTTTCACCCAACCAGTGCTTCTCCGACGAAGAATCGCTTATGGGCGACGACAATGGTGAACCAGGTTCCGGCGACCGTGGTGTCGGTTGCAGAACAGTTCAGATATATCTTGAATGCGATTACAAATTGTTCACTGACAAAGGCTCTAGCATAACTAATGTAAGCAATTATGTTACTGGATTATTCAATCAAATCGCTACACTGTATGCCAATGAAAACGTAGGTATCGTAATCTCCCAAATCTATGTTTGGACCTCCTCCGACCCCTACCTTGGGTACAACAGTACCAGTGCGGTGCTCAACGCTTTTCGGCAAACGCGCGGAAGCAGCTTCAACGGAAACCTGGCCCACCTGCTCAGCACGCGCAATCTTGGCGGCGGAATTGCCTATGTGGACGTGATCTGTGTAAAACAGTACGCTTACGGGGTAAGCGCTATCACAACTTCATTCCAAAATGTGCCAACTTATTCCTGGTCAGTTGAAGTGGTAACCCACGAACTTGGGCATAACCTCGGTTCCTGGCATACTCAATCCTGCAATTGGCCCATGGGGGCACTCGACAATTGCGTCAACCCAGAAGGATCGTGCGGTCCTGGCCCTGCCCCTGTAAATGGGGGAACAATTATGAGTTATTGCCATTTGACCGGGAACGGCATCAATTTCGCCAAAGGTTTTGGTCCCACACCAGGGGCAAGAATCCGTGATAAAGTGCTGAATGCCACCTGTGTACCACAGTCTGGCACAGTGCCCTTGGGTTTGACCAGTTCCAACCTAACCCAAACTTCCGCTACACTTTCCTGGGTTCCTGTGCCCGGCGCAACAAGTTACACGATCCAATATAAATTGAGCACATCTGGCACCTGGACTACCGCCGGGCCCACCATTGCGGCCACTTACACGCTGAACAATTTGACGGCGAACAGTCTCTACAATTGGCAAGTAAAAACGGACTGTTCCAACTTTTCGGCTGCGGCAAATTTCAGCACGACAACAGGGGGAGGAGGCAATCCTTGCAATGCGCCCACCGGGCTCGAGGCCGTAAGCATAACCGCTACTTCAGCCACTTTGATTTGGAATTCCGTGCAAGGTGCGAGCACCTACACGATTCAGTACAAAACCAGCAACTCCAATGTATGGACTTTTGCAGGAAACACCGCTTCGCAGTCTTATGCTTTAAGTAATTTAACCCCTTCAACCAACTATCAATGGCAAGTAAAAGCAAACTGTTCTGGTTGGTCCATAAGTTCCAGTTTCAGTACGCCAAACGGCGGCGGTGGCTCCTGCGATCCTCCAAGTACGCTCAATAACAATACCATAGGAAGTACTTATGCCGCTATTTCCTGGAACACGGTCAGTGGAGCAACCAATTACGTGCTCCAAATAAAACTAGCCAGTTCAAGCGATTGGTTCACGCTTGGGGCCGTATCGGTCACTAGTGTCATAATCAGTGGTTTGCAGCCGAGCACCTCATATCATTGGCGTGTAAAGGCCAGTTGTTCTGCGTACTCAAGTACAAAATTGCTGACCACACCGGCCAATTTTGAAGGGGGCCACAATGAAGCGAATTTGAGTCAGCCAAGCCTGCTTGAAAACAGCGAAATAGGAGTAATTGACCTATATCCCAACCCGGCGCATACCGTACTGAACCTGCGTTTTATAGGCGAAATTTCTACATCTCATCAAATTTTGGTGCGTGATGCCCTAGGCCGGGTAGTTTCTGAACAAGCCTTCAAGAGTTTCATCGACGTAGCGGCCTATGCCCCTGGGGTTTATTTTGTAGAGCTGTTAGAAGCCGGACAACGTGTTGCTACCAAGCGTTTTGTAAAATTGTAGGGCGAAATTCATTTCGCCTAAAAAATAAAAGGAAAGTCAGCCACCTGCTATGAGAAACTAATCCAGAGGCTGCCTAAAAAAGACCTCCCATGTTTATTTTTTGTCCCGGACAAACTTCGGGATTTTATCTCTACGCCTGATTTTTAACCTTAATCTCACCCACCGTCTTACCACAGTGCCGGCCCCAGAAGCGGGGTTGGCGCTGTGTATTTTGAGGCTCATTTGACCTTGCAGCATACATCCTCCCTAACAACTCTTTATTTTGTGCCCAGAATTCAACAAACAGCCTTTCAGGCATGACAAATTTCCTTAAAAGGGCCTGGTTGCCCCAATTTGCGCTTGCACTTGCCGCCATTGCAGTATATGCAGCGTCGGTGTCCAACGGTTTTGTTTTTTTTGACGACGACAAGGCAATCCTGTACAACAAAGCTTTGCAGAACCCTTCTCTGCTCAAGTTTTTTAAGGGTGAAAACCTGGGCATGTACGCTCCATTTAGCTGGATGGCTTATTGGCTTGGGCAAGGTATTTCCGGGAAGGAGGCCTGGGGTTACCATTTGCTGAGCCTCCTCCTGCATGCACTCAATGCCGCAATGGTTTTCAGCATATTAAAGCGATTGACGGGCAAGGATTGGGTGGCTTTTTTTGCGGCACTATTATTCGCTGTTCACCCCATGCAGGTAGAAGCCGTCAGCTGGGCCGCTGCGCTCAGTACCGTTTTGTTTTCAACGTTTTATCTCGGCAGTTTGCTGTCATATTTAGCGTGGCGGACATCTTCCAAATTCATCTGGATAGTAGTTTCTTTTCTGGCGTTTTTGGCGGCTTGTTTTTCCAAATCGGCAGCAGTTACCTTGCCCCTCGTATTGATTGCAATGGATTATTATCTGAAACTGGACACCCGTGGTCAAACGATTGTGTCAAATTTCTGGTTAAGTAAAATACCATTTCTGCTGGGAGCACTCATTTTTGGCCTTTTTACCTTCGCTACCAGAGAACGCGAGGGCCACAATATCGAAGCGTCGTCAGCAATTTTTTCCTTGGCAGACCGCTTTTTTATGGCCTGCCAAACGCTGCTTTTTTATCCTTTCAAACTATTGGTCCCATTGGGATATTCCGTCTCATATCCGTTTGTAAAAATGGACGGCCGTTGGGGCCTGGAATACTATGCTGCGCCGCTGATACTGCTTGTTCTAGCGTTTTTAGTGTGGAAAAAAGGCCGAACTAACGCCAATCTCTTGCTTGGAATTGCGCTTTATGTGTTGCCATTGTCAGTGATGCTGCCTTTTAGAACCGTGGGGAGTTTTGAACTGCGTTCAGACCGTTATGTTTACCTGTCCTGTATTGGCGTATTTTTTCTGCTGGGTTTGCTTCTTGAAAAATTAAAGCCGCCTACCATAAATGTAATAACGGTCTCCGCGGCGCTTATCTTTGGCTATCTGGCTTTTCAACAAACCGCAGTTTGGGCAGATGGTGTAGCCTTGTTTAAAAATTGCACTAAAAAAACACCCGAATCTTCCCTTTGTCAGTGCAACCTCGGCTACAACCAACTCATTTCCAACGATTATCCAGGGGCTGTGGAGCATTACAGCCAATCCTTGAAATACGATCCCGCTACAGTAGAAGCCTACAATGGCAGGGGGCAGGCTTATTTTCAACTACGTAAATACCCTGAAGCATTGGCTGACTTTTCGAAAGCAATTGAGGCTGGCATCGTAACCCCCAAATTGTTTTTGAACAAGGGAAAATGCCTTGTAATTCTCAACCGTGCAGCCGAAGCTGTTCCCGACCTCAACAGAAGCATTGAATTGGAACCGAAATCGCCGGAAGCCTTTTATTTCCGGGGCGTTGCCCATGAAAAAGCGGGGAACCTTCCAAATGCGCTTAACGATTACGGGCAGGCAGTTCAATTGAATCCAAATTATGTGGAGGCACTCGTGAACCGGGGATTGCTACTCACCAAAGCGGAGCGATTTCCGGAGGCCATTGCAGATTATTCTGCAGCATTTGCCATTGCCACTCCGCAGATTCAACCAATGATCTTAAACAACCGCGCATTTGCCAAACTCAAATCCGGGCAGCCGGTCAAAGCGCTGGAGGATGTAAATAAAGCGCTGACAATCAACCCAAATTATCCATTCGCTTATAATACCCGAGCCGCTATATATCAGCAAATGGGACAAGCAGAAAAGGCAAATGCAGATTTGGCCAAGGCGCAGCAATTGCAGGGCAAGTAACCTGACACCATGGGCTAATAATATCGAAAGCCTCTCATTCGTAAACCACGAATAAAAGGCCTTCGAAAATGGAAAATATTAATACTAGATGCCTTTTAACTAGTTTAATATCAACGTTGTAGCATAAACCGCACCAGCTCTTTTTCAGACTTCTCATTGGAAATTTCAAAGAAATAAACCCCGGAAGTCAAATCTCTTGGCATTTCAACACGATACAAATCTTCTACTGCCATGAATTGATTACTATGAACAAGCTGCCCTTGGGTATTGGTTATTTGCACGTTCAGTTTTTGATCCTTCCAATTTGAAAGGCCGACATAAAACACACCCGTTGTTGGGTTTGGGAACAACAGCAGCACATTGTTTTGAGCCGGTCCGCTCTCGTCATATCTATTGCTTACATCCTCATTGCTTGGTGTAATACCAACAGGGCATTTGAAGGTATTTAGGTGCGCTTCATAGGAACCCTGGTTTGACAATCGGGAAGTAATGTTGATATAACTAACTTCTGCCTGGGCCGGAAGGGTGTATTCGAATATATCTGACTGGCCATTTGCAATGCTATCAGCGATAGCTTTGAAGCGAATGGAATACATCGGCGAATAATTCGGGCTGCTTACAAGGTAGCTGCGTCCTTCTTTGGTTGTGTATACTGAATTGTTCGCAGGTGCTGTAGTAGTCAGCCCATCCGGAACTTGTATAGCCGTGTAAACCAACTTGTTAGAACAACTGTTTGTAACTCGAATCTTGTACGTATAATTCTGCCCTGGATCGGTTGAGACGCTCAATAGTTCATATTTCATACAACCATTAACCTTCACATCGCAAGGGGCTTCTTCGCGCACATTGACCGAAAAACAACAGGGCTTTTCCTGACCGCAATTGTCTTTGGCACTGTAGCAAACCTGTGTATTGCCAATAGGGAATAAACTGCCCGAAGCTGGCCCATTAGATCTGCTCAAATCCAGGCCAGGGCAAATGCAATCACTGGCAGCCATGGGCTCTAAATAGGTTGCTAAAATTGAACCCGCCCCGGATGGAGTGTAAATCGTTTGATTGTTTGGGCAATGAATAGCAATATTGGAAGCTGCGGGGGTGAGGTATTTTAAGGTGTAGGTCGCTAGCGTATCGCAGCCACCTGTTGTGGAGTTCAAATTGGCAATCACTGTGCCTGGTTCTGTATAGACTTTTCCTGCTATGATCACCGATTCTCCCGGGCAAAAACTGCGTGTCTCTGCGAGCACAGGTTGCGGGCGAAGTTCCAAAGTATAGGTCGCGATCGTGTCGCATTCTCCCGTGGTGGACGCAAGGTTGGCAATCACTGTGCCGGGCTGAGTATAGGTTTGACCAGCGATCGTAATGGATTCGCCTGGACAGAAACTGCGCGTTTCCGCAAGCGTAGGCTGTGGCCGCAATTCCAAGGTATAGGTCGCGATCGTGTCGCAAGCTCCCGTGGTGGACGCAAGGTTGGCAATCACTGTGCCGGGCTGAGTATAGGTTTGACCAGCGATCGTAACAGATTCGCCTGGGCAAAATCTGCGCGTTTCAGCAAGCGTAGGCTGTGGCCGCAATTCTAAAGTATAGGTCGCGATCGTGTCGCATTCTCCCGTGGTGGACGCAAGGTTGGCAATCACGGTGCCGGGCTGAGTATAGGTTTGACCAGCGATCGTAACGAATTCGCCTGTGCAAAAACTGCGCGTTTCAGCAAGCGTAGGCTGTGGTAATAGCTCCAAAGTATAGGTCACGATCGTATCGCAAGCTCCCGTGGTGGACGCAAGGTTGGCAATCACTGTGCCGGGCTGAGTATAGGTTTGACCAGCGATCGTAACAGATTCGCCTGGGCAAAAACT
>JBJXGO010000053.1:0-22867 GCA_046160345.1 Saprospiraceae bacterium
CGCTCTTCTTCGATGTAATTGAATTGGCTGCTGCGACTGATGCCAATGTTCTGGTTCAGGAGGTCGAAGGCGGCAAGTTTGATCTGACCCTTGTTGTTTTTCAAAACATACCGAGTCACGCTGGCCCTCCAGAGTGGAATGGTGCGCTGTTCGCCAAAATTTTCTTTGGAGTAAACCCGGCAATCAATGCCTGTTCCAATCGCCCATTTTTTGCTGGGGAATACTGTGATCTCCCCAAAATATCGTTGATTTACAAAGGATTGGTTCAACGAAGTGCTCACGGAATATCTCGTACTGTTCTGCGAAATTTCCGCACCGACAGTCCAATCTGTCCATATTTTGCGGCGGTTGTCAAAAGAAACTTCCAAGGAATTCAGCCAACGGTCGGTGACATTTTCAAGGGCATTGACAAACAAGATCCCGCGATTGTAAGTGTTATTGAAGCGTGTGTTAAAATTGACTTTTAACGGACGCATTGGTGTGTTGTAACTCGCATAGGCGTTGACGGCAAAGTCATTTTTTACATTTACCGGGTTGATAAAACGACGGAAGAGCGAATCCACGGTGGCCGCGTTGGTTATTCGGTTCTGGGTGTACGTAGTATTGAGCGAAACAAAAAAACTGCTCATGGAAAATGCGTCAAAATCCATAAAACTCGCCCCCAGATTGTGTGCGTATTCGGGTTGGAGATTCGGGTTTCCGGTATAAACATTGAGCGGGTCAGAGTTGTCCACAGCAGGTTGAAGCTGCTCCAGAGAAGGCTCTCGAAGGCTGGTTCTGTACTCCAGGTTGAGGTTTCTGGAGGTTTTAAAATCGTAGTTGAAGAATGCGCTTGGCAACACACGCGTGAAGGAGCGGCGTATCGGATTTTCCAGGCCCAATACGTCTCCATCAAGTTGCGAATGTTGCAACGCGGTTCCGAAAGTCAGGTTGAATTTTTCCCGGCTCTGCATAAAATTCAGCCCGCCCCTATCGTATCGGTATCCACGACGGAACTCGCTGCTTAGCGCTGGATTGAACACCTCGCCGGGCGTGGGCGTCGTGATCCGGTCGTAAAAGTTTTTGCCTGTATTGTTCAGATACTGAAGGTGTTCCACGCGGGTTTCCAGGTACCGGCGTTTGCCAATTGGCTCGGTATAAGCCAGCGACCCGCCATAATTGGCGGCCTGGTCCGAATAGGATTGGCGCTGATCCACCCTGATCGAACCGGGAGGGTTTTGAGCCAAAAACTCGTTGATGGAAAGCAGGGTTCCGTCGCGGGTTTCATCGCCCAGATTTGCATTTGCATTGGCCACGAGCGCACGGCCTTTTCTCCCAAAACGAAGCCGATAGGTAAGGTTTGCATCGCCTTTGATGGTTTGGCCATTGGCAGAATAGTCGCGATCTCCAAGATTTTGGAGCACGGACGCACTGTCTAAGGTGCGGGTATCGCCAAAGCTTTGAAACAACCCGTCGTTGAAGGTAAATCTGGAGCGGAAGCTCAGGTTTTGGAAGGAGTCGATTTTGTGTTTGAGACTCAGATTCAAACGGTGATTGATGTTGCGATTGAGCCGGTCTTCCGTTTCTTCTGAATTGAAGTCAGTTGTTCCAAGCGTGTTCACGCGACTTGCATTTCGTTCCAACTCGTTTTGGATCCGGTTATAAAAATAGTTGACACTCAGCGAAGTATGTTTAGACAGATCGGTGTTCAGGTTAGCACCGCCAGCCCAGCTTTCTGTGAAGCCACGGTCCAACATCGGACCCATTGGCACACCGCCATCTTCGATATTGAACGAAAGACTCATCCTTCCGCCGCTACCGCCGCCGCTCATAAAACTGCCCAAACCGCCCATAAAATTGATGTAGTCTTGAAAGGAAAATGCCTGCTGGTTGTTGTTGTTGGCCATGCCGATGGCCGACATCTGGGTTTTTCGCCCGAAACGATTGATGTTGAAATTGCCTTCGTAGCGGCCTTCAGTACCTGCTCCGATGTTGGCCTTGCCAAAATAACCCTGCTTTTTGCCGTCCTTTAGTTTGAGGTTGATGGTGCGTTCGTCGCGCCCGTCCTCGATGCCGGTAAACTCGGCTGATTCAGATTTTTTGTCAAATACCTGCACCTTGTTCACGGCATCGGCGGGCAGGTTTTTGGTAGCAATTTTTGGGTCGTTTCCAAAGAATTCCTTGCCTTCCACCAGCACATTTTGCACGGTTTTCCCCTGCGCCTTGATGCTGCCATCGGGTTGTACCTGGATACCGGGCAGTTTCTTAAGCAAATCTTCGACCACAGCACCCGGTTGTGTTTTAAACGCCAGAGCATTGTATTCCAGAGTGTCTTTTCGCATCGAAAGCGGGATGCGATCAGCGGTGATCTCGACATCGTTCAAAAGCAAGGAGGAAGGTTCCAGGATCATTTTGCCTAAATCTACTTTTGCTTGTCCCGGCTTCAAATTTAGCGGCGTCCAAAGGTTTTTATAACCTAAATAACTGATTTGCAACACATATTCGCCTGGATCGATGCGTTTAAGCGTGAAACGCCCGGTTTGATCCGTAAGACCAAAAAGTACGAAAACCGAGTCCTTTGCCTCCAGTAGTACCACGCTGGCAGAGGGCAAGCCGGTGCCGCTTGAATCGACCACCTGAGCTTCCAGGTTGATGTTTTGAGCGGAAACCAGGTTGGGGAAAATGAGAAGCTGTAGCAGGAAGCCCACCTTCACCGTAGCCTCCCGTAGCCAGACGGGCAGGTAAGCTACGGCGGGTAAAGCGGATAAAAAAAAGAGGCGGTTCATAGCTTAAGGCTTTTATTTGTTTCGTTCAATTTCGAATAATCACCTTCATTGTCCCTCCGCCGCCAGGCGTTGCCCCCATTTCTTTCATTTTCTCGTCGCGGATTTTGGTGTATTCTTCACGGGTCACCTTTTTGCCTTTCGTGGGCTTTTTAATGGCTTCTTTATCCAAGGATTTCAACTCCACTTTATCGGCCACCACAGTGCGGTCGCCATTGTTCATGCTGAGTTCGAGGATCATTCCAGGTAAATCTGCAAATTCACCAGGGCCAATGCTGACGGGTATTTGCGGCGTAAACCAGGCCTCTACCTGGCGCGAAGTATCTTGAAGCACAGCCTTTTGGCACAGGTAGCCTGCCAATTGCTTTTGCTCGGCGCTTACTTTCCACTTCATCCGTGCCGGTTCCTCGATTATAAGGAAATAACGATCAAAAAACTCCGTGCTTTCAATCCGCTTTCCATTAGCGATATCACGGTATTGAAAATTTTCGGGACGCTGGATTTTGAAATTCATCTGCATATCGCCTTCTTCAGTGTTGGTGTTGAAGTTAATATCAGTACCCTCCTTGCTTTGCTCTGGTGCATCCGAATAAAGGCATTCCTGAGCATTGAAAACAAGTGTTTTAGAGGCTTTTTGCTCGCTGGGCACCATTTTGCGGAATTCCGCTTCGTCCATGCCTTCCGGCACTTCGATCTTCATTTTAATGGTTTCGGTGTAGGTTACAATCCCTTCGCTTGTTTGGGTAAAGCCCAGGTATGGAAGGAATAAACAAATAAGGATGCCTAATTTTTTCATGATAGAAAATTTTTAAAAATGTGGACAATGCCCTCCTACGCCAAGGCTTCGGCGGGTAAAGTGGTCAATGTGGCCGTTCAATTTGACCTGATGGATCAAATCATTTCACAGCAAATGTCCGACAACCATTGGTTAAGCAACCTTGAAACAACCTTAATTAAGGTTAATGGATATTGCAGGGCTTATCATCGCGCTTACCTTTGGGCCAGATGTTTCGTCAACGCCACCATATTGCCATCGTGTTGCTTTCACTGGGACTTGCCCTGTTGGGCATTTTCCTGTGGCTTTTTTTGAAAAAAACCTGGGTTGATGAATCCGCCAATCTTCGCCGTGAAACGAATCTTTTATTTGAAAATGCCGTGCATAGTATTGAAAGCCAGGTGTTTGATCGGCTCATTGTAAAAAGATGGGAGGCTGCCAACGGGGATACTTCTGTAAATATTTCACTCCGATTGCCCCCCTTAGCACATCGCTCAGACTCCGCCAAAGCGCTTGTTTTTATTGAGGAAAAATCACTAATTAGTTCCAGGGTGTTCAAATCACCCGATAGCAGCCATACCAAAATGAAAGTCATTTTTGACACCGAACGCAGTTCTGGCGAGACCGAAATGTCGGGGTCGCTGTCTATGTTGATGTCGGCAGACAGTAATCATTTTGCAGGGCCTGATTCTGCCAGCGCACGATTTTTAGGGTTGTTAGCACAAAAATTTGGAGAGGCCATGCAAAGTGCTGCGATACCTGTCCAATGGGAAGTTGTCCGGATGAAAAGCGAGAACAGCCGCCCACGCGAAACATTTTTGGCAGGTCAGTACACCGATATAGTAAGCGGCGAGCGTTTTGGAGCAGAGATCAGTCAGTATCAAGGTTATTTATTGCGAAAAACGGGACCACAAATTTTATTTTCAATCCTTCTTTTTGCTTGCGTGGGTTTGGCGTTTTTGTTTGTGTATCAAAGCCTGAGGAAGCAAATGCGGCTCACGGAGATCAAAAACGATTTTATCCGCAACATGACCCACGAGTTGAAAACGCCCATTTCGACCGTAAGCGCAGCCATTGAAGCACTGCAAAATTTCGATGCATTGGACAATCCGGCTCGCACTCAGGAATATCTCGCGATTTCCCAACTCGAGCTCAATCGGCTTACGCTTTTGGTGGACAAAGTGCTGCAGATGTCGCTCTTTGAACAGGGCAAACCAGAGTTTAAAACCGAACCAATTGATTTTCGCGTACTGGTGGAAGAGGTGCTTGCCGCTATGAAGTTGCAGTTTGAAAAGTACCGGGCAGAGGTAAAATTTTCCATCTCGGGTACAGACTTTTGGCTGCGCGGCGATCGCTTGCACCTGGCCAGTGTACTTTACAATCTTTTGGAAAACGCCCTGAAATACAGCCCGGTGCCGCCCCAAATCAAGGTAGATCTGAGACATTTGGATGATCAACTTACCTTGCAAGTCCGCGACCAGGGTCAAGGTATCCCGAAGGAATATCTGGATAGGATATTTGACAAATTCTTTCGCGTACCCTCAGGCGATGTCCACAATGTAAAAGGACACGGACTTGGGCTTAACTATGTGGCAGGGGTGGTGAGTCTGCATAAAGGGAGTGTGGAGGTAGAAAGCGAGGAAGGTGTTGGTAGCTCCTTTACCGTGGTGCTGCCGACATTGGGAACATGACAAAGGAATTTTGTAGTTACACTTTAAATTTAATTCATGAAAAAATCAACTTTCTGCCCTTGGATGAGCTCTATTGCCATTTTTTTTCTACTTACCAATGTAGTAAATGGGCAAACCAATTCTATTAAAGCACTACCCTCTGCAGTAAAAAAAGTGGTAAAAGATTTTGTATTCGTGGAAGGCGGCACCTATGTACACAATCTCATGCAAGGCTTTGACAGCTTACAATCCGAAGTGGCAACCAGAGAGAATGTCCGATCATTTTACCTGAATCGGTTTGAAATCAGCGTGGAAGAATATCTACGGTTTGCAAACAGTACTGATAACCCTGCTGCTTTGTACGATTCTACTTGCTGGACCCGCAATTATCCACAAGCCTATAATGAACCCCTCGAACGCAACTACTTCTGGTTTCCAATGTATCGCCAGCACCCGATGGTATGCATCACTTGGGAGCAGGCAAATTTGTATTGCAAATGGCGTTCTGCCGAATTGAATCGATTGCTTCAAGATACCCTTTACAAAATTGAAGTCCGTTTGCCAACGGAGGCAGAGTGGCAGTATGCGGCGATATCCGTGGTTTATGATCCAAATAATAATGATTTGGCCTCAGATCGGAAGTATTTCCCCTGGCAAGGCCCTTTTTTTACTGAACAGAAAAAAGGTGGTTTTTATGCAAATTGTAATAGCGGGCAAATAAAGTCAAGCGAATCCGCGCTCCTAATGGCCATGCATCAAGATGGTTTTTTATACACAGCGCCGATCAAATCGTATTCCCCCAATGGTTTAGGGTTGTACCAAATGGCGGGCAATGTTGCGGAGTGGACTTCAGACCGTTATTTTGTGGATACTGCATTGGTTAAGCAACAATTGGAAGAAATCGAATTGTTATATCCAGACGAAGCAAAGGAACAAGAAAAATACCTCAAAATACTTCGCAATGCTCGTTACAACAATTACGGGATCATTAAAGGAGGATCATGGTATGACTCCGCTTTTTATATGCAGCTGGGAGTGTTTCAAATCCAGGATACAAAACAGGCGCGCTGTACCACAGGATTTCGACCTGCACTGATTGTGACCAAGCAGAAAGATGCCAAACAACGAAGGCAGTAGTACTACCCATCAATCACTTTTTATAGGCGTCAAAAGATATGTGGCTCAGGAGTTTATCCCGACAGCAGGAGACAAATTAGGATCTTTGAGCAAAGCGATTGATATTTGTGATGTTTAAGGAACGTGTGAATAATAACTTGTTACTTTCATCTGATTCCTTTCCGCCCATACTGCCCATCTTTTTGATTAAAGAGCCCACTATTCGCACAAAAAGATAGTTGTCTGAGCAAAAAGTAATCTACCTTAAAGTAACAAGTTATTATTCACACGTTCCTAAAAAGGATCACAGATGCTAAAACGAGCATGTTTTTTTGTTTAGATAGATCCATTTTTTCACCCTATATCCAATTATGCGAATTACACTTCTTTTTGCCGCTTATTTACTCCTGATCACGCTTGTTTCCTGCAAGGATAAAAACAAAAGTATTTACGAAGGATGTTGTGGAACAAAGGCTACGGTGGATACCTCACATATCACTTTATCCCTGTATGGCCCAAATAATACGATGTTTGATACCACAGTAAAGGCGTTAGTTTATATTCCCAACATTTTCGTAATTGATACAACAGGTGTTTTCGTGTACGATGGAGGATGGACCTTGGCGAATTGGTATTCCGTAAACAGAATACTATCAGCAGTTTATTCAAGCGAGGATGGAGAAATCCTTTTTGTGCGCGAGAATTTTAAGCCGAATTATGATCAAGACAACTGGGATGGACTAAAACAAGATGGTACGTACTACCAGGGAGTTTTCAATTACAGGATCGTTGTAGCATTTGAAGGTGTAGGTGATCAAACTAAAACATATATTGGCAAAGCTTGCGTATACCTCTGTGGTAGTGATGGTTTTCCAAATGAGAATCGTCCCAATTGTTTTTTCCCTTACCAGCATGACGGCTATGGAGGATTTGATCCCAATCAAACTATTCCCATTAGATGTTTATGAACCCCGCGTTTGTTTGAATCACTCAGGTCACTATCTAAAAACCTAAATCATGCGAAACACACTCTTTTTTACTGCCGCTCTGCTTTTGTTAACACTCGCCTCCTGCAAGGAAAAAAAGAATTCTATTTACGAGGGTTGTTGTGGTACAGAGCCCATACTGGATACCACTTTAGTTACTGCATTGCTTAATGGCCCAAATGGCACTTTGATTGACTCTACATTTACCGCCTATGTCTATATTCCAAACATTATTATTATAGATACCACAGGCATTTCTCCTGATAACCGCTGGTTGACCTTGCATGATGGAAATTTGGTGCAAAAGATCCTAATAGCCGTTTATTCAGGTGAAAATGGAGAAATTCTTTTTACTCGGGAGAATTTTCTACCGAATACTCCTAGTTTAGGATGGGGAGGACTAAAACCAGATGGCACATATTATCAAGGCGTTTTTAATTATAAGATGATTGTGGAATTTATTGGCGGCCAAACTAAAACTTATGATGGCAAAGCATGTGCATACCTCTGCGGAGACGATGGCTTCCCAAGTGGGAATCTTCCCGGTTGTTTCTTTCCGACTCAACATAACGGAAACGGAGGCCATGACCCAAGTTTGGCATTCCCCAGCGATTGTTTTTAGCCGACAATTGATATTTCAACTCCGTTCCTTACGGTTCTAATGTTTAGAACTCAAACCTCTTCCCACTCCCTTCTTTTTCTGTTCCTTTGCGGGAAATTTGGAATTCAATGTCCTGGAAAAAAACCTGGCCCTTCTTCACTTGGCAGTCAATAAGTCATGCCCGATCCTGGACACACTTCCGGCAAATCTGGTCCTTCAAAAAACGCTGGAACGATTCTTTTAAAGAAGGCCGCAACTCGGTGGCCGACGAATTGCCCTGGATAAATTTCCTGGCCATTGATTTCCTCTCAAAACAACTTCGCCCCGAATTCAAGGTTTTTGAGTTTGGCGGCGGTGGTTCCACGCTGTTTTTTTGCAAAAATGTGGCGGAAGTAGTTACCGTTGAAGACAATGCCGAATGGTTCAACATTCTGACCGAAACCGTACGATCAAAAGGCTACCAAAACTGGAAAGGCTTTTTTGTTTCTCCCGAACTCTTGAGCGATGCCGGCCCGCGTGCTCATTCAAACCCTGCCGATTTTAAAAGCAGTGTACGGGGTTTGGAGCAAATGAGTTTTGAACAATATGCCCGCACGATCGATCCGTTCCAGTACGAATATTTTGACCTGATCCTGGTTGATGGCCGGGCGCGGCCTTCCTGTATTCAGCAAGCCATTCCCCGACTAAAAAAAGGCGGCTTGCTGGTGGTGGACAACACCGAACGCCCACACTATCTCGCTCATTTTCAGGAGATCATTACAACGCAATTCATCCTTGAAGAAGACCGCTATGCTCCCGTGGGCTATACGCCTGACTTTACCCGAACCACGATTCTGAGAAAAAAATAAACCAGGCTCAGATTTTTATAAATCGCTGTGTTTGGGAGGTTTTGGCATTGCTTAGTATTATCCAATAAGCACCGGCAGGCAATGCAGAAACACCTATCGTATTGACTTTGTCGGCAAGTGTGATGGTGCGTACCAAAGTGCCATCTGAAGCATAAATTTGACCATAGATTTGCTGCATTTCGGTCAACTCCACCAGCAAATGATCAACAACCGGATTGGGTGAGATCAAGGCTAAATTATCAGCAGTAGATTGGTGTAATCCATCCTCCACACCTACAGATTGTGGCTCGCATAATTTATCCAGGAGGATTGGGATATCAAGCGCGTACTGTGGCAAATTGTTTGTGCCCCCAAAACCTTTCCGTACTCCATGGTTTTCGTAAGGACTGCAATCATAAACCGGGTTCAAATTTATATCAAATTTATAATTGCTGTATAAACCCGATTCTGAACCAGCACTTTCGCTTTTATAGGTATTTAAAATCTCGAAGCCGAACTTAGCGCGATGCCAGATCTTAAAATCGTCAATGTTTCCTTTGAAGGATCGGTAATTTATTTGCGGCTCAAAACGGTTTCTGCCCATTTCAAAGATCGGAACAATATTAATATCATCAAAAGGCCCGTTTGCATGGGCTTCCAGCACTCCATCAATATAAAGCCGAAGGTGGCCATCTCCACCTTTTGGCGTGGCTGCACCCTTAACAGCAGCAAAATGGTGCCAAACATTGTCACTGACCACCGTAGTGGAAAATAAATTTTCTCCGCCCAGTACCACTGCTACCGGCCTGTAATTGAATCGCAACAAGCCGGTTTCCCTGACTTCGAGCGTTATATTCGCATTTTTTTCCGGAATATCCAGAAACGACATGATGATCACCTGCGGGTTCTCGGAATGTTTACACTTGAACCATCCTTCAATAGTAAAATTTGGATAGGTCATGGCCTCACAATCCGGAAAAAGGACAAGGTCATCATCACCATCGAAATTCAGGCTGAAATTTTGCCCTTGGAGGGTGGAAAAAAAACAACAAAAAAGGAATAGGACAGAGGTCCGGGATATAGGCATGAGTAGCGTTTTTGTGAATGAATGGTTGAATAAACCTGTTTTGGTGACTAATAAAGCAGAAAAACATTATTCGCCACACAAATCTAAGCCGTTTCCTCCCACTTCCAGGTTTTTTCTAAAAAAAACCCCCTCCGCAAATCCTGCAGAGGGGGCTGGCTTATAAAACCCGGGATAAAAAACCCGGCTTACGTTTAAAATTTCACGGTCAAATTAGCTGCCAGGGTAGTACCCAACTGGCTGAACTGAGAACCGTCATAGGTTAGCGTTGCGTAGCGTTGGTTGAACGTGACTGCATTTGAGTTGGCCTTCACTTGTGCAGGGTCAGCAAGTACTGCTTCGCCAGCAGCATTGAGCGCCTTGAATTCCCATTCAGGAAGCACGTTGAGAATGTTGTTCACGTTGATGCCCAGGCTCAATGATTTGGAGAGATCGAAGTTTATACCCAAATCTGTGACAAAAGCTGTCTTGAACACAGTTTTCAAATTTTGATTCAAGCCCAACTGACGGAAAGTGGTAGGGCCAAATACTGTGTTGTTCAGGTTGAAAGTGATCTTTTTAAAGCCGAAATCAATGCCGAGTATGGCCTTATACGCCGGGCGCGAAGAGAACAAAAGAGCGTCTTGTGTGTAATCGAAAACGCTTTTGCCAGCAGCGCCAATGATTGGAGGATTGATCACATTGCCGTTCGGCTGGGTGATGTCGCCGCCTTCGTAATCGCTTCTGCTTTTTGCACCTTCCAAACCGTTGTTAAGTACATAGTTGGCAGCCAGGTTGAAACCGAGTTTGCCGCTTCCAGCTGCTACGTTGCGATAACTGGCCACAAAGTCAATACCGCTGGTGCGGGTGTTGATACCATTGGTCCAGAAGCTGGCAGCCACGATACCATTGTCAGTCAGTACTTTATCGAGTGCGTTGTTAGGGTCGCCGGTTGGACCGATTTCCGAACCAAGGATGATGCGGTTGTCCACAGCGATATTGTAGTAATCCAGGGTAATGTTAAAGTTGCGGCTTGGTTTGATGCCAAGTCCAGCCGTAAAGTTGGTGGATTCTTCTGCTTTCAACTTGCCGACGCCCAGCAATTTTGCCTGGGGGCTGTTGTTGTTGAAAATACCTTTGGTTTGGATGCCCTGGCCAGGCACGAAGCTTTGTTGTGCTATCTGCAGGTAGATCTGCTGCAATTGTGGTGCACGGAAACCTGTGGAGTAAGACGCACGGATGGTCAGTTTGTCGTCCATCAGTTTATATCGTGAGCTGATTTTATATACAAAGGCATTGCCGAAGTCACTGTACCGCTCCGTACGAACCGTTGCATCCAAAAGGAAGTTTTCGGTAATATCATACGAAAGGCCCACATAGCCACCGTAGTTATAGCGGGTGTTCTTGGTGGCATTATCTGGAGTTGTTCCCGGGAAAGAGTCAGCGCCGCCTTTTACAAAAGAGGCCGTGTCACCCTGGATGATCTCGTATGTTTCCTGACGGAACTCTGTACCGATGGAGAAGTTCAGGTTTTCAACCAGCAGTTTCGATACGTCAATGTTGCCCACATTGTGTTGGAAGGAATAACCACCTGGTTTGAACCTAAGCGGTGAATTAAGCCCCAATCCACGATTCCGTGAATTGTCAACAGTATAAAGTTGTTGATTGCCGCCCGTGGTAAAGCTCACATCAGAGCGCCAGCCATTCTTTTCCGAACGAACTCCGACCGTACCATTGTAGTCCGTCAGGTCGCCGTCAAATGTTGGGCCGTAGCCTTCGTAGGGTTGACCTGCAGCAGCAGCCAGCACGGCATACGGGTTGTCTGTAGGACCGCGCCAGTAGGGTGTACGGAAGTTGGCAAAACTGTTTACTTTTTTGTAAACATACGCCATGTTGCCATAAACTTCGGTGTTTTCGTTCACCGGTACACCAGCATTTATCAGAAAACGAGCGGATGCTTTCTCCGGGTCGCCATTGACGTTCCGTGCATCAGGATATTTTCTAAGATAGGCTTCAACATCAGCGAGCGGGGCTCCAAAATCGCTTGACTCCCCAGCGGCATCTACATCGCCAGGACGATTGGCAATACTCTGATGCGAAAGGGCTACCGTGTAGTTCACAAAGCCTTTGTCGCCAAAGTTAGCACCGTTGTTGAGGGTCAGGCCAATGAGTTCGCCATCGCCTTTGGTGGTCATGCCTGTGTTGAGCGAGACAGAGCCGTACTCATAACGGTCTTTCAATATTACGTTCATTACACCTGCGATAGCATCAGAACCATATTGAGCAGAGGCACCGTCGCGCAGGATTTCCACGCGTTGGATGGCATCTGCAGGAATGGCCGAAAGATCAGCGCCGCCTTCACCACGACCTGGGGAGGTTTGGATATAGACCAGCGAGCTTTGGTTCTTACGCTTGCCATTGATGAGTACGAGGGTGCGGCTGGGGCCCATGTTGCGGATTTCATAAGGGTCGAGCAATGAAGTAGCGTCGTTTACCGGAGTTTGCACCGAGTTGAAGGATGGCACACGATACATCAGCGCGCGGTCGAAAGCGGGCTGCCCCGTACTGCGCACATCCTTGGCCGAAAGAATGTCGATCGGCAGCGGCGAGTCCGTGATGGTGCGCTGGGTGTTGCGGCTACCCGTGCTGATAACCACTTCCTCCAGAGTAAAGTCGGAAGGCTCCATCGTTACATCGAGTGTCATGTCTCCACCGCTTATCGTCACGGTTTTGGAAACGGGCTTATACCCTGTGTACACAAAGTTGATCTGGTAAGTACCATTGGGTAAAGGCAGTGCATATTTGCCAGAGGCATCTGTAGCGGTCCCTTTTCCAGTGCCGGCGGCACCTACAGAAACGCCTACTAATGGGTCTCCGCTTTCATTTGAAATGGATCCCTGCAAAGTACCTTGAGCCCAAACAGTTGCACTGAAGAGGAGAAAAATGGCGATTAGTGCCAAATTGTTAAGTTGCTTCATACAAAAGAAAGAGTTTAGTGATGAAAGAGAGTGTCTTATCTGGCATTTTGCGACGGGCAAATGTGGTAAGAATAACTTGTAAATGTATGTATTATGCCCCCAAAATTTTGTGTAGTTCTTTTAAGGTATCCAGGATTGCGCACTTTTCGGCTCTTGCAAAAGGCCTTTTTTGAAAATATTTAAATGTCAGCATGTGCTTGAAAATCTTCAGGGGCTTCCCCAATGAAGATTTTTTTACCTTTGGCCAATATCGCAGCTCCCCGACATCTTAGCTTCATGGTCCTTTCAAACGAATTACTCTTTCTCACCGCCGAAAAAACTGCGCTTGCCGGGGCGCTGGGAGATTATGCACGGAAAGTGGTCGTTTTAACCTCAAAAGAAGCACCTGAAACTTCCATCTCCATGACAGATAAAACCGCCTATCGAGATTTTCTGGATAAAGTGCTTACTGCTGCTCAATTAAATTTGTCAAAAGACGCCTTACTTGCCGAAATACCATCCGGAGAGGCCCGCGCAATAGCCCCGGATCTGGCAGAATACCAACCCAGCCAGGTGCTGGTTTTTGGCGTCTCACCCGCCCAATTAGGTTTGTCGCTGGAGATTCAAGCCTACCGGCCTTTTACATTTTATGGTTGCGTCTGGCTTTTTGCGGATAAACTTTCAGCCCTGGAATCAGACAAAACCAAAAAGACACAGCTCTGGACGGCTCTCAAACAAATATTTCTATAATTCATACATCATAGTTCATCGTTCATACATCATAGTTCATCGTTCCAAGTTGCGCATCCTCCAACTTTGCCACAAATTCCCTTATCCGCTAAAAGATGGCGGAGCAATTGCCGTCACTTATTTGGCAAAAGCATATACCGCACTTGGTCACCAAGTGACTTTGCTCTCGATGAACACCAGCAAACATTGGTTCGATCTGTCCAATTTACCACCGGATTTTAATCACTATTCGGCAATTCACACCGTTTTCGTGGAAAATCACATCCGCCCATTTCCTGTACTGAAAAACCTGTTTTTTAGCAAGAAGTCCTACCATGTCGAGCGTTTTGAAAACAGTGAATTCGCCCAAAAACTTATCGAAATCCTTGAAAACCAGGATTTTGAGCTTGTGCAACTGGAGTCAATATTCCTTGCACCCTACCTGCCAATAATCCGCAAATACGCAGCGCAGGCCAAGGCTGTGCTGCGGGCCCACAATGTGGAACACGAAATCTGGGAACGAGTGGCCGCCAATGCCAATCCATTGAAAAAGTGGTATTTAAATCGCATCACACCCCGGCTCAAAGCCTTTGAGCTGGATCAAATCAACCAATGCGATCTTGTGGTAGGTATCAGTCAACGCGATGTAGATCAATTCAAAAACCTCGGGCTAAAACAAGCCTCCACCGTTTGCCCCATTGGCCTTGATTGCCGCGACTACCATCCTGACCCTTCCAGTTTCAAAAAACCGCTGAGCCTTTCTTTTATAGGTTCGCTGGATTGGATGCCCAATCAGGAAGGACTGCGCTGGTTTCTGGATATGGTTTGGAAACCCTTACTGGTTCTAAATTTTCCGGAACTTACTTTCCATATTGCCGGCCGAACCGCACCGCCCTGGCTACGCGAATTGAAAATGGAGCGCGTTATATTTCATGGAGAGGTAAGCAATGCAGCAGATTTTCTGAATCAACATTCCGTAATGGTGGTACCGCTTCTATCGGGCGGTGGCATGCGCGCCAAGATTTTAGAAGGCATGGCGGTAGGCAAGGTGGTGCTGTCCACGCCATTAGGTATCGAAGGCATTGACGCTGCCGACCGCCACGAATGCCTTTTGGCAGAAGAGCCCGAGGATTGGGTGGAGGCTCTGCGCTGGTGCTATGCTGAAGGAGAGAACCTGGCAGCCCTGGGCGAAAATGCAAGGGTATTTTGTGCGCAACATTTTGATAATGAGGCCGTGGCGAGGCGATTGGTGGAAGTGTTTCATGTAGTGCGAAATTCATTTCGCTAAAAATTTCAGGCGAAATTCATTTCAATGGACTCCTGGCGAAATGAATTTCACGGAATGCTTGGCGAAATGAATTTCGCGAAATGCTTGGCGAAATGAATTTCGCCCTACGGGAATTGACAAGCATGCCTGCTACCTTTGCCCCATGAAACACATTTTACTGCTCCTGGCCTTCTTGCCAGACCTTTTGTCTGCACAGGCATTTTTTCAAAAAACGTACGATCACTTTTTCACCGACCGCGCTAATACAGTAGAAGTTTTGCCCAATGGCAACATCGTTGTGGCGGGCGCAACGGCCTTGCAAAACAGCAGTATGCAAAATATGCAAGTGGTGATGCTTAATGAAATGGGCGAAAAACTTTGGGCGAAAAATTACGCTAGTGGTCCGCGCACCGAAGCCCTGGATATTATGAGGGCAGCTGATGGAAATCTTCTGGTAGTTTACGATGCCTTCAATGCCAGCGGTGAAGCCAAGGCAAGCTGGATGAAAATAAATCCTTTGAACGGGTCCATTGTATGGAGTCGCCGCGCCATACCAAGCAGCCGTTTACCTAAAATCTCCCGACTTCAGGATGGCTATCTGCTCACCGGAGATTTCGTGATTTCGCCAACTGACCGCGATGCAATGGCCGTAAAGATCAATGAAAACGGCGACGTAGTCTGGTACAAGATTTTTGGCGAACCGGGTTACGAACAACTGGGCGAATGCTGGCAAGACCCAACGGGAATAATCCATTGTAGCGGCTATCACATAGAAATCAATGAATCTCAGGGCATTTATGCCCGGTTCAATGCTGTGGGAGACATGCCTGGTGCAATTCAACGCTATTCTATTGGCGACAACACGGACCTGCTCAGCCATGTTTCACCCCTTGAAAATAACGGGCTTCTTTTTGCCGGTAACTCACAAGGCTTTAATGACAATTTCGCCAGAGCATGGACCGTGACCACCGACCGGGACGGGAATTTGAAAACTTCCTATACCTACGGGATTGATGGCAAACACATTGGCGTTACAGACCTTATTACGCTCCCTGGCGACCAATTCGTGCTAAGCCTTGGCAGACCCTCCCCCAGTGGCACGCCTGCCACCTTGATCAAAATCAATGGAAATAACGACATGCTATGGCAGAATACCTACAAAGGCGACGGCACTGGTAACATCTTATGGCAGGTAAAACCATATGAGGACGGATTTGTCACTACGGGTACCAGCACCTCTGGCAATCAGAACAATTTTTTTCTGGCAAAAACCGATGAAAAAGGGAAAGCCGGTGATTGTTGCCCCGCTTCTTCCGGCCTGAAACGCCAGGTCGTAACGCCCGAACAAACGGCGTTTGTGCCCAACGAAACCATTGGTTTTCAGGCACAAAACGCAATTTTGACTTTGATGGACGTGCCCATCATCACCAACACCATTTGCCTGCCTATTGACGTGAATTTTGAATTGGCTGACAGCACGCTTTGTCCTGGAGAATGCACACAGATCAGCTTGCTCGACAATATTGCCGGGGTCGATTACACGCTCAGCATAATTGGGGCAGAACCAGACCCTACCATTTCAGGGCGCATTTGCCACACCGATGGCGGGCAAATCATCGTGACTAGAAAAGGCACTTTCAACGGCTGCGAAAACGAGCTTTCTAAAATTGTAGAAATTGGGGCAAAAGAAGACGTTTTCCCCAATGCATTCACACCAAACGGCGATGGTGCAAATGACGTGTTCCGCCCGGTTTTTCCCTGCGAAGTGGTTTACTCCAACTTGAAAGTTTTCTCGCGCTGGGGTGAACTTGTTTTTGAAACAGACGAACCTGCCACGGGTTGGGACGGCCAAATCAATGGCCTCGATGCGCCTTCAGACGTGTATGTTTGGTGGCTTGAATACGAAGGGATACGTTCGGGGCAACAGCTGCATTTTGTGGAAAAAGGCGGGGTGACCTTGTTGCGTTGAGGTAGGGGCGACTTTAGTTGCAGGAAAATCAGGGATGAGACCTTCGTTTACCCTAAATCCGAGTAGCGCTTTTTTTGCAACTCAAGAATAGCATCCGCAGTAGAGAAATCGGCGAGACGACGGTAGAAATAACTTTGCGCGTTTTTAAGGGTAAGGCCTATATCCTGGCGGGCAACATGGTCTTGCTCAATTACAACCTCTATTTGTGTTACGGCGTAGCGTTGTGCATAACCACCTTTTTGGTGGATACGCGCTATTAATCCCAACCAGGCATAGACAAGTTTGTCTTCGAATAAATTGGCCTGTTGTAAGGCCACGAGCTTCCGCACCCGATCACCTAATTTTCTGGAGGCCACCACCGAGGCTTGCAAGTAACCCTGTTGAAGCGCAGAGTCTCCCAGCGTATATACGTCCCGGGAACTACCATCTATTTGAGAGAGTTTTTCGATAGCGTTCATAACGGTATGCAGGTCTTTACGGACAACTGCGGACACCCCTATTTCCTTGATACTGTTGCTGATAATGGTTTTAAAATAGGATATATCGGCTCCGTTTCCAATGCGTCGCTGGCCTTGGTTGAAAGCAAATGAAAGTGTTTCCAGGGCTTTTTTCATGTTCTCTACACTTGTCTTTTGGATGCCATTGGTCACGCTGTGGTCCAGTGTTTTTTCCACAACCTCTCCGATGGCCTTGTTTATCTCTTCAGATTTGGAATCCTTTATCTTCATAAGGTCTTCAATAAGTTGACCTATATCATCCAGAAATTTATTTTTGATGGAACCATGGGGCAATTCGATGGCTAAAAGACCGAGGTCTTCAAGATCCACTTTTTTTATTTCCTTAGTCCTCTTGAAATGAGCGATCAGGCTTTTTGTTATATTGGTCGTCAGGTTCTCCCAGATGAATTGAGAGGCTTTGAATTTTGAAATGAGTTGTAGATGTCCCAGCAGAAGAATGATTACAGTTAGGATAAAAATCCAGTTTGCCAAACCCTCATTAACTTCGCCGTATCCTTCCAGGCCACAAATTTTGGGGTTCATGATCAAAAGCAAAATCACGATCAGAAAGATCTGGACCGTAAAAACCCAATGCCTGGTCATAAGCCGCCTGTTGTACAAACTGCGCAATGCCTCCGGGATGAAGTTTGGCAAAATGAGGTCAGACACGCTCATTATGAAAACAGCATAGGTAATGGCTATGCCGATGGCGGTGGAAGCCCATTCGCTGCTTAGCCCGAGATGAAACCCGTCAAAAAGTAAAAATGTACTCATGATCTGTACAGGGCATAAATAAAATTGATGAAGTCGGTTTCATCATAAGCGTGGGTTTTCATTTTGTAGTTTTTTTCGGGCAGATTTATCGGCGGTGCGAAGAGTTCCGGGTTCTCTTCCCTTGTTTCGATAGTGAATACCCCATAGCGTGTTTTGCTGAGATGATTGAATTTGCTTTCATGGTTTTCCTTTACCATCTTAAGCAGCACGGGGCCAAATTTGCGGTCGGCATGTTCGGCATAATCGTTCCAAAGATCATCTGGCCCGGCGGGATGGCGCAGGTCCATCAATACCACGTCGTATTGTTTTTCTTTGTCCGTCAGCAGGAAGTAGGCTTCCGTGGCGTCAGCTGCGAAGTCTGATTCAATCTCATCTTCCATAAGCAGGCTCATACGTTTTTCAGCGAGATCTTGGTCGAGGTTGTCGTCAACCCAAAGCAATTTAATCATGGTTGTTTAACAATTGGTAAGCTTATAAAAGCTTTGGTAATGAATGGATTGGAATATCCGTCAGCCGGATTCCCAAAAGTTGGTTCTGAGGTAAGGCGCAATGTACCGCCATGTTTGGTAATGATATTTTGCGCGTCATAAAGGCCGATCCCAGTGCCGGAACGCCCACGGTCATCCGCGATTTGTCCGCGCTGTCCAAACTGGAAGATCAGGTCGTTTTCCAGTTCTTCGCGTCGTATAGCCACGCCCCAGTTTTCGATACTGATCTCGATGGAGTCTTGTTTTTTGTCCATCCTGATGTCTATGTATGGAGTGGTATCTCCACGTTTGCTCCAACTATATTTGATAGCATTGTGCAAGAGGCAAGAAAAAGCCCTGTTAAGCGAAGCTTTGTTGCAATTCACCAAAACCGGATCGTTTGGATTGAGGTGATGTGTGATGGCAACCTTTCGAATTGAGGCAAACTCTTCCAGAAATTGCGTAGCATCCAGCAATATTGCGACGACGTTTTGGGGCTTGGCGTCCTGCAATTCGATTTCTTTCCGACGTAGATAATCCCGAAAATAGTAAAATTCCGGGATGCGTTCGTTGAGTTCATCTAACGACAATGAAAGGGAAATGACCGTAGTGAGCCTCAATATTTCATCCACCTCTGTTCGGGTGCTTTTTAGCAATTCGCGAGAAAGCCCCGTTTTTTTAAGTGTATCAAGTCCATTCCGAATTTCAATCATGTTGCGCCGTGACCACGAGGCATTATCCTTCTCGCGTTCCATTTGCTTTGCAGAAAACCTCCTCCAGGGTTTGCGAATACGATCAAAAAGTTCGCTTCCTACTCCCCTTTCGGCACCCATCTGCTCCAAATCGGCGATAAGGGTGCCAAGTCGTTTTATATGTCCGGCCATCAAATTCCCGGTTGCACTGCGGTCAATATTTTTTTCGTTGACCATAACATCGTTTCCATGCGCTTTTATCAACATACCCATAGTATCTCGCAGGCCATTCACCGTAGCGATATAGGTATGCAATAAGGCGCCAAAATCCGCCTCCAGGATACGCAATTGCTTGCCTACATGATCGGTCAGGTCGTATGCTACGCCCACGCGCAGGCGGCGATTTTCACCGGGCATATAGCGCACATTGGTCACAACATTGTGTTTTTTCCCCTGGACATCTTTCATGTCCAGAAAATAGTCTAAAAGCGGCAAATCTTTGTCGGCTGCTTCATCCAAAGCCTTTTTAAAGCCTGCATAGCTGGCAGCACTTATGTGGAAATCGGTGATTGGGTGCCCGATAATATCTTCCTCAGTTTGATACCCGTAAATATGTGCAAAGGCATCGTTGGCGCGGGAAAATATCTCTTCCCCTTCCGTATTGGTGGTTACCATAAAAAGGCCTACCGGCACGTCTTTGGCAATAATGTCAAAGGTTACATCCCGGATAACACCTTTGGCCCGTGTAATAAGCCCTGTTTCGTCGGGGAATGCCAGGCAGTGCATAGCCACTATGACCATGGCACCTCCTTTGCGTCGAAGCTTAAGTCGCCTGTTGTGCAAATGTGGGGTTCTTCGCAAATTATCGAGCAATATTTTGGCCTGGTCTGGCTCCCAAAATAATTTGTTTACGGGGCGTCCAATCAAACTGCCTTTCTCTGTGTAGTTTAATATTTCGGCTGTTTTTGCATTGCAGCTGGTGATCGAAAAATGTTCGTCCAGTTCAAAAAAGCCTGCGTCAAAACTTTCTTCAAACTCTGCAAACCATTCCATATCAGTCATACTGCTTGTGATATTAATCATTGCAGCCAATTGATTACCTGGGGTATCAAAAAATGGATGGACAGAAAGGCGGCTTTTAAGATGTTCGGAACCTACTTTTAATCGGATCGTAATGTTGTTGATCCATTCGCCCGAGGGGCTTTGCCGGAGTTTGCGCAAAACCTGTTCACGTTCTCTCGGGTCTTCGTAGAAATTACGAATATTAATACCCTCGAGATTGGAGTCTTGAGGTATTCCAAAAAAATCCCGGGCCGCTTTATTGGCCAGGAACATTGCCCCATCTGCAAGGGTAGCATGAACAGGGAAAGGCAGGCCGCTTATCTGTTCATAAGCTTTGCTAACCTGCTCCAAAAGGGCGGGGGACAAGGCGGAATTCATCGTTTTCCGTGCTGTTTAAAGTTTACACGAAATTGCATTTCGTGATTCCAAAAGTATGAAGGTTTTTAATCTGTTAGCCCCGTTTTTCTATATTACTTCACTTTTACATTTCCTGTTAGTTGTCTAAAGGATTAACAACCAATTATTTGGGACAAAAATAGAGATGGTTCTATATCCTTCCCGATAGCCCAATGGGCTTGCTTTAATAGCCTCTTCCAACTCCGATCTTACCCCTACCTTCGCCCATTCAAACTCTTTAGGATGAATAGCCACCAACAAAAACTCGAGGCTTTTAGCCGCCTGCTCACTATCATGGACGAGCTTCGGGAGCAATGCCCTTGGGACCGCAAACAGACCCTCGAAAGCCTCCGAAACCTCACCATCGAAGAAACCTACGAGCTCGCTGATGCCATCCTTTCGAATGACCTGAAAGGCGTAAAGGAGGAAATTGGCGACATCATGCTCCACATGGTTTTTTATGCCCGTATTGCTTCTGAGCAAGGCGCCTGGGATATCGCAGATTCTTTAAATGCCATTTGTGAAAAACTTATATCACGGCACCCACACATCTATGGTGAGGTAAAAGTGGCAGACGAAGCAGAAGTTAAACGCAATTGGGAACAACTGAAACTCAAAGAAGGCAAGAAATCACTGTTGGAAGGCGTGCCCACAGGGTTGCCCGCCATGGTGAAGGCCTATCGGATGCAGGAAAAAACCAAACAAGTTGGCTTTGAGTGGGAAAATTCAGAACAGGTATGGGCCAAAGTGGAAGAGGAAATTGAAGAGTTGCAGGAAAACATTCAAAATAAAGCCCCTCATGCCGACATCGAAGAGGAGTTTGGAGATGTCCTTTTTTCGCTGGTCAATTACGCCCGTTTTATTGGGGTTGATCCGGAAACAGCCCTTGAGCGTGTGAATAAAAAGTTCAAGACGCGCTTTGAACACATTGAAAAAAACGCGCCTAAGCCATTGAAAGACATGACTTTACCCGAAATGGAGTTGCTTTGGGTAGAAGCAAAATCGCTCTAAGCCCTTCGACCTTTTCGAAACACATCACTCAAATTCCAATAAAACAGCAATGCGGCCAACCCAAGCCAAATATACATCCATACTTTCGCTGGAAACAAGCCCACCACTTTTTCGTACATCGCCAAATCACTGCTTGGTCCAACATTGAAATCCTGGATGATATATAACACTGCTGCCAAACCAAGGAACATCAGCACATCCTGGTCCAGCCGGGTTTTGAGGGCTATAAACACCAAAGTCAATGCAAAGACCCACAAAATACCGGTGCTTTCAAACGATTCGAACCAAATCAAACCCGCCAAAGCCATAAATACAGCCATCGCAACCAGGGTGCCTTGAGCCAGATGATGATGCCGCGCCCCGATGCGAAAAAGTATGTTTCCCAGCACTGCGCTGCCCAAATATCCACCCATCAAGACAACCCCCGGGCTGCCACCCCTGGTAGTCGTGTAACCGCTTCCGTCTGAATTTATTTGCAGCCCTTCCACCGAGCCGCCCGTTAGAATGGCTCCCAATGCATGACCAAATTCATGCAAAAAAGTGACGAGCATGGTTACTGGATAAAGCAACAATGTGCCTAAAGAACCGCCCATAAATTTTAGCACCCCATAAACAAGCAGGATTGCAAAAACGCGAAAGTGAAGTTGTGTTTGCATATAAAATCTTGTAGTAAAATAGTCACTTTTTTGATTCAAATATCCAGGCCATTTTCTTGAGTCACCATTTCGTAGAAATTGCCGGCAGCGGTCATTTCTCGTTCCATGGTGTCAAAGTTAACCCTGACAAGCCCAAAACGGAAAGTAGGTCCGAGGTGCCATTCAAAGTTGTCCCAGGTGCTCCAATGGATATAACCTTGCAAATCAACGCCATCCAGGATCGCTTTGTAGCAAACCTCGAGATAATCCTTTATTCCGCTGATCCGCTGCTGTGCATCGTCAGTGCAGAGGCCATTTTCGGTGATCAATATTGGCTTTTTATATTTTTCGTAAAACTGCCGCAATACCTCGCCCAGGCCTTCCGGACGATATCCCCACATTTTGTCGTGCAGGATGCCCAATTTTTCCAGATCCTTTTTCCTTGAAATTGCGTCCATTGGAAAGGGATCAAAGATCATATAGGCATAATAACTCAGTCCCCAAAAGTCGCAACGTTCAAAAGGCCGTGCAGCCCTTGTCATAAACCACCATCGAACAAAAGAGGCCACCAGTTTCCCCAAAACACCACGGCCTTCAAAACAGGCGGTGTT
>JBJXGO010000054.1:0-7355 GCA_046160345.1 Saprospiraceae bacterium
TCATCCGCAGCGCCCAGTTCCATCCAGTCGCCGTGGGCTTTGAGCATGGCATGCAGGTCTTCGATGCAGCGTTGGTCATAATGCAGGATGGTTGTGCCGACTTTGCAAACAATGATGCCTTTTTCCGAGTCGCGGTACATGGTGTACTCGGCAGTTCCGGGGGCGGTTTTGAGTTGCCAGGGATTGTCTTTTGTTCCTTTTTCCATGATGTAGTGTTGGCTGAAATGAGAAATGGGTTAGCGTATGTTATTTGTTTTGGATTGCTTCTGCCTCTTTTTTCAAGTCAGCAGCATTGGTAAGCAAAGCCCAGACAATGTCAGGCTCGGCTTTTATGACGGTACTGACGGAGGTAGTGCGACTGAAGGTTTTCCGAATGGTGGTGGCTGGGGATTTTTGAGCGGTGCTGTAGGTAGCGATAGCCATAATGCAGAAAATCAAAAATTTGTTCATTGAAATAAATTTTTTAAACGTTTTGATATTCTGACTTTTTAGCGCGAAAAAATGATAGGCGAAACGGGCGTTTTTTTGAAAAAAATTTCAAAGTAATTTTAATCTGTTGATAATAAACCATTTAAGTTAAAATAAATTTTATTCTTTTTTGCAAATCAGGAATCACCTCCTGTTCAAACCAGGCATTTTTTTTCAGCCAAATCCGGTTGCGGGGCGATGGGTGCGGCAGTGGCAAATACGTCGGCAAAAAACGGTACCACAACCGAACTGTTTCGGTAAGGTTTCCCTGCATCCGATCGCCGAGGTAGCGATTTTGGGCATATTGCCCGATCAGCAGGGTTAGTTGAATATCAGGCATCTGCGCTAATATTCGGTCATGCCAGGTCGGGGCACATTCCGGACGCGGCGGCAGATCGCCGGACTTGCCGGACCCTGGAAAACAAAAACCCATCGGCATAAGCGCAAACAGGTCCGGGTTGTAAAACTGGCTTTTATCTACTCCAAGCCACTGCCTGAGGGTATCGCCGCTGACATCGTCCCAAGGAATACCCGAAGCATGTACCCGGGCTCCAGGCGCCTGGCCAATAAGGAGAATGCGACTTTTAGCCGATAGTTGGACAACCGGTCGCGTGCCGTGTGGTAAGTGACCGAGGCAAATCTGGCAAGCACGGATTTCGGCAAGAAGCTCCTTCAATGGCCTCCAATTTTATGAGGAGAAAAGTATTCCCGCATGGGCTTGAAATAATAGTCCTCCCAGCCTTGAGCGTAGTCTGGCTGTCCCTCCGGAATTCCCTGGTGGGTCAAAGTCAATTTGGTGCCTTCAGGTAATGGCTCCAGGAGGATTTCCAGCATAGAATCAGCATCTTTTGAATCGAATTCCGTGGTACGCCACGATTGCAGGATCCGCTTGCCCGGCTCCAATTCGATATTTTTCCCGGAAATATAGCCATCCCAGGCAGAAAAAGAGGCGCCTAAATCAGCAGATACAATCGCATCGCCACCCGTCATGGCTGAATGCGAATCACTATCGAGCCAGGCGGTATAGAGCGCTTCCGGTGAGGTGGGGAAGATGTCGGAAATGGTACATGATATTGCCATAATAATGAGTTAGTAACGATGAAATAGAGCGGCGAATATATTACTGTCCAGTGCTGTTCTAAAGTTAAATTATCGTTCAGCTTATCTCCGTCAAAATTTCACGGGAACACCATTTTCCTTCCCTATTTTTGCCTGATAAAAATTCCTTGCATGATATTGACGATTATTCCCTGGCTGATCCCTGCGATTTTCTCTGTTTTTGCCCTTGGTTTTGCGGGTTCGATACTTTGGTACAAGCATCAGGCTGCCAAGGCTCGCACGGCTATGATGCAGGTCCTGGCACAAACGCTCGGGCTGAGCTTTCAGGAAAAGGACTCCTTTGGCCTTGTCCAGCAATTGAAGGGATTTGACCTGTTTCAGCGGGAGCGAAGCCGCTGGCTGGGAAAAGGAAAGGTGGTGAATGTCATGCGCGGTTGGGTCGACCAGACCGATGTCTATCTTTTTGACTATATCTATACGGTGCAAGCAGGCAATTCCCGCAAACAGGTTATCCAAACGGTCTTTTTTGCGAATGAAAAAACCTGGTCTCTCTCCAAGTTTCATTTACGGCCGGAAAACTGGTGGCACAAATTGAAAGCCAAAATCGGACTGGACTCTGATATCAATTTTGAGGAAAATCCTGAATTCTCTGAAAAATACTGGCTGGAAGGAGAATTGGAAGAACTGGTCCGCCAGCAATTTACGCCCGAATTACAGGGATTCCTGGCAGAACGTCCGCCGGCTAATCTGGAAGGCAACAATTATTACCTGCTCGCCTACAAACCGAGAAAAAAAATGGACGATCGGGAGGCAAGGGTGTTTTTTGCACATTGCTGTGAGATCGTGCGGTTTTTGAAGGAGAAAGGGGGATTGGAGTTGATGGAGTTGGTGGATCAGGTAGAGCGAACTTCAGTTCGCCTTCCAAATGAACTTAGAAGGTAGCAAACCTTTGGCGGCCACATTCCAGAACTTTATTCAATCTTGTTTTGCCGAATCAGCGTTTGCCGAATCAACGTTAGCCGAACTGAAGTTCGGCCTACTTCACCGCCTTTTTAAAATACTCATACGTCAGTTTCAAGCCCTCTTCGCGGTCAAATCTTGGATTCCAGCCCAGGATGGTCTGCGCTTTGGTAATATCCGGGCGGCGCTGTTTCGGGTCGTCCACAGGTAGAGGGCGGTAATCAATGTAGGCCTTGGGATTTTGAACCAAAGCGAGAATTTCGTGTGCAAACTGCATCACCGTGATTTCGGAAGGATTGCCAACATTCACAGGCAGGTGGTAATCGCTCAACAGCAAGCGGTAAATGCCTTCCACCAGGTCGTCTACATAACAGAAAGAGCGGGTTTGCGAGCCATCGCCAAAAACCGTAAGCCCTTCACCCCGAATGGCTTGTGCAAAAAACGCAGGCAGTACGCGCCCGTCGTTCACGCGCATACGCGGGCCGTAGGTATTGAATATCCGTATGATTCGGGTCTCCACACCGTGGTAATTGTGGTAGGCCATAGTGATTGCCTCGAGGAAACGCTTTGCTTCATCGTACACACCGCGCGGGCCGACCGGGTTCACATTTCCCCAATATTCTTCAGTCTGCGGGTGAACGTGTGGGTCGCCGTACACCTCGGATGTGGAGGCGACCAGGATGCGCGCACCTTTTTCTTTCGCAAGTCCTAAAAGGTTGTGCGTACCATGTGCGCCAACTTTCAACGTCTGGATCGGCATCTGCAAATAATCAATCGGACTGGCGGGCGAGGCAAAATTCAGAATGTAGTCGAGCTTCCCGGGAACATGAATGAACTTAGTCACATCATGGTGGTAATATTCAAAGTCTTTTTCAGGGAAAAGATGCTCAATATTGGCAAGGTCGCCCGTGAGCAGATTGTCCATGGCGATGACCTCATAGCCTTCTTTCATAAATCGGTCGCAAAGGTGCGAACCAATGAAGCCGGCAGCACCGGCGATAAGTATTCGTTTTTTAGTCATTGATATTCAAATAGATAGAAAGAAAGGCGAGACTTAAATCTTCAAATTGGCTGCAAATATAGGGCGATATCCCTGCATCTGGCATAAACTCAAAGGAGCATTTCCCAAGCTTTCTTCAGCAAAATTTTACTTAAAATAAAAACCGATTCTAAAAAAAACACGGTATTTGTAGTCTGATTCGAATTTTGGTTTCTAATACCATCTTTTTCACACTCCATTGCCCACATTCTTACCCGCCAAAGCCAAAGCGTTGAGCGGCCTTCACCAAAATCACACTCAAAACTTATGCTCGCAATCCTCTCCATCATCATCGGACTCATCTTCGTGCTGCTCCTTTTCAGCATGCTTACCTCTGCAGTCGTCGAAGTTTTCCACGCTGCATTTTCATCCCGCGGCAAACACCTGCGCGAAACCCTCGAGATCATGTTGGGCAAGGAGACTTGCGATAAATTTTACGACCACGCATACTTCCGTCAACTCTCCTCGGCAAGCAAACCTCACTCTGACCTAAAGTTACCTATTTGGATCGAAAAGAACACCTTTAGTAGCCTCTTGGCCGATATTCTTACCCCAGAGGACAGCAAATTGAGCATCCCTGATCGAATTGCTTTGGTGGAAAACCCCAACCTTCGCAAAGTGCTCGATTTCCTTTGGCGCCAATCCAATGGCAAGGTCGAGGTGTTTCAAGCAAAGGTGGAAGACTGGTTTGACGACGTGATGGCACGCGCCAAAGACTGGTTTGGTGATGCTACCAAATGGCGCTTGTTTTTCATCGGGGTGGTACTGGCTGGAATTTTGAACGCCGACACCCTGCAGATCTACAAAAGCCTTTCCATGAACGCAGCCCTTCGCGACGAGCTGGTGGAGAAAGCCCAAGACTTTTCGGACAGCCGTAAATCCGTGCCAGCCGGTCCGGACACCTCCAAAACATTCGAGCAAGCAAAAACCGATTATCAGGTAACCCAACAATTGTACAACGAAACAGTGCAATCACCCCTTGGGTTGGGTTGGAGCAGCAGTACCCCGCTTCCGGCTGATTTTTGGGCCTGGCTTATTAAAGTGGTCGGCTGGATGTTGACTGGCGTAGCGGTGACCCTTGGCGCCCCTTTTTGGTTTGATATGCTGCGCAAATTGCTCGCACTCAAAGGAGGTACTTCCGGAAGCAGTGGCAGCACTACCGATGGCGGAAAGGGCCCCGATAAATCCGGCACTGCATTTGAAATAAAGTCAGCCAGCACCGACCCATCAGACGCTTCTGCGCGGTAACCGGCGACAAACAATTTCGATGTCCCGGAACTTCTTTCCCGGCGTTTTGTTTTGGGGCCATAATTTTGCGACGAAACACGGTCCACGGTATTCGGTTCTCAGCCAAGACCAGCTGAAGAACTACCGTCCACCGTGAACCGTGAACCGTGAACCGTTTATGATATTTGAGCCGAAAGATGTTTTCCGCAAATTAGAGTTCGACAAAGTCCTCGATTTGCTTGAGAAAGAAGCACTTACGCCCATGGCGGCGGAAACCCTGCGTGCAATAGTACCCATCACTCATTATATAAAGATTGAACAAAGCCTTCGTGAAACCCGCGAGTTCAAACTCATGTTGGAGAACAGGGACCGATTTCCGCTCGAAACTTTTCCCGACATACAGCCCGACCTGAAAATGCTTGACATTGACGGGTTTACCCTTCAAGCCGAAGCCTTTCAGGGCATTTTGAAAGTGTTGGTGATGATGCGCGATGTGTTCAAGTTTTTTGCCGGAGGCGCCAAAAAGGAGATCTATCCCAAACTCTACGACATTTCCCAGAGCTGGGCGCAAAGTGAGGGTCTCACTTCGAGTGAGACCCTCACTTTTGAAAAACTGATGAAGGCCATTACCGCCGTCTTTGACGAAAAAGGGGGTATCCGCCCTGACGCATCCCCGGAACTGATGCGCATCCGCCGAGATACACAACAGAAAATCAGGGAGTTGGATGGCCGTTTTCGTCAGATCATACAAGAATGCCGGTCCAAAGGCTGGCTTTCCGATTCGCCCGAATCTTTCCGGAATGGCCGGCGGGTGCTTTCTGTTCCTGCCGAGCACAAACGCAAAATCAGGGGGATCATCCACGACGAATCCGATACCGGACGTACTGCATTCATCGAACCAGAAGCAGTTATTGAGATCAACAACGACCTGTTCGACCTGGAGCACGACGAGCGCCGTGAAATTTTCCGAATCTTGCGCGATTTGAGCGAAACTTTCCGGCCCTACAGTCCTACCCTGCGCAATTACGCTGAGGTGCTGGTTGGTTTTGATGTGATCAGAGCCAAGGCCGCATTGGGGCTTTCCATGAAGGCAGGGATGCCTGTTTTAAAAGAAAAACCCATCATAAACGTCCGCAAAGGCTACCACCCGCTGCTGTATCTCAAAAACAAGCAAACCGGGCGCAAAACCGTACCCTTTGAAATGCGGTTGAATTCAGAAAATCATATTCTGGTGCTTTCCGGCCCTAACGCCGGAGGGAAATCGGTGGCAATGAAATCTTTAGGGCTGCTGCAAATAATGGTGCAAAGTGGGCTATTGATCCCCGTCCATGAACTGAGTGAGTTTGGCATTTTCAAACAGGTGTTCGCTGATATCGGCGACCAGCAGAGCCTCGACGACGACCTTTCTACCTATTCTTCCCGGCTGCAAAACGCCCGGGTTTTCATTCAAAAAGCCACGCCCGACACCCTTGTACTCATTGACGAAATGGGCAGCGGCACCGACCCCAAGCCTGGCGGCGCCATTGCAGAGGCCATATTAAGGCAATTGCACCGCAAGGGGGTTTATGCAGTTGTTACCACGCACTATTCCAACCTCAAGGTTTTTGCTTTCCGCAATCCGGGTATCCTGAACGGGAACATGCACTTTGACAAGGATACCCTTTCGCCAACGTATGAATTGAAAATCGGTCGCCCCGGCAGCAGTTACGCTTTTGAAATTGCCGAAAAAAGCGGCCTTTCCCGCGATCTCATCGGCTACGCACGCAATCGCACCGGCTCCGAAACAGCAGTCGACGATATTCTCATCGAACTCCAGCGAGAAAAGCAGGAATTGGAAGAGAAACTAGCCTCGGTGAAAGAAAAAGAGCAATCGCTGGAGCGCCTCATCAAGACCTATGACGGGATGAGCCAGGAGCTCGACGTGAAACGCAAACGCCTCAAACTTGACCAGAAAGAGCATGAACTGCGCATGACCGCAAATACCAATCATGAGGTAGAAAAAATCATCCGCGAACTAAAAGGCGCGAAAAACCTCGAAAAAGCCCAGGAATACGCCGCAAAATTGCGACTGGAACGCAGCGAAAAAGCAAAACAGGTGGATGAAGTGAACGAAGAAGTGGTGAAATCAGAACAAAAATCAGCAGGCCATGTCTTAACCCGCCCCATTTCAGTTGGGGAATTCGTGCGCCTGCGCTCAGGTGGTTCCATCGGGCAGGTAGAGGATATCAAAGGCCAAAAAGCGACCGTGCAAATGGGCGGATTGCGCATTACCACGCATCTGCGTGACCTCATCCCTGCTGTCGAGCCTCTTGCGCAACCGTCTAGCGCTAATGCTTCTGATATTCAACGTGTTGCCTCGTTTGACGCCAAGGTGGATATCCGCGGCATGGGTAAGGAAGAAGCCCTTCAAGTGCTCGAGAAATTTGTGGACAATGCCCTGCTCACCAGTGCCAACACCATCCAGATCTTGCACGGCAAGGGCACGGGTGTACTTCGGCAGGTAGTGAAGCAAAAACTGCGGGAATATGGCGGGAATATTGCCCGGGCATATCACCCCGAAGATGGCGGCGGGGATGGGGTGACGATGGTGGATTTGGCGTGA
>JBJXGO010000055.1:0-2845 GCA_046160345.1 Saprospiraceae bacterium
ATCTTTTGTATTAAAAGACTAACTCAACTTTTTATCAAGTGAACAGCATACAGGAAATAAAAGTCCATGAGCTATCAAAATTGTTACTTTTTAGTGGACTAAAAGGAAAGCATGAATTAGAAAAATCTACCAATGTCGTTTTTAATACATATTGGAGCAATGTTAAAGAATGGAACGAATCAGCCAGGTATTACAAAGGAAAACATACAGCACAAGAGGTGCAAATTATTCTCGAATCAATTGATGATCCAATAAATGGCATTTTAACATGGATAAAGAAACATTGGTAACAGAAATCAGGGCTGTCCTTGACTCCTTTCTGCCAGAAGGCAAAGATTTCACTTTTGCAGCCCTTGTCCCGGTATATCCAGGGCTACCTAGTACATCATATATCTTGCTGCTAAATAGCGAATGGCTTCAAGAAAGGTCTATTTTTGAATCCATAAAGATTATAACGGAGAGGATTTTCAAAACTATCAGCAATCCAAAAGTTAGACAAAAGATTGATAGTGTTGATGTCTGGCAAAAGGGACAGAGTTACCCAGCCGGAGTTGAAGCTATTATAATAATAGATGATAACAAGATTAGTCGCTATTTCAACTATGCGCCTACGCTAGCATTTTCTGGGAGCTTGTTTTCTAGCAGTTCTTTAGCTAATTAAATAAATTGTGAAATGTCCGTATGAACATCCTCAAAATCGTCACGATTCTGAACTGGATCGTCATCGCAGTTCTAGGGTTTTTGGTGATCGCCGAAACCTTATCGCCCACCAAAGGCGGCGATGCCGCAGGCCGCGGAATAGGGATGGCCATTTATTACCTTGCGATCTTTGCCTTGGTTGTGCTGGTGGGCCTCAATTTATTGCCCTACAAATGGGCGAAGTACACGGCCTTTGTGTTGATTGTCTTGCCAATTTTGTATATCAAGATCTGGCCAAAGTGGCGAGATATGCAGCGTAAAATGCAGCAGGAAGCGCAATACAGGATCGAGGATGCTAAACCCATTTTTGATGACGAAGCGCGGGACCAGATCGCACGGGCTATCCGTAATGGCGAGCTGGAAAAATTGAAAAAATTGCTGGAAAAACCTGTCGAAAGGCTCAATGAGGGAGGCGAACTGCTCTATTATGCCATTTCAGAGGCTGCCAGCGCCAGTTACCGGCCAGCGGAGAAAATCGAATGTATCCGAATGCTTTTTGAAGCGGGTGCAAAATTAGATAGTACGAAAGGAGAAGACGTTCCGCCACACATGTTTGTGGCGGATGTGGGCAATGCAGTCTTAATCAGATTACTACTGGAACAGGGCGCCGATGCTAATGCCAGCCAAATAAATATCGAGCGTCCGATTCTTTTTGAGGCCATTGGTTCCTATCAGGAGCCAGAGGCTACCGTGCGGACATTGCTTGAATTCGGGGCAAACCCAAATGCTTCTGCGGTGCTTGACGATGAAGATGGCGCTGTTTCACCGCTTTGGCAGGCCGCCAAATTGGAACGATGGGGGGTATGTGTAGCACTTATTGAAAAAGGTGCAGATATAAATTTCAAAACTTCCAATGGTAAGACTTTTCGCGCATTGGTACAGGAATCAGAACGAGACTTTCCATCAAGCGGATACACCACGCAGTCAGATTATGAACGTCTGAAGTCGGTCTTAAAGTAAAAGGATGAAGGCCAGTTGCCTTTGCCTCACGAGGTGCCGCCTGATCTTAAGAGCGGCACCTCGTTTTTGTTAATACCTGCCTAATTTATGGCACAATAGTTGTTGTGCAGCTATACCCTGCAAAGGGTATTTCAACTCAAGACTTTTCTAATACCGCTTCAAACGCCGGAGGCTTTCCTAGTGTTTGTATGCTTTTAGGCCAAGTCCCCTAATCCGATTCCTTTTCCCGCCTATAAGGATGTTCATTGTCCACGAGCCTCATCTAGAGTGATGCCAAGAAATATGCTTGGCAACTATTGTCTTTTAAAACATCAATATTAAAATTCATGATGTCCGGGCCTAAACACCCGTTGTTAATTTGCCTTTTACAATTGCTCATAATACTCTTTTTCACCTTTTTTCTCTCACCGATAACAAAGTTGCATTTTATGAAACTAATCCTACCCACTTGTCTTTTAAGACAAATGACGACACGATTGGTGCTCTTCTTCCTGCTTTTCATGGGAATTTGCCATTCGAAGGGCTTTGCCCAAATTTATAGATACACCAATGATTCCACTGGTATGTACAACTCCAAAGATCTCAATGTGGCCGCTACGGCACTTGGACTTGGTATTGGTGTTAAGCACGACAACTACCTCCCTTGTGGTCCAACGGACGGATTGGGAACCGATTTGTGGCCTACCACGAATGTGTTTAACGTAAACACGTTCAACACGAACGGCGACTACATTACGTTTACCATAACGCCCAATGTAGGATATGGATTGAAAATAACGGGTTTCTCTGCACGTTCGCGCCGGGAAAACCTCACCGGTACTGCTGATGACGGCCCTTTGGCCATCCGATATGGTTACAGTACGGATGGTGGAACGAACTGGACTACAGTGAACCCGGGCAACCCAACGTCAAGCAATCTTTGTGCAAGCGGTGGGGTGTTGAGAATATGGCCTTCCTGGACAACCCTCCATGTAAGCGGCTCAATCATTTTCAGAATATATGGCCTTTCGAGTGGTTCTAGTGGAAAAGGCGACCTTTTTTTGCGTGATGTGATCGTTGATGGGGAGGTATGTGCCAATGTGCCAGCCATTGCGCTGGACGACAATACTTTGCAGGTATGTAGCGGTGTAACTTCATCATCCCTTACCTACCAGACTGAGTCTGCAGACAGCTATACTATCAACTA
>JBJXGO010000056.1:0-25943 GCA_046160345.1 Saprospiraceae bacterium
GTGTAAATTAGAGCAATTCGTGGCAAAAGAAATGGCCCAAGTAATCACCCTGCTCAAATTTTTAAAATTCGGGATTCAAACAAAAAGCGCCGACTGCAAACCGCAGCCGACGCCGTTCATACAATAAAATGGATTGCTAATCTTGATTGGTTAAGCGTCCTGAATGAACGGGAAAGCAATCAGGTGCGAAAGTCGAAACTTCATGGATATGCACAAACTTTTCTTCACGAATTTTGCTCAACTGGACGAAATAAATAACCTGCAAGCCGCAAAATATTATTTAGCGTTTCCATATCTACCACCATAATGGTACGATCGTGGAGGGGAAGTACGCTGAATTCGCGTGCTACATCCAAATAGTGTTGCAAACAAATTCGGGTGATACTGACAAGGTAGTGCAAGGAATACAGGGAGGTTTCAACTTGTTTGGAAGGGAAGGATGTTTGGCGAAAAGCCCGGTGTGTCACCGATACTTGTTGCTCATACAGTTCTATCAATTGTTCCAATTCCCCGCGTTCAATCAGGAGCGTGGCCAAGGTGGCAATACCAGCCTGGCGATCGTGCCAAAAGTCAAAAATATCATCAGAAAGTTGGATAAGGTAACCAAACTGGTAAAGCGCTTTTTCTTCTGCGCTGGACAGGTCCTGATTTAGGAGACTTCTGAATAGCAAAACAGAGGCCCCTCCCTTTTCAGCGGTTATATTTTTCAATTGTTCTATATCCAATACAGGTTCTTCTTGCACCACTGATGGCGAAGCGTCAGCCAAAGCTTGTTCCAAAGGCCAACGCTTCCTTAGCATTTGTCTTCCAGCGGTTTCTACATTAAAAACCCGGTGCATATAATTCTGAAAAGTTGCCTTACCTTTTTCCGGGAGTTTCCTGTATATATTGTGGAGAAGATGCAGCGCCAGCCCACGTCTATCCAAGGCTATACCAAAGACTTCAGGATTGTCTTTCCAGGAAAAGCTCCGCTCATCCGTGCGAACCGCATCGACCAGATCATCGAAGTAACAGGCAAGTGTGGAGAGATTCGCGAAAAGATAGATCTCGTCCGGAGAACGGTTTAATTTGTGCAGGCACCCCATCACGGTAGCCAGATAAGTGCTTCCCAAAAAATAATGCCTCCGGCGACGCATTTCATGATTGTCCGCCGCCAATATTTTTGGCAATTGAAGGTCTCTAGCCAGTTGCCCCCGGGCATACCACCACGCCCGGCCAAATGCAAGAGAAAGCGACCAAGAGGCATGGAAAAGGTAATAAACCCTAAGCATTAAACGGGATTCACCCAATTATTGAGCGATCCTTCGACAGCTGTTGTGCGTACATCATGGCAGCCCCGGCGAGCGCCAGATCTTTAAATAACAGAAATTGAGCACTGATGCTGCCCGCCATAGCGCCTGGCAGGTGAACCAATAGCACCATAGATAATAAATAGATTGCCAGCAGCACGCAGGCCAGTTTGTCGTATTTTCCTATGAGCATACTCAGGGAAGCAGCCACCAATCCTGCTCCACCAACCAAAACCCACACTGCAGGCGCAGGCATATAATTTGGGACAAAGGAATCAATCATTGTTTGCGTGCTAAGGAAATTTATTAACCCCAAAATAGCAAAGGGGATAGCAAAAAGCCAACGGCCAAGCGATAAAAATGCGTTCATGAAATAGTAACGTTTTGAATTGAATGTAAGTCAATTTCGGCAAGGCTGAAATCGCTTACCTGAATACTGTGGGCGAAAGTAGCAGAGTTGTTTTTTCAAAAAGCGATTTGCCCGAAAATTTTTCGAGAAGAATATTTTCAGGTTTTCAACTTGATCTTGGCCAGGGGTACTTTTTCAAAAACGGCTGCTCCTTCCACCAGTTTTACAAATTCGCCCATCGGCACGTCTTTGAAAACGGACTTTGCTGTCCCTGGTTTAGGCCATATTACTTCAACGGATTCAATTTGGGTAGCCTGGCCCAAGCCTATCTCCTGCCTCAAACTGCTGCTGCCAAAACTGCCTCCGGTGCCAACAGTTACCCAAATGACACGTTTTGAGCCATTCTTTTGCACGGTTGTTACCTTGATCTTGGCCCCGATCGCATCGCGGTTGCTGGTCTTGCCCTCACAAAAAATGGTGATCCATTGATTGTCGTTACCTGGATTTTCAAGCATAATGTTGTTGGAAATATCTCCCTCATAAGCGCCACCTACCACCACATAAATATCCTGGTCGCCATCATTGTCGAGATCGCCAAAAGCAGCTCCATGCCCTTTCTGTATTTGCCCGAAGCCGTTCATGGAAATATCCTCGAAACGTTGTCCATTCACATTTCGGAACATCCTATTTGGGACAAGTGCAGCCAGGTCGGGCTTCCCCGTTGCAAGATAGATGTCGGGCCAGCCGTCGTTGTCCAGGTCGCCAAAATTATTGCCCATGGCATAACTGATCGAATTGAGTCCTGCCTGGCGGTTCAAGTTGACAAAAGATTCGTTGCCCTTGTTGTGGTAGAGGCACATCCAGTCGCCAGGAGGCTGCTTGCCTAAAACTTCCAACACATAAGGACGAGGGCCAGGATCCGCAGCATCAATGAAAAAATCGGAGCAGAAGATATCATCCAGCCCATCGTTATTGTAGTCAAAAAAGAAGGAAGGGAAGCTATGCTTTGTTCCAACGACACCTGATCTTTCAGCAATGTCTTCAAATTTCCAATCGCCGGGCGAAGTGCCGCCCCGGTTTACGAGCAACTTGTTGGCGCCCATGTAATTGCTTATGTAAAGGTCCGGAAGCTGGTCGTTGTTAATGTCCCCCCAGGATGCCGCTTTAAAATAGCCTTTGAAATCTATTTTGAGTTGGGGTGCGATATTGGTAAAAGTACCGTTTCCATTGTTGCGATACAGCTCACAAGGGTGTGGTTTAGCAGGATTTTGGGTTTCATTGGCGATGAACAGATCGAGCCACCCGTCGCCGTCATAATCGGCCCAGTCTGCTCCTTGGGTCGGATGAAAAGACAATATCCCGGCCTCGATGGTCACGTCGGTGAAAGTGCCGTTGCCATTGTTGCGGAGCAGCGAATTGGGATGCGTCCCGCCTTCGAGCCAAGCGCCTCGGAGGATAAGCAAATCGCGATCGCCATCGTTGTCGTAGTCGGCATGAATGGTATTCAAACCACTTACGATGCCAGTCAAGTTGGCCTCTTTGGTTCGTTCGACAAATGTTCCGTCGCCATTGTTTTTAAAAAACCTGCACTGGTCACGCATGCCATAGGAACTCATAAAAAGGTCAAGGTTGCCGTCGTTGTCAAAATCTTCCATACACACGCCTCCAGAAAGGCCGCGCAAGTCGAGGCCAAGCGGGATTGCGACGTCCTGAAACCGGATATTGCCTTTAGACTTGAAAACACTTTCGGGGATAAGGAATTGTTTTGGAACCTCTTGGGGCCATTTTCCCAGGGTCATGTAAGCTATATTTAAAAGCCAGCGCGATTGCAGATCGTCGGGATATTCTTTCAATATCCGTTCTAAAATTTTGATCGCATTTTCTGGCCCGGAGGTCATTTTGTACACACCCGTGCCTTGAATGGGCAAAATACAGGACTCGGAGGTGTGGGTATTGATGCAGTTTTCCTGTTCGCCCAGCCGCAGGTAGGCCAGTGCAAGCAATTCATAAGCCAGTTTGTTTGCGGGGGTAAGTTTGTCGCCAATCTGGTTGATGATATCTTTAAACTCCATGATGGCCGCTTCGTTCTTGCCCGCTTTTAGTATTTCGTCGGCATAAAACAACTGCATGCTTGGTTTATCCCGTGGGGAAGCGTACTCCCATTCCCTTTTTAAAACCGCAGCCTTTTTGCTGTTCAAATTATAGCATTCCATTGGATCGGCATGGTCTGCGATACTATCCAAAATCGCAATCATGCGCGCATGACCGTCTTTTGGGGCGGCTGACGATTTTTTTCCTGTGGAAGTGTCGTTTTTGCAAAAGGAAAAAAACAAAGACAGGGCGGAGAGCATCAGAATAGCCCGGGAAGTATGGTGCATATTAATTCGAATTTTGTATGTAAAGGAACAGTGTTTTCCAGAAAATGCTCAAAAAAAGCCCCCTTTTACTCAAAAAATGAATAAAAGGGGGCGTAAAAATCAAATACTATTGGATGTTATGCAGCCTTTTCTTTCTTGCCTTTTGCCGGCTTCACTACACCTGGTTTCTCAGCCACCGCCTGAACGGCTTTTCCTGAGATCACATCTTCCTTGGTGAAGTCCACCACGAGAGCAGAAGCCACGAAAACAGAAGAATAGGTACCAAACAGTACACCCATCAGCATACCAAAAGCAAAGCCTTTGATAGCGCCACCGCCAAAGAGGAAAAGGAGCAATACTACTATGAACACAGTACCCGAGGTGATAAGGGTACGGCTCAGGGTAGTGTTGATGGCCATATTGAATACTTCTTCTTTCTTACGGCCTGCAAACACGCCCATAAACTCACGAATACGGTCATACACGATCACGGTATCATTCACCGAAAAACCAATAACCGTCAGGATACAAGCAATAATAGCCTGGTCGATCTCCAGCGAGAAAGGCACCAGACCGTGTAGCAGGGTAAAGAAGGTAAGCGTGATGAGCACGTCGTGCAGAAGTGCGAGTACCGCACCGAGCGAAAACTGCCAGCGGCGGAAACGAACGAGCAAGAACAAGAAAATAAGTCCCAAAGCCCAGATTGCCGCGAGGAATGAGGAGTTCCGAATATCGTCAGCGACGGTAGCGCTTACCTGGCTCGACGAAACAATATGTGTTCCACTGCTGCTGGTGTTCTTGAACGATGCAAGATCGGACACAACGCCTGCTGCCGTGAGACCCTCATGAAGTTTTGCAGAAACGCGATCAGTTACATCCGCACCTTGCTCTTCAATGAGATAGGAAGTTGTAATATTGTAGGTATTAGCCGTGTTTACCGCCTTGATGATGGGATTGCCACCAAACGCAGTGGTAAGAGGTCCGCGCAGTTGTTCAATTTCTACTGGTTTGTCAAATTGTATGTTGTAGGAATATCCTCCTTTAAAATCAACGCCTAACTCAAAGCCACGTGCAAAGAAAGAGGCAACGCCAATGGCGATGATAGCGATCGAGAAAGCGTACGCATATTTGCGTTTACCAATCCAGTCGTAGTGGAATCCCACGAGCCAGTTTTCTGACCAAGGGCGGCTGTAATTGATATCACGGCCTTTGTTTATCCACCACTCGGTTATGTAGCGGCCCACCAGAACTGCGGTGAACAAAGAACACAGGACACCAATCAAAAGCACTGTGCCGAAACCTTTTATCGGGCCAAGGCCAAAATAGATGAGTACACATGCCGTAAGGAGCACCGTAAAGTTAGCATCGATAATAGCGGATAACGCCCGAGTAAAGCCCGTAGAAACCGCTTTGGCCATGGGCAATCCGTTGCGCAATTCCTCTCGAATGCGCTCATAAATAACAACGTTGGCATCCACAGCGGTTGCCAGGGTCAACACGATACCTGCAATGCCGGGCAGCGTAAGCACAGTACCCATGGAAGCAAGTGTGCCAAGGATAAAGAATATGTTGGCAAGCAAAGCAATTACACTGACCCAACCGCCTTTGTTGTAGTAAACCACCATGAACGCACAGAGGAACAACACGCACAATATCATCGTTATCAACGACTTATTGATGTTATCCGCTCCAAGCGAAGGGCCAACCTGGCTTTCTTGAACAATGCGTGTACCGGCCGGGAGTTTACCCACCTGAAGGATTTGGGCCAAATCCTGCGCTTCTTCCAATTTGAATCCGCCCGTAATAGAAGTGCTGCCACCAGTAATAGGATTGATTACCCTGGGGGCAGTTACGACCTCATCATCCAGCAAGATGGCAACTTCGCGGTTGCCGTTGTTGGCAGCTTTGGTTGTCATGTCGGCCCAGATTTTTGCGCCGTCATTGTTCATTTGAAGGCTTACCTGAATTTCACCGCTTTGGGGGTCAGGGTCCGCGCGTGCCATGGTGACAATAGATCCATCCAGAGGCGCATTATCGGAGCCGGAGCGTTTTTTTACGGCATAGAGTTCGTATTTGCCGTTAAGTGTTTCCGTAGCGCCTTGCGCATCGTCCACCGGTTTGCGTCCCCAGCGGAACCCGAGGTCAGCCGGAAATTTGGCCAGGATTTCAGGCCGCGACAAAAACGTGTCAATCTGACGCATTTTATTTTTGTCTGCCCAGGCCAATACAGAGCCGCCTTGACCGTTGAGGCTCAGCAAAGAGATCAGCGGGCCGGCCACTGAGTCAGTATTCAAGCGGTCCGTAATCACAGGCACTTTTTCCTTGGTGCTGTCTATTTGGCCGTCCGGGCCTTTGGGATATTCATAAATCGTATCCTTTTCAATCAATTGGCCGCTAACTGCTGCCTTGTTGGCCTTCAGGAGGTCGTCAGCAGTGGTGAATCCCTGTATAATACCTTCATCCTGAATGCGATAGGTTTCCCAAAACTCCAACTTTGCCTGGCTTTGGAGCATCGTGCGCGCACGCGCCGGGTTGTCAATACCTGGCAGTTCAACCTGAATGAGGTCGCGGGCAGCATCGAGGCTCACATTGGGCTGCACCACGCCGAGTTTGTCAATACGCTGCTTGAGACGCTTGTAAGTCTCGTCCACCGTGCCATTGGCAAGGGTTCGCATGGTATTGATGGCGTCTGCATCGGGGGCATCGAATTTAATGCCACTGGCTTCGTTGCGCGCAAAAATAGAAGCCAGCGTGCGGCCTTCGCCCAGTTCTTTCCATGCCTGGGCAAAAAGCGTGATATAGTCACCCTGCTTTGTTTTTTGCAGTTCGGTGGCACGGTCCAGGGCTTTGGCAAAATTTGGGTCTGTGCTATTGCCAGACAAGCTTTTAAGGAAATCGCGCAAATCTACCTGGAGCAATACGCTCATACCGCCTTTAAGGTCAAGACCCATCGCCAACTGGCTTTTTTTCAGGTCGGCATAAGTGAATTTTTTGATAAGCGGGATTTCAAAAACCGTTTCGGTCGAGAGTGAATCCAGATACAGGGCATAGCATCCTTGCCAGCCGAGATTGGGATTTTTGCCAGAACAATCGTTCGCGTAAGCGCGCGCATCAGATTCTATGCTGTTCGTCGGAATAACGAGCAGGTACTGGTACAGGCACACGATAGTGAGTGCAATGAGGAAAAAACGAACTACGCCTTTGCTTTGCATACCTCTTGAAAATGAGTGAGTTATTGAGTGAGCGGGTGTTAAAGGATTGGGGTGTCTCGAAAAAAGTCCGCAAATGTACGGAACGTGAATGAAATCAAAGGAAGAGAATAAAAAAACGTCATTTTGGGAGCAATTTTCTTAGCTCCCCAACAATCTCCGCGTAGGCAGTATCTTGATTTGAAAAGTCTGAAACCCATTTCCCCATTGAAGGCAGCGACCTGAGTTTTTCCAGCTCAGGCACTTCAAAACCCAGGTTTTTGATTCGGAGCGGGATCATGCGGCGCCCTTCGCCCAGGGCATGAGATACTACTTCAAACCAATCAATCGGAGTTGGGTTGAACAAATCTGCAGTAATAAGCACCAAGAGATAATCGGCAGTCTGTATTTCAGATTTTGCCTCTGCTTCCAAATCTACTCCTTTGGGATCATAAACGTCATAAAAACGGAGCTTGTTGAAGCGTTGTAGGACCGACAATTGCTTTTTGAGCATCTCAAAATGGGGCTTGTCCATCTCGTTGTATATCACCACGAATTTTGGGATGGCCGACACCTCAGGGGATTGTGCAGATTCAAAATCTGAATCGATAAGCCCATTTGCCATATCAAGGGTGGCAGCAGCGACGTGTGCAATTTCTACTTTATGCTCTTTGAATTCAATTTGGCCAGTAAAATATTTTTGGTTGGCATTGGTCAGCTTGCTCTGGATCAAAGTGGCCTGGGCGCGTTTCCCTGAACCTTCCGGGAGCAAATTTTGTAGATACTGGAGCGCCTCCATGGATTTTGAATCGCTGATCAGTTCTGAAATTTCATTTTTTATTTCAGACAGTGGTTTGGATAATGGCATGGAATGAATGTGGTCAATGGTTAGAGGTAGCGAATGGGCTATTTACCAATAAAAGCAAAAATATCCCGAAAGAGAATACCCCGGTTGGCGCCCGCCCGATCACCTTTGGCATTTATGACCAGGCCGCCTTCTGCATGTGTTTTGCCAGCATGGTGAATGGCAATAACTTTGCAGGCCTTATTCAAAACGGGCGACCCGCTGCTGCCGCCCTCAGTTTCGGTAGTGTAAAAAAGGTATTGGTTCATCAGCGAAATCACTTCATCGGCGTTGATTTGTTTGAATTCTCCTCTTGGGTGTTGGATGATCGTAACATCCTCTCCAACAAGGGGAAGCGCCTCGGTGTCGAATTCGACAAAGCCCCATTGGCTGAGCGGCATATCGCTGCGGTCAATGACTTTTACACGCGAAAAATCGAGTTCCGTTGGTGGGCTGGTGATAAAATCCGTTGAATCGATCTGATAGGCTGTCATGGGTTTCCCTTCCTCGAAATTAAATTCCAAACGCGCTGTTTTTGCCACTTCTGCCGAACTTATCACGTGGTGGTTGGTAAAGACATAACCTTCTTTGGTGAGAAAACCGGTGCCTAAATTGCCATCAGCACAAACTACCCTGCAAACGGCATTGGCTGAATGCCTGATTTTGTCGAGCCAGTCCATTCTTACCAGGTTGCTCACGGGGCCCAGCATTTTTTCCAGCCTTGCCCCATCTGGCACCTCAAACTGGAAGGCTCCCACGCTGCGTATCTTAGCGTTAAGCGCTACTTTGCGTGGAAGGCTTTTCATGATTTCCGTCAGGGCATATTTGGCCTGTGCTTCATATTTCCGGAACTCGTTGTAATCAATCCGGCCTTCCAGCTGTGCTTTTTTTGCAGACCTGTAATTACTGTATTGGAGTGTTAAATCCTGCCAGATGTCTGCTCCGGATTGCTTGTCCAGATCTTTTAAGGTGTCGAGCGCCTTTTCAATTTCATTTTCTTCAATTAGACCGTTGACGGTTTCGAGTACGAGGGTTTGTGCGTTTTGCATGCTTGGTCAGTTTTAATTCCGTATGTCCTCTCCCCAGCCCAGTTTTGCCCGAATAGTGCTGAGGAAAGTGGTGTCCTGCAATTGAACTAGTCTTATAGGAAAATCATTTTTTCGCACTGCCAACTGATGATGGGTGCCGATGAGCTCAAATCTGGAATCCAGGGAACATATAAAATTGTCGGCCCGGCCTTCGATCTCGAAAGATATGACAGATTCATCAGAAAGCACCAGGGGTCGGACGTTGAGGTTGTGCGGCGCAACAGGCGTGATGACGAAATTTCCCGAATCAGGGAAAATAATAGGGCCTCCGCAGCTGAGCGAATATCCTGTACTACCGGTAGGCGTAGCAATGATGATGCCATCTGCCCAGTAGGAACTCAGATAATCTCCATTTAGAAAGGTATGGATGGTAATCATAGAAGACGTGTCGCGCTTGAGCAGGGTACAGTCGTTGAGTGCGAAAGGCATTTCGTCAAAAATGTGCGGGCTGCTTTCAAGATATAACATGGTGCGTTCGTCAATAATGTACTGCCCTCTTGCCAGCATACCTACGCTATGACGGATGTGGTGTTTGTCGATACTGGCAAGGAAACCAAGCCTGCCCAGATTGATGCCCAACATCGGCACCCCTGAGTTGCGCACCAGGGTGGTAGCGGCCAACATGGTGCCATCACCACCCAGAACCATTACAAAATCAATATTTTGCGTTCGAAAAGTTTCGTATCCAGCAAATAATTCTATGTTGGCAGGCAGTTGTATCTGAGACTGGATTTCGTTCAAATACGGTTTGAACACACTGATCTCAATACCCTCTGCCTGGAGCGCATCGAATGCTTCCTGCACTTGAGGCCGGTCTTTTTCTTTGCATTGTTTTCCAAAAACTAGGACGCGCATGGAAAGGCTGGGTGTAAACGATGATCTAAATTAGAGGGTATAACGTTGATTCAAATCTATATTTTCTTGAAGCTGTCTAGTGTCGCATCCTGCACTAGGAAGCACTATTTTTTTGCATGATTTTGTTCAATTTTTCAGGTTGGATTGATCGCGACTTGAATACAACCTTGAATTGTTTGGTAACAAAGTCGTCTGGTATCAATATCTGTCTCTTTTTTAAAAAAACACGTTTTTGTTTGATTTTTACATTATATTTAGATAAGTATCCTATACAACAAGTATAAACTAATTCTGTGCAAGACAAATTGTGAATGTTTGAAAAATCAAATTTGAAATCATAACCTTTTCCCAAGTTTTTTAACGCGTTTTCATAAATAGCAGTAAAAGAGGAGTCGATTTCTGATGAAGACTCAATTTCAGTGGAACGTCTTAAAATTAATAAATAGTCACATTTGCAGAAATTAATAATATCTTCCATGAAAACGCCCTCAGCCATAGAATGAATCACCACTTGTTTGCCTTCATAAAACTTGGATTCAATAACATCCGGCAGCAATAAATTGCCTTTATGGGTTTCACCTAAAAACAATCCAGTATGGCTAAAAAACCCAGGTATAAAAAAACCATCCAGGTAATTGCTATAGCCTCTGACTACAATATCACCGGGTTGAATATTATCTATCACATACCGGATCTCAAAGCCTTTTACTTTATAACTTCCGGGGTCATAAAGCAGAAAGAATGGGAATTTAAATACTTTAATATCCCCAAAGAATTCAAGAAATCTGTTTCTAAGGTAAGCAAAAAGGTTCATGATGTTGAGCGTTGTGGCGGGGGTAATGTAGTTGTGGTAATTGAATTAGAGTTCCAAAGGCCAGTATAGATAAATGAATTCATCTTTGCCAAAGAAGGAGAAGTATTTAAACAAGTCAAATTATTAGCGTCGTTTATGCCTTTAAAACAAAATACCCATTTATTGTCCCTTGCCCCATCAGATAACACGTTTATTGACGAATTGCCATCTAAATTCAGGCCAGTATTCAACGAGATTATCCTAAAATCACATGAGTTAACGTCTTCATTTGAGATTGAGGTACATCCGCTTAGGAATAAAGCTAATAAAAAATTTAAAAAAAACAATGGTTTCATACAATTTATTTGTTTTATTAGCTGATATCAACGAATTCATAGAGGGGGAATTTCTTATAATTTCCGGAAGATAAATCCTTTTGGATATCATCAGTAAGAAGGTCTTTATGAATCATGTTATTTCTTTCGTGAATTATTCTGTCAAATGCATTTGCCTTTGGGAATTTAAAGTTGGAAAAAGTTACTTCTTTGCAATCCATCAAATCAATTTCAAATTGTTTGAATACTTTTTTGCAAAAGGTTTTATCTTTAACGATAATATTGCTTTCTGAGTGATGGAAAGCAGAACCGTTTGCAATGTTGTAGGAGCCAATTGAAACAACATCGTCATCAATTATCAAATTTTTAGAGTGAAAAGCTCCTTCTTTTTGCCATTCAAATAACCTTATTCCATTTTCAACAAGGTATTTATAGTGTTTTGAGCATTCGTTATACATCCAACCAAGCAACCCATTTAGCATTAGTGTTTTCGCAGATTTTTTAGAATTGGTGATCAATACAACCTCAACACCTCTTTTTGCAGCGGCTGCGAAATATTCACAAAAAATTTTAGGGGGCCTTACTCCGTGACAACCCCAATAAATTCTCTTTTTAGCACTTTTTATTAGTGACAGAAAGATATTTGTAAGCGGAATTTCATTTCGGTCATAGGGTTTATGGGCGACATAGGCAATTTTGATATTTGCCAGGGATTGATATGTATTTTGACCAAAAAAATCTGGATATTTAAGCATAATCGCCTTTTGGTCATTATAAGTCGGTAGATAAGAAAGGACGAAGTCTTGATACTTTACCCATCTCTGCTCCTTCCATTCCTTTTGCATTTCATAATCAGACAAAAACTGCAATTGAACTTTTTCTACTAATTCTCCTCGAATATACACGTCAGTATCTCGCCATGCCTTTGGCTTTAGGCCGCCAAAGGCATATTTATTTCCCCAATTTATCCCTCCAAGAATTAAATGCTCATTATCTACAATAAAATATTTTTCATGATAGTGTTGTTTTAATTTGAGTTTGATGTTTAACATTATTTGTTGAAAAGGTCGCCCTTTCTTCTTTTTTATCCACCAGCCTTCCAGCAAGGAATTGTAGCCATAGAGTTCAATGCCTATATCTTTTAGTTCTCTCAACCATCCTCCAACAAATGTTGTTCTATTGACAATATCATCGTATATTATTCTTATTTGCACCCCTTCTTTCTTTTTTTCTTTCAACAATTCAAATAATCTTTTTGTAGTTTCATCTTTCATAAATGAAAAGGTCGTCAAATGGATTGACTCTTTAGCGTTCTGCAACAAAGCCCATCTGAATGAATAGGAGGAAACTCCGCTGGGTAGAAATTCAATTTGATTTTTATTTGTAAATTTCATTAAAAGAAAATAAGTTTGAAAAGTCACTCCTTACATTAATTTGCCCGGACAATCACTCTTTTTATTGATTTACCAGCTGACGTTTCTATTAATGTATAATATGCGTCAGATTGCCATGTTGAAACATCAATAATGCAATTGTTCGTATTCCCATTATCGATGTTCATTATAAATTGGCCAGAAGCATTATATATTTTTACAGAAACAATGTCATATTTAGATTCAATATATAAATGGCTTGTGCTTGGATTAGGAGACACTTTTATTTCATTGGTATTTATTTTGTTAACCCCACTAAAAAAACCATTATACCTGGTCATAAATTCTTCGTAATACATATTTGCAACAACAGCATCATGTATGATTAAAGTGTTTTCGTCATAGTCCTCCTCTGCAGAATTAGTCCAATTGTGCGAGCCAGTTATAGTCAAAGGATTGCTTGAAATATTTGTTGCGTCAACTACGGCGAATTTGTGATGGAGTAGATTGGATACGGTAAAATGTGATTTTACGTCGACACCTGCGTTGATCAATCCAAGGTATTCGGATCCGATATAATATATATTTTCAATTATTCCTTTGACGTTTACGGATGAATTATGAATATTAATAACTGCATCCCCTAAATCATTGTTAATAAAGGTCAGCATAGCAAATTCCATATCTGTTTGGGCAGATAGAATAGCCGATTCAATTTTTGATGTGGTCTTGTCACTGGGCGAAAAATACAATTGGACATATTTCCCGCCAATGTTAAATTCGTGTGGTGTGTTATCCGTTTTTTTGTTGCCAAATTTTGCATTTGCTATATTTGGGGTGATGGAAGTGCTGCCCCACATCTCCTCAAATTCTAATTTATATGCGAGTGCAAGTGACATGTCTTCCAATATTACAAGGTTGTTATAATCTTCAAAAATGCTACTGTATTTATGGTTTAGGGAACCAGTGATTATTTTTGAAATCTGAGGGTAACTTGCATCAATTATCATAAATTTATTATGCATAACGCCATCATTGTCAGGGCGCTGTATCATTGGAATTGCACTTGACAAATTATCTAGATAGTCATTGTTACCAAGTTCAGTCTTTGACGCAATATAACGAACAATCACACCTCTGTTTCTAGCGGCATTAATTGCGTTAACAATTAATAAGCTTCCTGTATTATAATTGCACACATCTAAGGTATAATTAACCCTGTTAATATAAGCAACCAAAGTATCCTCCAAATTGGATATGTAAATGGCATCTGCCGTTGCAGAGATACTATTGTCAACAGGTTGATTGAAATATACGGTTATCTTGCCTGGTGAACTGGAAGATGTGGAAAACAACTCCTGCACAGTCTCCTCTTGAATTCCATTAATATTTGCCGTCCCCTGCACATAATAGAATGTTGCATCTTTTAAGTTTTTTATTTCACATTCAGGGTTAGAAACTGTTCCCATCTCTAATGAAGGAGTAAGGCCATAATGTAAAGTAATATCTGCATTTTCATAGCCAGCCCATTTAAACTTAAGCGAGTTTTGTTGTATGCTTACAAGATTAAGCCTATTAACTTGAGCATTTATATCGCAAAAAGTTAATATTATTGCAAACAATAATATTATATTTTTCATAAACTTTGATCGGTTGAGATGTAAATAACATTTGATGATTGGATTCAATTAAGGAAGTGTTTTGTACCTTGCGATCCGAAATACACCCTCGCTTAGAATTGTACCGAGTAGAAAATCAAAAATGACAAGCAAACTTGACGTTTGGCACATTACGCCTGCAAATATCAATTTATTTTACTAACGGGGACAAAAAATGTCTTTTTTTTAGTAATTTGATTGCGACCACACGCCTTTGTGACTCTCTCCAAGGAGATTGGCATTGCATTTCCAGTTTTTACTTGTGCGAAATCATTAACATATCTCCTCATTCTCAACATTTTCTACAGGCAGAAACGATTCGATAACATATGGACACGTTTAATTTGAAGGAAATTATCCAAAAAGAACAAGAGCACCTATTACTCCGCCGCCAAAAACTAGGTATTCAGCATGGTTCGGAAAAACAGCCCAACTGGTTTGGCATCGCCCTTTCTGGCGGGGGTATTCGTTCCGCTAGTATCAATCTGGGTTTTTTAAAAACGCTAAACAAATATGGAATTTTGCAGAAAGCCGATTATTTGAGCACAGTATCAGGAGGAGGGTATACCCATGCATACGTTCAATGCACGGCCAAAAAAACGGGGGATTTTGGCAAACTTTTCAGCGCTGAGCATATTGAGGCGATGCGTAAACACGGGGAATACATGATTCCGCAAACGGGACTCTTTGGAAAAACAGGCAACTTTCTTTTGCTCATAATCGCATTCATTGTCAGTTGGCTTATGAGTTTGGTCAGTCCTTTTATTATAATAGGCATTGGGTACTATATCTACTTAATAATCGCGAGTTTTTTAGGGCATCATCCGTTTATTGGATTAAATTTCTTGGCTGACCACAATGTTGGCTGGTGGGTATTGGTCATTTCTGGCGGACTGATCGCCTTGCATTTTTTGGTAAACATTCTGCTCAATTTCAACCTGGGTGTTTCAAAATGGTTCAACAAGGTAGAAGCTATGTTCGTTTCGTTTGGACTTCTCTTATATGGCTGGATGCTTATTGTAGACTACCATGGTATCGGTGAAATATCTTTCAATGACAAAATAATGTTTGCAATCAAAGGTTTTTTGCTGTTTTTCATAGGTTTTTTCACCAACCCCAACGCGCTGAGTTTTCACCGTTTTTATCGCAAACAGCTTGCCGACCTTTTCTTGCGATTTTCAGGAGAGCATGAGAATCTAAAGTTAATGAAGGCTTTCGATGCAAAATCTGATGACATAAAAGATTACATCAGCCCCTACCCGCTCATCAATACTTGTCTGAACCTGATGAATCCTGAAAAGGATGAGGCTTTCCAAAGTGTCAAAACAAGCGATTATTTTTTGCTCAGCCCGTTTCATTGCGGTTCCAAACTCGTAGGTTATGTGCCTACCAGTCGTTATCTTGATTATCAAAAGATGACACTTCCCGCTGCAGTTGCTATTTCAGCCGCAGCAGTCAACCCGGGCATGGGCATGTATTCCAGTAAAGTGCTGAGTCTGCTAGTGACCATCTTCAACTTCCGTCTCGGCTTTTGGGTATCTAATCCGCTCATTCTAGTAAAAGCGCGCGCCATCGTATGGTGGCCATTCTATTATTTTTATGAGTTGTTGGGCCGAATAGGTTCCAGGAAAAAGATGGTCAATATTTCCGATGGCGGCCATATCGAAAACCTGGGTGCTTACGAACTACTTCGCCGCGGTTGCCGGCTGATCATCGCAGTGGACGCAGCAGAGGACAAAACTTATGCTTTTGCCGACCTCAACAACTTTATTATTCGCGCCCGAAACGAATTGGGCATAGAAATCAGGTTTCGCAAAGACGAACAGCCGGAAGAGATTATTCGCCCGCGCCCGTCTCAGGTGTATTCTGCGAAACGCTACGCAATAGCCGACATATACAGATGTTGGGAAGAGGTGGATGACCCGGATGGAAAAAAGAATGAAGAAGGTAAGATTATCAAAAAAATCAATAATTTTTCTGAAAAAGAGCGCAACGAAAACGGCCCCATCGGCACCTTTGTTTATGTCAAATCGTCCGTGCGGGCCCCGGAAGGAAAGCCTGATCTCGACAAACGAGACGAATTGAAATACGGAACCTACAAGTACAAAATATACCACCCCGACTTCCCGCACGAGCCTACTAGCGACCAGTTTTTTGACAAAATACAATGGGAGGCTTACTTCCAATTGGGGCGTTTTATCGGTGCAGAAGTGCTGGGCGTCACCGATTTAGATGCCGCTGTAGCCGAAAAACCTACGGTTGAGGACCTTCTGGATTGGTTTGACAAAGGCGTGAACTGTTTTGAATCCAAACCGCCTACTGCAGCCGAGTCTGCTCCTCCTACCACCCGGGATGCCGATATTTTGGAGAGATTCAAACTGCCACAAGTGGATGTTCCAGCCGTTTCGCTGGAGAAAGAGGAGGTTAAATATCAAATATAACGAACAGTTCTGAAAAATTAAATTTCACCAAAAGCAGTAATTTCGCCGCTTCGCAAAACAAAACATAATTTGCATTGGAATACAAACCGAGCGAAATTGAGCCGATCTGGCGAAAGTGGTGGATAGAAAACAACACCTACAAAATTGAAAATCAAGGAAGTAAACCAAAATATTACATCCTTGACATGTTCCCCTACCCCAGCGGTGCAGGTCTGCACGTAGGCCATCCCCTGGGATATATTGCCTCCGATATCCTGGCGCGGTATAAGCGGCTGCGCGGGTTCAACGTGCTGCACCCCATGGGCTTCGATTCTTTTGGCCTTCCCGCGGAGCAATACGCCATTCAAACAGGGCAACACCCTGCCGTCACTACCGAGCAAAACCTTGCCCGTTACCGTGAACAACTCGGGAATCTGGGCTTTTCTTTTGACTGGAGTCGTGAAGTACAAACATCCAGCCCGGATTTTTATAAGTGGACACAATGGATATTTATTCAGCTGTTCAACCATTATTACGACCTGAATGCAGAAAAGGCGCTGCCTATCAGTGCCCTCGAAAAACGTTTTTCCGCCTCCGGGAACACAGGCGTTCACGCCGTTTGCGATGATGACACTCCCAACATTTCGGCCGAACAATGGAATGCCTGGAGTGCTCCTGAGCAACAACTTTTTCTCCTCAAGTACCGGATCACTTTCCCGGGTGAAGAATATGTCAACTGGTGCCCGGCTCTTGGCTCGGTACTTTCCAATGATGAAATTAAAGACGGTGTGAGCGAGCGTGGCGGACACCCCGTAGAGCGAAAACTTATGAAACAGTGGGTCATGCGGATCACCGCTTACGCTGACCGTCTGCTCGAAGGGCTGAACCAGATCGACTGGCCGGATTCCATCAAAGAGCAGCAACGAAACTGGATCGGGAAATCAGTGGGTGCTTCGGTAAAATTCCAGATAGAAGGGTTTGAAGATCACTATATTGAAGTTTTCACTACCCGCATTGATACCATTTATGGCGTGACCTTCATGGTAATAGCCCCGGAGCTGGATTTGGTCAAAACGCTTACCACCGAAGCGCAGCGCAATGAAGTGGAAGGTTACATCAAATGGACCTCCGGGCGTTCTGAAATCGAACGCATGGCCGACACACGAAAAGCAACCGGGGTTTTCACGGGTGCATACGCCATTAATCCGGCAAACGGCGATCGAGTGCCGGTCTGGATAGCCGATTATGTGCTGGCAGGCTATGGAACCGGCGCCGTAATGGCCGTTCCCTCTGGCGATCAGCGCGACTGGAATTTTGCGACGGAATTCAATCTGCCGATCGTGCCCATTATGGACAGCCAAAAAGACCTGGACCAGGCAGCTGACCCTAGTAAAGAGGGCAGATACATCAATTCTGGCTTGATCAACGGGATGGGCTATGCTGAAGCGGTTCCTACCCTGATCAAATGGCTCGAAGAAAATGGAATCGGGCACGGAAAAACACAATACAAACTCCGTAATGCGGTATTTAGTCGCCAAAGGTATTGGGGAGAACCAGTACCCGCCTATTATAAAGATGGGGTACCTTATATTATTGATGAGCAGGATTTGCCCTTGTTATTGCCCGAAATAGACAAATATTTGCCCACCGAGGCCGGAGACCCACCCTTGGGGCGGGCTGAAAACTGGACTTACAAGGGCAATGAATATGAACTCTCTACCATGCCCGGCTGGGCAGGTTCTTCCTGGTATTTTTATCGCTATATGGATCCCCACAACGAGCAAACATTCTGCTCGAAAGAAGCGATGGATTATTGGCAAAAGGTAGATTTTTACATAGGCGGTTCAGAGCATGCGGTGGGTCACTTGCTTTACAGCCGCTTTTGGAACCATTTTTTGTATGATCTGGGTTTGGTGCCACACCGGGAATTTGCACAAAAACTGGTAAATCAGGGCATGATCCAGGGCCGTTCAAACTTTGTCTACCGTGCCAAAGAACGATTTTTTGAGGAATACCTGATGATCAAAGTGCTGCAACCATTTTTTGCGGCAGAAGGCCCCATAATTATTTCCGGGCCTGAATTTGAGGAAGAGATCACCTACGATTTTGCGTTTGAAACCAACAACCTGGTCATTGAGGTCACTTCCATCAAACAATTAGAAAAAATAGAGCGCATTCGGAAAGCAGCATTGGAAGACGGCAAACGCATTTTGGTTTTATATACCGAGGAATTGACCGATCAAATCAATCAGCCGGCTGAAATTGCAAAAAAAATACGGCATGCCTTGGATAGCAAGGATGCATTTATTGCCAGCAAGGAGCACCCAAGCGGCGAACTGCTTTTTGTATCGCACAGCCTATTGTACAAATACAGCCCAGAGGCCGTCACGAAACTCCATGTGGATGTAAATATCGTGGACAATGACGTGCTGGTCCTGGAAAAAGCCCGTGCAACTCCGCAATTTGCCTACGCAAATTTCAAGTTGGATAGTGAAGGCAAGTACAGCTGTTCCTGGGAAGTGGAGAAAATGTCGAAATCCAAATTCAATGTGGTCAACCCGGATGACATCGTGGCCGAGCACGGTACAGATTGCTTCCGAATGTTTGAAATGTTTTTGGGGCCAATTACCGATGCAAAACCCTGGAACACCAAGGGTATCTCGGGCGTGAGCGGTTTTTTGCGCAAATTCTGGAGCATGTTTTTTGAAGGGGAAAACTTCCGCGTTACCGCCGAGGCACCCACACGCGACGAACTTCGTGTGCTCCACACCTGTATCAAAAAAGTGACCGACGATATCGAGCGGATGAGCATGAACACCTGCGTGAGCCACTTTATGATCGCAACCAATGAATTGCGCAGCTTCAAATGTGCCAAACGTGCAGTGCTTGAACCCCTGGTGGTACTTATTGCACCATTCGGGCCGCATATTGCTGAAGAACTCTGGCATCGGTTGGGGCAAGAAAAGACTGTTTGTGAAGCAAATTGGCCCATTCACAACGAAGAATACCTTAAAACAGATACCGTTACCTATCCTGTTCAAATAAACGGAAAACTACGTGCAAACATTGAACTTCCCGCGGGTATCACAGCCCAGGATGCAGAAAAGGCCGTATTGGATTTGGAACTCGTGCAAAAATGGCTCGATGGGAACACGCCCAAGAAAGTGGTGTTTGTACAAGGGAGGATGATTAACCTGGTGGTGTAGCACGAAATTTATTTCGTAATACCCCACCAAAATTTGAATGTTTTTCAACAATTAAATGTACAAAAACAAAAAAGTAGTCGTAGTGCTTCCGGCATACAACGCCGCGCTCACCCTCGAAAAAACCTATCGCGAAATCCCGTTTGAACTGGTGGACGAGGTCATTCTCTGCGACGACCACAGCCGCGACAATACCGCCGAGCTTGCCCTTGCGCTGGGGATTCAACATGTGATCGTTCACGAAAAGAACACGGGTTACGGAGGCAACCAAAAATCGCTTTACAACAAGGCCCTGGAAATCGGCGCCGATATCGTCATCATGCTCCACCCGGACTATCAATACACTCCCAAATTGATCCCGAGCATGGTCAACATCATCGGCGAGGAACTTTACCCCGTGGTGCTTGGCTCCCGCATCCTGGGCATGGGCGCGCGCAAAGGTGGCATGCCCATGTACAAATACATCGCCAACAGATTTCTCACTTTAGCGCAGAATACGCTGATTCACTACAAATTATCTGAATACCACACCGGGTACCGGGCTTTTAGCCGGGAGGTATTGTTGGGAATAAATTACAAGCAGAATTCCGATGATTTTGTATTCGACAATGAAATGCTTTCCCAGATTGTCTATGCCGGATTCGATATCGGCGAGGTCACTTGCCCTACCAAATACTTTGCTGAAGCATCGAGTATCAATTTTCGGAGGAGTATGAAATATGGCTTTGGTGTATTGCGCGTGTCGATTTGCCATTGGCTTCAGCGCATGGGGCTTTGGAAGTTTGAGATGTACAGTAACGCGAAATTTATTTCGCCTTAGGTTTAATCGAAATTTATTTCGCTTATTGTTTCGGCGAAATAAATTTCGCCCTACCCTCCAAATCCTTCAACAACACCCGCAAAGCCCCTGCTGAAAGCCCGATTTCTACGAGTGTGATGACAAGCGAAGCTGTCATTAGCAACAAACTGATTGCGAAGAGGATTTTGGCCCCCATCTGCCAGCCTTCATAAACAAAGTACATCGTGATAACACAGATCAAAATGCTGGTAACGCCCGTTACCTGCATCCATCGGATAAGCATGAGCCTGCGCCGCAGGCTCTTTATTTGTTGAAGGAGATCCTGTTTTTGTTTTTTCTCATAATCAGCTACCAATTTTCGAATAAGGTTGGCGATAGCCAAAAACTTGTTGGTATAGGCTATGAGCAACAAGGATACCGCGGGAAAAAGCAGTGCAGGTGTTTGAATGGTCAATTCCATGTGGGGATGGTTAATGGTTATTGGTTGATTGGTTGATTGGTTATTGGTTGATTGGTTGGGGTTGGCACCCTATTCCCATTTCATTCGACTGAGCACCTCACCCAATTTGTCAGGCTGTACCCGTTTGGCTACAATGCGTTTGTCCCTGTCGAGCAGATAAATAACGGGCAAATTAACCGCCGCAAATTGCTTTTCCAGGTCTTCAATACCATTTAGACTGGCCAAATCAAGCCATTGCCAGCCTTGTTGTGCCACAAATTTTTTCCAATAAACGTGCTGTTTATCTGTATTCAAAGCCATGGCTTTCAAGCCTTTAGGTGTGTAGTCGAGGTAGATTTGGTAAATCTTGGGCATCATCTCCTTGCAATGATCGCAAAGAGGGCTGTAAAAAACCAGCATGGTGACGGGGGCTTTCAATCCATAGAGCGAGTGGGCTTTCCCTACCTCATCCGGCAATTCAAAATTGATGGCGAGGCTGCCTGTTAGGTTCGGGCGGTGGACATCGGCCTTGTATGCAAGCCGTTCAAGGGTAGCCAGGTCGAGCCAGGGCGTGTCTTCTTTTCTTTGGTATTTGTCCACCAGATGAACAAAGATCCGGTCGGCGCCAGCGGCTTCATTCTGCTCAAAAAACTGGGTCAATCTGATTACGGCGAAACGATAGAAGGCTCCATTTCGGGGCATTTGCCGAAGCACCTCATCTATGGCCCGGATCAATGAATCCGGCTGCGGAACCACATGTCGGGCAAAAAAACCATCAAAGAAACTGTGCCAAAAATTGTTGTTGAGCAGCCGCTCGTCCCTGAAATCCGTATGGTCGAAATAATGCTTTCGCTGCCAGCTTGCAAAGGCCGGGTTTGGCTTCCCCTGAATTGCAGGTTTTAATTTTTCAGGCGGGTCGGGAGGCCGCACGGAAAGCAACATCTTAGCATAAAGCATGGATGGATACTTATTTGTGAATGCGATGGCCAATGAATCGCCAGATTGATACAGCGCATCGAGGTCTTTTTTATAGGGGCCCAGGGCATCCTCCTCGCCCTTGGTTGCACGGCTTATCATATCGAGCAATTGCTCGGTAGCGGTAATTTTTTCTTCCAGTTTTTTCCTTTCTGATTCAAAAGCAAAATAGGCTGTATTCTCGATGGAGTTTTCCGCAACCAGTGCAGCCGCCCCTGCCATGGAACCGCTGATCGTGAACGAATCAGTTGGACTTGCCAACACAAAATCAAAGAGCCTGGCGCCGCCCGAGGCCAAAAAATAAAGTCCTGGCCTCAGGCTATCTTTTTGAAACGAAAATCGCCCGGTTGTCTGCTCAGCGTTAACTGAATCAAGGCGAAAGGCCTTACCTGCGTAGTAATAGCCCAGGATGATCCGGCTGTTTTCCAAACCCTCAATTTGGAAGGAGATCGTAGCGCGGGCAGGCGTTTGTGCAGCGGCTATTTGGGCAAAAACGAGCGAAACAAGGGCAAATAGTATGCGTTTTGGCATGGCATAAAAAGATGGGCGAAGATAAGAGATGTCTGCGACTGGGGTATTGGAAATGGAATAAAGCCTATATTTGCAGACCCTAAACTTGATGCTTATGTATGATTATGCCGAAAAAATTCTAGAAAGTCCTGATGCTCCGCAGCAATTGGAGTATATTCAGAACGCTTTGGCTGATGAACGCCGTCGGCGCACGGAGTTTTATAATTGGATTACAGAAGACATTAGTGCCGAGTTTATCAATGGCGAAGTTATCATTCATTCTCCTGTAAAAAAACGCCATTGGGACGCATCAGATCTGCTTTCTCGCCTCTTAAGTGTTTTTGCTTCGATTAAAAAACTCGGTCGCGTCGCTACTGAAAAGGCCATGATCTCACTCACTCGAAATGATTACGAACCAGACATTTGTTTTTTTTCAGCAGAACAAGTGGCCACTTTCGAAGAAGATCAGGTGTTGTTTCCTGCACCGGATTTTGTTGTTGAAATCCTTTCTCAAAAGACCGCCAAGTATGATCGGGGGGTTAAACGCGAAGACTATGCTACACACGGTATTCGCGAATACTGGATAATTGACCCAGCCCGCCGTCAAATCGAACAATACTTATTGCCAACAGAAGAGGCCAGGGAGTACTTCCCTGCACGAATATATCACCTCGACGACGACATCGAGAGCCGTGTCATCAAAGGTTTTTCCATCCCCGTCCGTGCTGTTTTTGAGGAAGCCGCCAACCTCGAAGCTTTAAAAACGCTTATTTAAGCGTTTTCAAGAAAGTGTGGCACACCTCACCAGCTATTTTTGGTGTGCCACACTTTTCTGAATACGCTCCTTGTTTAGCTAGTGCCGCATCCGGCACTAGCGATCCTCCCTCAACAACTTTTCAATATCCTTCATAAACCGGTCCACGTCCTCCGCATTGGTGCCATCGCAGAAGGAACGGACGTGTCTGTTTTTGTCCACCAAAATGAGCCGGCCCGAATGGTCGAAGCCGCCCGGTGCTGAGGGGTCTTCCTTTGCTACACTAAAATAATTGTCGGCAATGGCGTAAATGGCATCATGGTCGCCAGTCACCAGGTGCCACTTTTTGCTGTCAATACCGAGTTTTTCGGCGTGGTGTTTGAGCGCGGGTATTGAGTCATTTCGTGTGTCAATGGAGTGCGAGAGCAGGAGCAGGCGGTCTTCGTTTTTAAATTTTTGATAAACCCTCAAGCCATTGGCTTTTACCTTAGGGCAAATGGTGGGGCAATGGATAAAAAAGAAATCCACGACGTAAGATTTGCCCGCAAACGTAGCATTGTTGATGATTTGACTATCCTGATCAACAAATTGAAAATCAGGCACTTGAGGATAGATCGTGTCGCCAGCGGGACTGATATCGCGTTCACCCAAAATGGGGAGTTTGCGCGGCTTTTCGTCTAATAAACAACCCGATGCAGAAGCAAAAAACAAGAGGAAAAAAAGTGGGGTGATACGTTGGAGTAGCATGTGTTAAGTAGTTTGTATGGTGCGTACCTCCTTGTCCAAAGGTTACAGCAGTTAGATGCGCAAAGGTACTGGATAACAAAGCACCATTACGGGCAATCAGAAGGCCCCTCAACCCTGAATTGAGATTGTCCGGCGAAAAGTATCCGGTGCTTTAAAACCAAAAGTACGTTCCGGCGTATCTTGCAGCTTTTAACTGCCTGAGCAGTTCGTGAAGGTGTTTCACAATCATCACAACACATGAAAAAATTACTTTTCGTACTCCTAATTCTTGCCAATACCACCTACCTGTTTGCCCAGGGGATGTGGCTCCCTTCCCTGCTGGAAAAACAAAACGAAAAAGAAATGAGATCGCTCGGCCTGAAACTTTCTGCCGACGATATTTATTCGCCCGCCAATCCCAGTATTAAAGATGCTATCTGCCAGTTTGGAGGTGGCTGTACGGGCGAAATGATTTCCCCTGAAGGCTTGCTCCTCACCAATCATCATTGTGGCTTTGATGCCATCCAACAGCTTAGCACGCTCGAAAACAATTACATCGAAAACGGTCATTGGGCCAAAGACCGTGCTTCCGAACTTCCGGCAAAGGGCGTTACCGCCATGTTCGTGACCCGAATGGAAGACGTAACCATCGTCAGCTTACAGGGCGTGACCGAAAACATGAGCGAGCGCGACCGCCAATCGCAAATTGACAAAAACATAGCCATCCTGAAATCCACCACTAAAAAAGAAAAGTGGGAGGAAATATCGGTGCGTCCATTTTACAATGGCAACCAATTCTATTTATTTGTTACACAGACCTTTACAGATGTGCGCTTCGTAGGTGCTCCCCCCAGCAGCATCGGAAAATTTGGCGCTGATACCGACAATTGGGTATGGCCCCGTCATACGGGCGACTTTTCCATATTTCGTGTTTACGCAGACAAAGACAACCATCCGGCACCTTATTCAACCGACAACCAGCCGTACCGGCCGCGCCATTTCCTGCCTATCTCCCTCGATGGAGCTGATGAGGGCGATTTCACGATGGTGTACGGCTTTCCGGGTCGCACTGACGAATATTTGACCGAAGCCGGGGTACGTCAAACCGGCGAAGTGCTCGACCCTGCTCGTGTCGCCATTCGCGACCGTTCGCTCAAAATCATGGACAATTATATGCGCAAAGACCCGGCGGTAAAGATCGCCTATGTGTCGCGCTACGCAAGTATCGCCAATGCCTGGAAAAAATGGATTGGAGAAATGCAGGGGCTGAAAACCTACAAAGCACTCGAAAAAAAACGTGAATACGAGGTCGAATTCGCAAGGCGCATTCAAGAAAAACCAGAATGGTACGCCCGTTGGAAAAACCTGCTTCCCCGGCTTCGCCAACTATATGAGGAAATTGAACCATATACCCTGGCCCGGGACGTTTACTCCGAAACCATGCTGCGCAACAACGAGCTCCTGGCCACCGCAGCCAATTTACACAGCTGGGTTAATACTTATGACGAAAAGAATCCCGCCGTTTTTGCAAACAAAATCGAAAATGTAAAAGCGGGCATGGAGGCTTTTTACAAAAATTATCGTCCGGAAGTAGACCAAACTGCTTTGGCTGCAATGCTTGAAATGTTTGGCGAACACCCCAAAATGGATTGGGCAACCGCCGATCTAAAAAAAGCAGGCGCTTCTCCAGGTGGCTATGCCGGATACGCCAATGATATTTTTGAACGTAGCACCATCGCCCACCGGGCAAAGTTTATTGAACTTTTGTCCAAAAAAAATCCCGGCGAAATCGCACAATCCTTGAAAAACGACCCTGCTTACGAACTCTGGTTTCGGCTTCAAGGCTACTATGAAGCCGCCATACAACCCAAACTACAGGAACTTCAGCCCCAAATAAATCTCCTCCAACGACAGTATATGGCGGCTCAAATGGAGGTTTTTAAAGAAAAGCGTTTTTTCCCGGATGCAAACGGTACCCTTCGACTCAC
>JBJXGO010000057.1:0-17483 GCA_046160345.1 Saprospiraceae bacterium
GAAAAGGTGTAAGAGAAATAAGTGAGTTTCGAGAACCCGGTTTTGTGAGCAATTTCAGTGATGCTCAGTTCGGTGCGCATCAGCAAATCTTTGGCTTTGAGGAGGCGCAGGCTGCGCAGATAGATGGCCGGCGAGCGCCCGGTCAAGGCCTTTATCTTCCGGTACAGTTGAGAGAGGCTGAGTTCAAGAGCCTCAGCCAGTTCCTTTATACCAAAGGCCGGGTCTCCGTAATGCGCGTCAACCTGGGCTGTCACTTTTTTCAGGAAACGGTTTCCGGCCGTTCCAGGTGTTCTTTCAGGGTCCGAGTTACTATGAAGTGAGTCGGAGGGCATAGAAAAATTATTTTACAATTTTAATTATGGTACTTTCTTCTAAAGGTACTTGGGCAAACCCCGAACTCTACCGAAAAGGCGTGCGAAAAATAGGTGAGTTCCGAAAACCCGGTTTGGTACGCTACTTCGGTAATGGTCAGATCGGTGTGCAGCAGCAGATCTTTGGCTTTGAGCAAACGCAGACTGCGTACGAAGATAGCCGGTGAGCGCCCGGTCAAAGCCCTAAGCTTTCTGTACAGTTGAGAGGGGCTGAGCCACAAGTCGGTAGCCAGTTCCCGTATGCCAAAGGACGTGTCGTCATAATGCTGTTCTACGAGGACGATCACTTTTTTCAGGAAGCTGTTTTCGAAGGTTTTATAGGTGTTTTCTGGGGCTGGGTTAATTAGACGTGAGGGGGTAAGCATAGAAAGATTGTTTTTACAAGGTGAAGCAGTATTGTAAATCTGGATTGTGAAGATGTCGGCTGATCCCTCGAAAGCACCAGCACGTATCGTTCAAAAGAATAGGGCTCAGCAGTCATTTATCAGTTTTTTTGAAACTGTACGACGGAGGGCGCTCAAAAGACTACTCGACAAAGGTGCGCACTAAATATTCTCTCATTGCAGGTAAAAATACCTGTTTTAATAAAAAGAGTAAAAAATCTGCATATAAAAAGGTGAAACCACACTCAAGGGCGACAATGTCCAGCCCCATATTGCCTCGAATGATGGCCCTGTTCTCATCCATCAACAGGGTTCGGCCTTGTTCCACTAAAATGATACCCTCAAGAGGCATGATCACTTCGCAGAGGAGTGTTCATAAATATGTGGCACAACTAAACCAGCGTATTGAAAATCAATGTGGTAGTCAAGGTGTGCCACACTTTTTTGAGGTGGCCCCTGATTTAAGGATGACATTTACACAAGGAAAGATTTATTGCCACTACTAAGGAATGTGTGAATCCAGTAGTTTTTAGTCCGCGCTACCGCCTGCCGCTATTCAAAGTCACGGCCCCCATCAATCGGTCATAACGTGCGCCAAAAGGCCGAAAATAGACAAGAACCGTGTATTGATTGACTGTAGCGTACCAGTTGCCTTCAAACCCATCCAGATCAGGCTTGCCGGTATTTTGATCTATCACCACATATTGATAATCGTAATGGCCTTGCTTGAGCCAAACATCACACCAGTAAACCTGGGCGGCAGGATCGTACTGCATCTTGAATTCTGGCTTGAGTTGCCAATCACTTAATTCCCCAAAAACATACACACTGGCATCGTTAAGGGGCAGGTTTTGTTTGATGGAAAAAAGCACCATGGCGTAATCGCATTGGAGCAGCGTTTGGTTGATGTTCAGATTGTCAATAATAAAACGCCCGTCAGCATCAGGGCGAAAAATGACCGGCCGGTCAAAACGAGACTCATCCGGACTAAGAGTCACCTCATGATAGGTCGGCTTACTCACAATACTTCTTACGAATTCCCCCCGAAAATCGAAGGAACGGATATCAAAAAACCGAAATTCCTTTCCCGCCGGAAATACGATCTGATCTTGATAGTCAAACACCAGATTGTCGCCGCGCGTAATATAGGGTTTGAGTGGCCCCAGGGCATTGTCCCATCGGCCATTTTGGAGCACATAGGCCTTGACGTCGTTTTGAGGCATTGAGATCCGAACGGCTTTGGGTACCACTGTAAAATCTATTTCGTGGTGCGTATCCAGCTTGTCCACCTGAGCGGTGCGTACAAATTCCGCTTCAATGCGCCAGAGGGGTTCCACAACCATAAACCGCCGCACCAGCACAAGGCGGTCTTCGTTGTCGGCATCAAAGACATTCAGCAAATAATTGCCCGAACGAACCCAGCGCATGTTGCGGTTGGGAAGTCCTAGTGTATAATGCGTATATTGCGTGAGCGAGTTGAAAGAATTTTGCACCGATGTGATGCGGTCTTCCGTAAAACCTTCAATGTATTCATTGTCATCCAGTTCCGAGGGTTTCCAATCACTGTTGCAATGGGTCAGCGTATATTTGTAATCTTTGAGTTGATCGCCCAGATGATCAAATTCAAGTACTAGCACATTCGGACTCGTCTGCAAATTCACGATTGGCTGGGAAAGGGGGGCTCCTGACAGGCTGAGTTGCACCGTGCAGATATCGGGATCAAGGATTTGATTCTCCGTTTGAGCAAATAATATACCGGGCAACAGGAGGAGAAGGTAACGCATAGATGGATTTTGGACGATGGATTGGTGGATGCTTACTCCCAGGGCGCCTCAAAAACCATGGGCGCATCGGTACGTGGGTGTTTAAACATCAAACGCTGCGCGTGCAGTTTGATTTCGTGCTCACGCCAAAATTTGCCTCCGTACAACACATCGCCTACAATCGGGCAACCAATATGGGCAAGCTGTGCCCTGATCTGATGGAATCTGCCCGTACGCGGTTTTATTTCCAAAAGCGCTTGTCCTGCATTCATTTCCAGCAATTTGTACTCCGATTCGCAAGACTGACTATCAGGAAGGTTGCGGTCGAATACAAGGGCACGTTTGCCCGTTTCATCCCGTTTTATCCAATGAGACAAGGTAGCGGCATCGGGTTTTGGCGCATTTTCCACCCATGCCTGATAGGTCTTTTCAACTTCCCGGCGCTCGAATTGATTCATCAGCTCCGTGAGCATGGACTTTGACTTGGCAAGCACCAGCACCCCGCTCGAAGCACGGTCAAGCCGGTGGACCGCACGGAGGTAGGGACTGACTTTCATCATCATACCCCCTCCATCGCCCAGCACTTTCTGACGGTACAGCTCCAAAGCTTCCTTTTCTGCGGAAGGATGGCGGGCTGTACCACTTTCGGATGAAAGTCCGGCGGGCTTGTTGATTACCAGGAGGTCGTGATCTTCAAAGAGGATCTGCATGGAGGGGACAAAAGGGATGTTAAGATATTTGAGGATTCAGGGAATCGGGTTGCAAAAGTACGCTAAGGAACGTGTGAATGATAACTTGTTACTTTCAGGTAGATTACTTTTCGCTCAGACAACCATCTTTTTGTGCGAATAGCGGGGCTCTTTTATCAAAAAGATGGGCGGTATGGGCGGAAAGGAATCAGATGAAAGTAATAAGTTATCATTCTCACGTTCCTTAATGGAGTTTTGTGCTGAAAACGAATCTGAAACGGAGATTCTCTCGTAAGTTTCAGCCTTCAAACTTTCATCAGATGAATATCAAAACGTTATTGTTCCTTTTTGCAGCAGGTGTCTGCCTGGTTTCTTGCGTCGCAGTGCGCCCCAAAACATCCTTCGACCCTGGCAAAATACCGCCCGCCCCAGACTATTCAAATCTGGATAACTGGGCAGCCCACCCGGATAAAACCGACCCTGCCGACCTTTTACCTTCGGCCAATTTGAAAGACCTCCAAAAAGACGCGCCAGCTGACGTAATCTTTTTATATCCAACCACTTATACTGGCGACCTTCGCCACCAGCGCGACTGGAATGCCAACGTTTTGGATGCAAAGACCAATGAAAAAACCGATAAAGGAAGCATCCAATACCAAGCCTCCATTTTTAACGGTATTGGCAGAGTTTTCGCACCACGATACCGACAGGCGCACCTGCATGTTTTCTTTACAAAAAAAGACACTGCCGCAGCACGCCAGGCGCTTGAGCTGGCCTATTTAGACACGAAAGCCGCGCTTGAGCATTATTTGAAAAACTGGAACAATGGCCGCCCGTTTATACTCGTAGGACATAGCCAAGGCGCTCGCCATGCAATGTTTTTGATTCGGGAAATGATCGAGGGAACTGCTTTAGAGCAACAGCTTGTGGCCGCTTATATTGTGGGCTGGCCGGTCAAAGACAATTTTTTCAAGACCTTCAAACCTTGCCAAAATGCCAGTCAAACCGACTGTTTTTGCAGCTGGCGTACCTGGGAGCGCAATTATGGCCTGCGGAAGGCATTTGAACAGGACGTGATTTGCACCAACCCGCTGAATTGGACCTGTAGCGAAAAGTTGTACGCACCCAAATCGCTCAATCTGGGCGGCGTGATACGACCTTTTGAAAAGATCTATCCGAATATCACTGATGCAGAAGTTTATAAGGGAATCCTCCTTGCCAGAAAACCAAAGTTCAAGGGAAGTATTCTTTTCCTGCAAAAAAACTACCATGTTGGAGATTTGAACCTGTATTATTTGAATGTGCGGGAGAACGCAGAGGCTCGAACGAAGGCATATTTGAGGCGCTGAGCACTTTGCAGCCAAACTTTAAGTATATCATACTACCACAAAGAGAATCCTTCAACAAACCCGGGGAAATACGGGTGCGTGCTTTGCAGGAGTTTTTAGAAAAAGAAATGCCTCCGTTACGGGGATAAGTTACTGCACTACCACCGCCAATTTCCCATCCTTACTCGCTGCCAAACGGGTGATTTTTTTTACACCGTACTTGCTCAAATCGGCCACCATTTTCCAGTCGGCATCGCGGGAAGCGTTGTATTGAAAAAGTTTGACGCCATTGCCACAAAGCAAGGTTCCATCGGGCAAAAGGGCATAGTCTTCGCTTCCTGTGGGCATTTTAAGCACGATTTCCTGCATGTTGGTTTTGGGATCCCAGGTTTTCAAATACCAGGTTTGTTCGGTGGCTTTTTGTACAAAAAGCAACTTTCCATCGGGTCTTTTGATCAGGCAGCGACCGATGTTGGAGGCTATTCGTTGGGGCCTTTGAGCCTTGAGGCTTGCAATTTGGAGCGTGTGGGGTTGATCGTTTTCCCCGACAATGAAGAACGCCAGCAGGGTATCGCGCAGCCAACAATGATATCCCACATTATAGAGCTTGGAGAATTCAACCCTGCCATTGTCTGAACGGTCGAGCGGGAACGACCAAAGTCTTTGGTTGCCGTCTTCCTCCACACGCACTACCGAAAACCGTTTGCCTCCAGGTACGAGCGTGGGCGAATATTCTGCTGTGGTGGGAGTGGCCGTCACGCGGGTATGCGTTTTCAACAAAAGATCCAGGGCAATGATCTCTGTCTGATTGGTGTCTTTTGGAAATTGCGCTGTTATCCACAACTCGTTGTTGTTGAAGAAATTAGGTTGATTGTTGTACCCCCCACGGTTGAATGCAGTAAGGAACCTCGGCGCATCGGGTCGCCAGGTACTGTCGGCAGTTTTGGTCAAAGAAAAAAGCAGGATATCGCTTTTCCCAGGGCCTTGGGCAGCCATCGAAAGTGGCAGGGCGAGGAGCAATAGTATTCGTAGCATAGTTTAATATTTTACGGTTCTCCGCTTTTAGAAGTTGTTTATTTATACAACCAAACTTACGCCTTCCTCACCGAATTGCCATTTGCCCACCAGGGTTTTTTCGTAGGTGTTTTTTGCCAAAAACTCATAAAACGCAGTGCGGTCAATGCCCCGTGCTCCAAGGCTGACGAGGTGTGGCGTTTCTACCTGACAATCCACGAGCCAAAAGCCCGATCGTTCGAGTGCCCGGACCAAGGTAATAAATCCTGCTTTGGAGGCATTCGGGGCCTTGGCAAACATGCTTTCACCAAAAAAGATCTTGCCAATAGAAATGCCGTAAAGCCCGCCTACCAGTTTTTTACCTTCCCAAACCTCTACGCTGTGTGCCAGGCCGCGCTCGTGCAAGCGGGTATATGTGGCGATGAATTGCTCGTTGATCCAGGTGCTGTCGGGCCCGGGTTCGTTGCGGGGCACTGCAGCACAAGCCCGGATAACAGCCTCAAAATCGGTGTCGATCGAATAGCGAAATTTACCTTGATTAAATATAGAGCGCATGCTCTTGTGTACACGCAAGTCCTTGGGAAACAATACGAAACGTGGATCGGGCGTGAACCAGAAATAATGCCCGCTATCTTCAAACCATGGGAACATCCCGTTGGCATAGCCCAAAAGCGTTCGGTCTTCATGAAGATCGGCACTCACTGCTACAAGCCCGCTTGGTTCAGCACGATCGGGTTGCGGGAATATGCGAAAATCGTCGTCGGGGAGATAAAAAACAGGCATTTCTAAACCTCGTAGGTTTTCAAAACCTACGAGGTTTCCAAACCTACGAGGTTTCTAAGAATTAAAACGGCGGCAAGCGCTATTGCCCCTGCCGCCGTTGTCAAAAAACATTTTAAAACGTTCTCGGTCCAATTACTTAACCGAGATCACTTTGGTTTTAGCCCACTGGTCGCCAAGGCGCAAACCTTTGTCGTTGGTAAGTAAAACGATAAGCTCAATCAATGGGAAAAGCGGAATCCACAGCACGATGTTGCGAATAATACCGGGACCCCAGTTATTGGTGAGCGGTGAGCCGTCTTCAGCCACAGCGCGAAGACCCATGGCTTTTTTGCCGATACTTTGTCCGTCCAGGAATGGCAGCGAATCGCGCGTGAGGCCATAAGCTACTGCTGCGATCCAGCCAGCGATGGGGACAAAACTCATTAATCCGATGAGGATCACATCAATGAGGTAGGCTACGATTCGATTTCCGTTGTCCGCTTTGCGGAGTTCAGGAGTTCCGGATTGGTCGAGTATTTCCATAATATAGAAGATAGGATTGGTTACAAAAATGTATGTTTTTTGGGGTCAACTTTCTTCAACTTCTGCTGAAAGCCCCCGATCGACCAGGGCCTCGCAAAGCGGTACAAGGTCTTTTTTAGTACCCGATTTCACCGTCGCTTTTCCTTTGTTGTGAATGATAAGTGCGAGTTGTTCGGCTTGTTCGCTGGCATGTTGAAGCACTTGCATAAAACATTCAATGACCCACTCAAAGGTATTGAAATCATCGTTGAATACAATGATATGAGCAGGCAAGCCAGTTCCAAGGTCCGTATCGTCCATCACGAGTACGTCCTCATCTTCTTCCCAAAATGGCTTGGTAACTGGCATAGTGCTTGGTTACTTGTGATTTGTTGATCTGGGGATATTATTGGCCCAGATCAACAATTTTTCAACGCTTGTTTTATCGCCTCAAAATTCGGAAGTTCTCCGGCATTTTCCAGCACTTCGGCATATTGAATTATTCCTTTTGAGTCAACAACAAATGCAGACCGCTTGGACACCCCTTTCAACCCCAGTCCAAATTCTTTATATAGTGAATCGTATTTTTTGCTCACGCCTTTGTTGAAATCCGAGAGCATTGGAAAATTAAAGCCTTGCTCCAGTTTCCATTTAGCGAGTGTGTAAGGGCTGTCAACAGAAATGGCAAGAATTTGTGCTTTCAGGTCTTCGTATTCAGCAAGGCTGTCGCGCATCATACACATTTCTTTGGTACAAACACCGGTGAATGCGAACGGGAAGAACAATAAAAGCACGTTTTTGTCGCGCTGTTCAGAGAGTTTCACAAGCGATTTATCGCTGGCACGGAGGGCAAAATCGGGCGCTTTATCACCGGGTTCAAGCATCGGTTGTTTTTTGATTAAAAAACTAATCGCAGCAAAAGTAGAAAACCTGTTGGTTGTAAGGTAAAAAACTGTAGGGCGAAATTTATTTCGCCACCACTGAATGTATGAACGGCACCCGTCTGATCCGGGTGCCGTTTAAAGCGATGAACGCTTACCGCAGCAGCACCATCTTCCGCCAAGCCATATACGCCCCTGCTTCCAGTTTGTAAAACAGCACCCCAGATGCCGCCAATGCATCCTTTTCCAAAGTCACTGCGTGTATTCCTCGTTTATAATCGGCTTTATGATGATACAGAATTCGCCCATTCGCATCAAAAACCGAGAGCATGGCGGAGCTGGATTCTGGCAATTGGAATCTTATGACCGTGCTACTTCCAAAAGGATTGGGCTCATTTTGAAACAGCGTAAAACCTTCATTATCAGGCGTTTGCGTCCCAACCAAAGTGGTATCACCGATACTGAAGGAGCGTTCACATTCTTTGTTGTTCCCACAGCCGTCGGTGGTAAACCATTTGATCCTGTGCCGACCATTGGGCAGTTCCGGCAGCACGAATGCATTGGGAGTTTGCTGCGTATTCCAGCGGACGGAGGCGGTCCGGTTGTTTCCCAAAACGATGTCTTGAATAGCAAACCCCCATTTTTCGTTCATCGGAACCGGTCTGTCATCGAATGAGGTCGGAGTCCCGCCAATGAAATTGGGCGTGTTGATATTATTGTACAGCACATTATTCCAACCAAGCCCGGCAGCTCCCAGGTTGGTCGAATTTACTACCGTTTCCTGTTGGCCATCAGCATCCAAGTCCAGGAAAAGCAGGTAATCAATATTTACGTTACTGCCTGAGCAGTCGTCCGAAACCGTCACCGATAGATTCACGGGGGTTTCGCGCAGGTCTTGTGTCGGCTGGTCAGGATTGAAAACATTGTTCCAAAATTCGATATCGTTGAAAGTAGCATCCTCGAAGTGGTCAGGTGCAGCAGGGCAATTTGAAATAGTAGGCGGTTGGGTATCAATGATCTTGATGAACTGTTTGAACTTGTAACCATTGGCGTTGGCATTCCAAAAGGTACAAAAATTCGTGGCATTTGGATCGGTTGGGCTGATTTTCACCACCGTGGAGGCCCAGGGAACCGGAGTGCCGCAGGCTGAAACTGTTGGGCCGGGCAGGTTGGAAGGATGATTGACAATTGCGCTGGGATTGGGGTTGGGCACATTGATAATTGGCAGCATTGGATTGTAGTTACACCAATTTATTACCGTCCAGCTGCGCTCAAATTTAAAGCAGGCGTCCGGAAACCCTGGAAATGAGACATCCTCATAAGAAACCGCCAGCAACTCGCAATCTTCCCCAAAAAAAGTCGGCTCGCCAAAATTCCAGCTTACGTCGCACATCGTTGCCACCACATCGTCCGGGAATTTGATAAAATAATGCTGTAAATGGTTCACAATCACCCGTTGACTGCATTGGCTTGTATTGATACAATCGTCTACCGCGTTGAAGAAACGGACAATGGTCCCTTTGCTGCAAATGGTGTCGAACTGAGCGTAATCAGCCGTTTCCCCCAAATAGTGCACCGCACAACCACCTGAAAAAGTCGGGTCTCCGTAAGCCAAAAGGCTTGGGTCAAATTGCTCGCAAGCAACTACCACATCGGGAGGAGGAATGCACACTAAAGGGCTGGGTTGCACGGTAAACACCTGCTCACATTCACGTTCGCTTCCACAGCCATCCGCTGCAAACCACCTGATCTTGTGCGTTCCCACAGGAAGTTCCGGCAGAATAAAGGTATTGGGCGAGGCTGTTGTGTTCCAACGCAGGAAGGCCGTTCTTGAGTTGGTTCCAATGTTCCATCTTATAGCAAAACGCCATTTTTGGTCTTGTGCCACCGGGCGGTTGTCAAAAGAAACGGGGGTTCCACCGATGTAGTTGGGAGATTGGAGATTGCCGTAATAAATTGAACCAGCCGGGGGCGGATTCATCGAATTCACTACGGATTCCATGGTGCCGTCTCCATCCAAATCCAGAAAAAGCAAGTAGCGGATATTCACATTTTCACCATAACAGGCATCCGTGGCTTCAATGGAAAGATCAACCTGCCTTTCGGCCAAATTCTGCGCAGGAAGTGCCGGATTGAAAACATTATCCCAATAAAAAGGATGATTCCATGTTGGGTCCAAAAACGTAGTTGGTTGCGTAATACAATTCAGGAAACTGGGAGGGCTGCTGTCTGCTATTTTAATGAATTGAGTGTATCGGTAACCATTTGCATCAGCATTCCAAAAAGTGCAAAAGTCAGTCGAAACCGTATCGCTGGGAATGATCTTTGAGATCGTGGATGCCCAGGGCGCTGCTGTTCCGCAAGCTGAAACGATGGGCCCCGGAGCATTTAAGGGGTTGTGGTACATGGTGGACAAAAGGGTCGGGTTTGGCACTTTTGTCAGGGGCAAATTGGGGTTGTAGGTACACCAGTTTATGACCGTCCAGGTACGGTCTATTCTGGAACAAGCGTCTGGCCATATTATTCCGAATATATCATCCTCGTAAGAAACGCCCATTAGTTCGCAATTCACACCAAAGAAGCTCGGTTCGCCATAAATATGCGTTGAATTACAGTCCGTTATCAAGGTGTCATTCGGAAATTTGACAAAATAATCCTGGCCGTAGTTGACTACCACGCGCTGAGTACAGGAGCTTGAATTGTTACTACAATCAAAGGCTCTGAAAACGCGCGTAATCGTACCCCGGTTACAAATAGTATCAAACAGGCTGTAATTGGCCGATCTCGTGATCGTATCAATGCAACAATTGTCCAACATGGCAGGCGTTCCGTAACTCGTGAGGCCAGGGTCAAACTGTTCGCAAGAGACCACCACCTGAACAGGAGGCGTGCAGACCGGTTTTATTTTGTCTTCCAGGATCACCTGAATTAAACATTGGTTGTAAAGCAAGGCGCCGTTTTGATCCACCGAAATATTCCCGTCTGGCTCAAGTTGATACACACCCAGTACGAGTGTTTGGGTAGTGCCGGCCTCGTGACAGTAAAATTTGACAGAATCTTGCTCCGTGATCGCCCGCTCAAACTCGCTGGGGAAATCAGGGAACGGGTCGGTACAAGATGGTTGGCCGTTCACCGTATTTAAGCCCAATACGAAATTGGAATACGGAGCTCTGCGGCGTATGGTCAAACGAATGTTACTGCAATTGTCATAGGAATTATTATCAAAAGCCGCTGCGTTCAGCCAGATCATACTAGCAAATTCGTTTGTGCCGTTGGGCAAATAACAATCATTCAAGTCGTCAGTTGTACTGATTGAAACGGATACGGATTGCTTGCAAATGGCTACCGGCGGAGTGTAATCCTTCACGGTGATCGTGAATGAACAGGACGCTGTATTTCCGTCCAAATCGGTCACAATAAATTCATTCAGGGTGGGTCCGAGCGGAAAATCCGAGCCAGAGGCCAAACCCATCGATTGGGTTAAGATCCAGCCCGGCAGGTTATCATCCGCAGTTACCACATAAGTATGGTTTGTTGTGCAGGCAAAAGAGTCGGTGGCCAGCACTATATTGGTCGGACAAGAAATGGTGGGCAGCGAGTCCGTGAGAGATGAACGATAAACTATAAACGATGAACTGGAGAATGCCTGAATGGTATGAAAACAGGCCAGGAACAAAAGGAGCAGGATTGTGCGCATGAGATCAGGATTTGTGTAGTGCGAAATTCATTTCGCCTACGAAGATGCCATCTTTTATCAACAGTTTGCAAAACATTGCATTTAATTGCTGGTTCCATCCTCAGCCCTTACCTTTGTACGCTTTTAAAAATGACCACCCGACTTAAAATATCATTTGTTTGCCTTTGGATGGCGGCACTGTTGAGTGCTTCGATCGGTATAAGCGTACAACAGGTATATTGCTATTGTTTGGGGAAATCTACTGTCTCCCTTTTTTCCGCCGAGGATGCTTGCCAGATCCCTGATGACAACCTGGCTCCGATTGGTCTTGCGCAGGATTGCTGTACCAAACAAATTGCGGCCACTAGTCCTTCCTGTTGCAAAAAAGATGCTCCCGAAAAACAAGGCTGTACCAAAAAGACAACACAGGTTCATCAGCTCAAAGTAGCGTTTGAAGTCGTCAACCCTTTATTCAAAAAATTAGAGCCCCCAACAAATTGGGGCGTTATTTTTTCTCAGCCCAGTTTCTCAAGCCCATTTTTCGTTGCTTATAAACACGAACGCCGGGTTTTTGAGCACCCGCCCCCCTCCCCTTCCGGGCGTATGATATGTGTGCTGCACGGTGTTTTTCTATGTTAGAGGTTTTGCAGGCCGCTCATTTAAAACGTCGTTTCAAACCTCGTAGGTTTTTAAAACCTATGAGGTTTGGGAGGCAATAATGACCTCGCGTCTTCAAACCTCGTAGGTTTTAAAAACCTACGAGGTTTGGGAGGCAAAATTTTGAAATGCATCCAAACAACATTCCGCCACACTTACAACATTCAGCAATGAAAAATATAATCGCCTTACTCGGGCTGATCATAGGGTTTAACCCCGTTTTTGCCCAGATCGATCCAGTACCGCCCAATAAACAAGTCTCCCCAGCCACCGTTTCGGCTGCGGACAATAAAAAATCCACCATTACAGGCCTTGTCACCAATGAAAAAGAGGAACTCCTCATCGGAGCCTCGGTATTTTGGAAAGACACCAAACAAGGGACTGTTACGGATTCCGATGGCCATTTCAGTATTCCTGCCAGAAACCGGGAAGCCACCCTGGTGGTCAACTATGTCGGCTATACATCTGCCGAAGTGCAGGTCTTGCCCGGAGAAGACAAGATTTGGATAGAAGTGACCGGCGTTGCCCACCTCCAGGAAGTTACCGTTCAGGCAAAGGGCTTCGACACGCATATTTCGACACTCAATGTGCGAAATGTGGAAAGTATCACCAGCAAAGAACTCCGAAAAGCACCCTGCTGCAATCTGTCCGAAAGTTTTCAAACCAACGGCGCCATAGACGTGACCTACCCCAACGCGCTGACCGGCGTGAAGGAAATTCAAATGCTTGGACTTCGCGGTATTTACAGCCAATTTCTGGTAGAAAACCGCCCCACCATGTCTGGAATCGCCACCCCGTTTGCGTTCGAGTATATCCCTGGAACCTGGTTGAGTGGCGTGGATTTGGCCAAAGGAGCCAGCACCGTTAAAAATGGCAACACTGGTATCACCGGTCAGGTCAATGCCGAAATTGTGAAACCAGACACAGATAAGCCCTTGTTTGTCAATGTATTCAGTAGCACAGAAGGCCGGGGTGAAGTGAATGTCCATTTGAATAAAAAAGGGGAAAGCTCCCATAATGGACTCCTCCTCCATGGCTCCTTTGTTGAAAACAACTGGGACATGAACGGCGACCATTTCAAGGATTCTCCCAACCGTCAGCAACTCAACGGGCTGTATCGCTGGAAATACGACGGACCAGCTGGCTGCGCTCAGTTCAACGTCCAGGCATTGACCGACCGTCGCCAAAGCGGGCAATTCAGGGATATTGAGGGCTATTCAGGGCCGCGTTTTGAGATCGATCAGCAAAATGACCGAATAGAGGCTTGGGGCAAGTATGGCAAAGAACAGTTTTTGGGCAAACAATTTCTAGAATTGGGCAATATCGTGAGCGCGTCCTGGCACCGCACGCGTTCACAATTTGGTTCAAATGCTTATGCCGCGGAGCAAACATCGATGTATTGGCAAACACTTTTCCAAAACATTATTCGCAACACGAATCACAAAATTCTTGTCGCTCCTTCTATTCAATATGATGATATACAGGAAAGTGTGAACGAGGGAAAACTCGACCGACGTGAGTTTGTGCCCGGAATGATGGCTGAATACACTTTTAGCCGTCCTACTGCCCGGATGGAAATCCCTGACCTGATCCTGGTGCTGGGTGGCAGGATTGACTGGAACAGCCGTTTTGGTTGGCAAGCCACCCCGCGATTGAGCGCGAAGTATAACTTTACGGAAAAGAGCATCATGCGCGTATCGGCAGGAAAGGGTTTTCGTTCGCCCAATGTTGTAGCTGAAAACATCAGTTTGCTGGCGAGCAACCGGGCTTTTGTTTTTGCCGCTCCAAATGGTGGAAAAACTGAATTGTTAGGGCCTGAAGAAGCCTGGAATTACGGGGTGAATTTCACGCAGAATTTCAAGATCGCTCAACGGGATGCAAGTTTCAGTGTGGATGTATATCGAACGGATTTTGTACGTCAAGTACTTGTGGACGTAGAACGCCCGCCCGTTGACTCTCAATTATCGGTCTACTTTTATAACTCCAACAACCAATCATTCAGTAACAGCCTTTTGGTAAATTTTCAATACAGCCCAGTTCCAGGCCTTGATGTGAAATTTGCCTTCAAATGGAACGATGTCAGGGCTGAATTTGCTGATGGCAAATTAAAAACCATACCACTCGTGGCGCGTCAACGCGGACTCGTTTCGGTGGACTATACCACGCCGAACAAACGCTGGTCGTTTAACACATACGTTCAGATTGTTGGCCCGCAACGCCTGCCCGACAACTCGTTTTTGCCTCATAGTTTGACCCATGATTTTCCGCCAACTTCCCCCACTTTCGCTTTGTTGAATGCTCAGGTGACCCGTAAATTCGGTCAAAACCTTGAATTGTATGCGGGTTGTGAAAACATCACCGGTTATCAGCAGCACCATGCGATCCTCGGTGCTAATGACCCAGATTCGCCGTTTTTCAACGGTTCGCAGGTTTGGGCGCCGATGATGCGGCAAGTGGGGTATTTAGGCGTACGGTGGTCGCCGAGTGGGCTGTAAAATGTCCAACAGGGAATTTCCAATGTCCAAGGGGTCTTCGCTCTTGGTATTTGTCGTTGAAGGTCGCGAATTCAACGTGAGTTGTTTAACTCAGTGCTCCCCTTGGACATTGGAAATTCCTCGTTGGACATTGGACATTCTCAACGATGCACGGTCAACGGGCTGTGTAGCACCGTTTTTTCACCCATAAAAATTACCTGATAAAGTCCTTCCGGAAGCGTTGCTATTGAAAATTCAAGATCCGGTTCGCCTACAAACTGACGCAGGACAACCCGGCCCGTTTGATCGAGTATATGCAGCGCGCCTGTCTGCCCGCCCGTTAAAACCCGGACATTTTGACTTGCCGGATTGGGAAATAACATTAACCTGGTTTCTTTAAGGTTTTCAGCCGCTGTCTCCTCCTCATTTATCCCGCTCAGGAGGTTGTTGCTTGGTGTTACCCCTATTGGGCAATTAAAAGTATTCAGTTTAGCCTCATTATAGATGTTTGGAGCAAGCCTTGACAAAGCCTGGATGAAGGTGACATTGGTTTGCTTGGGCAGGGTGTATTTGAAAATATCTGATTCGCCCAATTGGAGGCTGTCAGAAACAGAAGAGTATCGGATAGAATATAGGGGCGTGTGACTGGGGTTGCGTACCTGATAGGTGTTGCCGGAAGGCGCTGAATAAAGAGAAAGGTTTGCCGGTTCAATGGCAACAACACCACTGGGCAACTGAAATGCCGAATAAATCAACTTGTCAGCACAGTTGTTGGTCACTCGTATCCGATAGGTCCGATTGCCCGCCATGTCTGCTGTGATGGTCAGTATCTCGTATTTCAGGCAGCCGCTTACTTTCGTGTCGCAGGCCGCCTCGGCATCTACCTCCACCGTCACGTTGAAACAGCAGGAAGCTGTTTGGCCGCAACTGTCTTTAGCCTGATAGCAAACCGGGGTGATGCCCTCTGGGAAATTGCTGCCCGGCGCCAAGCCCGCAGTAAGCGAAAGCTGGATTCCCGGGCAAGGGCAGTTGCTTGTTGCTATTGCCGGGCTGTAGTTTACCACTGCACCGGTACTGCCAAACGGAGCTGTAACCTTAACGGAAGCCGGGCAAACCATGCTGACATTGGATGCTGCCGGGGTCAGAAATTGCAGCGTATAAGTTGCAATGGTGTCACATCCGGTGCTTGAAGGCAGTGTAAGCACCACAGTTCCAGGTTGTGTATAGTTTGTGCCGCCCAGTGTAACGGTTTGACCGGGGCAAAATGAGATGGTTTCGGAGCGTATATTGAATGGCACCAGGGTCAGGGTGTAGGTAACAATGGTGTCGCAACTAATTGCAGAAGGAAGAGTGTCTGTTACTGTTGCTGACTGGGTGTACACTTGTCCGTCTATGGTGACTGATTCGCCGGGGCAGAATGAAATGCTGACGGAGCGAATTTGGTATGGGCCTTCCGTAAGGGTGTAAGTAATTATGGTGTCACAGCCGTTTGAATTTGAAGGTATTGTGTCTATCACGGTTCCTGACTGGGTATATACTTGCCCACCGATCGTAACGGATTCTCCGGTACAGAATGAAATGCTCTCCGTTTCATACACAGGATTGGAAGAGGCGACGAAAATTTCATCGTCTAGAGAGCAATTCAGATCGTCGCTTACAACAAGGTAATACGTACCCCCTGTCGAAATTTGATACGAGGGAATATTGCCGCCGGGGTTGGCAGGATCCCAAATATAATCTTGAAATTCATACCCTCCAGACTCAACGCTGAGTTCAGCAACGTCACCGGTACAAATGAATGCAGGCCCCTGAATATCTAAATTGCCTGTGAAAAAAGTGCCTGGTTGGTTGTATTCTGTGTGCCAATGGTTTGGCTCGCAGCCTGTAGTTGAAGGATCCCAGCTCCACACTCCGGGAGGGCTGACCGTTATTTTATGGGCCGTCTGGCCAGTACTCCATTTGGCAACTATGGGCTCAAGTTGGCCTGTGAAAACGAAATGAACATATGCAGATAATTCAATGGTATGCGTGAAGCAATTGACTGTTGCAACGGTTTTAGCTTCACAATGTCCCAACTTTGCATCCATCAGGTATGGGTCTATTCCTGATGCCTGGCCAATTTGCACCTTGCTTGAATCTATATTCCCACCGGGTGAAGAAGGATTTTGGTGCGCATCGATCGAATTGCAGCATGCGAAATAAAAAAGAACAGAAAAAAAGGCAGATAGAATTGTGTGAGGTTTCATTGTATGAAAAGTTTGAATTAAAAAAAGACAGGTGGATTTAATTTTAGACTATGCAAAAGTAAATGAGACAAGTTCTCAAAAAATGGACACTTTCAACCAGGTATTCCGAAAGGTGTTGGGTATCCAGATTTGACCAAATGTTTTATTGATGCAAGTACGGTTGGCCATCACAGGAGTGAAAAAATACTGGGCAACCTTACGTCGCCCAGGTATTGTACTAAACTATTGTCGTAGTAACTTTCCTTTGCTAACCAGCTCGCCTTTTAGATTTCGGACTTCTGCCCAATATAAACCTGCGGGTAAGTGCTTCGAATTATATTCAATATCCGAGCCAACTATTGATTTTTGTTCCACCAGTATTCCCCGGCTGTCGAATACTTTGAGCAGCAAGGTTCCGCTCGTTTTTTTCTTCAACCGAATATTGGTACGCTCGCCAAAGGGGTTGGGCCAGACCTCCAGATCGGATTCGACTGTTTTTGGTTCCGGCTGAACTGCGCTGCTCAGCGGGCTTTTCTGGATCGTATGCCAGGTGGTGTTGGTGATTACTGGCTCATTAAAATCAAAAAAAATGGCCGCATCGTTTTCAATAACACTTCCCAGTGGTACATCGGCATAAGGAGCGATACTGAACTGCACAAACCCATGCGAGCGTGGCTCGTTCACATTGGAATCGGGCAGCATGATGTTGTTGAACGTGAAGCTGATGACGCCCTGTCC
>JBJXGO010000058.1:0-14606 GCA_046160345.1 Saprospiraceae bacterium
CAAGCCGCTGGAGTCCACTACCAAGTGGATCGCTTCTCCATTTTTGAGCCGTTCACTGACTCCCAAAGACACTTTTACCCCTCCCTGTCGACGACATATCTGCGTATAACTGGGCACTTGCAAATCAACGCCCATCATTGCAAAAACAGACCCCGCAAATCCCTCTAATTGCCGAAACGCCAGACGAAAAGTCACTTTCAACGTCAACAACAGCACAATACAATCTGCCGAATAGATTACTTGCCCGCCTCTTCGGGCTGGCCCTTTGTGGTACCACTTTTGAGAAATCGCTTCGTCAATCCATATCGTCAGACTCCCACGACGCTTTAGGCCCAAATTGTATTCTTGCCAGTTCGTTATTTTATAGCGGTCTTTAGGTTTGTCGGGTTGCAAGTTTGAATCTACCTTTGTCATGAGTCGCGTGGGTGTGGTATTTAGGTTTCGCAACTCAAAATTACACCTGCCGACTCTTATTATCCTAAAACCCCAATCTGACATGTCCTAGTGGATTCATGCAACAAAGCCTTGACAAATATCAAATTCACTAAAATAAAACACAGCATATGAAAAACTTTACCGTTTTAAAATTAATCGGATTGGCGATCCTGACTATGATAACCTTAGTCCTTATTTCCATCCTCGAAGTTGCAGTATATTCCTATCTCATAAATCCCGGGCAAGAACAAAGTGTTTATGAAACACACGCCAATTCTTCTGCACCGTATATTTCTGGTATTTTCGGATTTATCTTATTCTTTCTCGTTGCACGATATTGGAAGAAAAAAGAATATCCGAATGGGTTCAAATTGGCAATTTTATTTCCGATCATTTATGTTCTTCTGGACATTATTATAATAACAGCATTCGCAGCTTCGGAATGGCCTAATTTAATTCTAATTTTTGCACTTGCCAATACAGCGAAATTTCTTGGAAGTTACTTAGGATATAAATTATCTAAATGACTCCCGACTAAGGCAAAATAGAAGAACAACGACCCGCTAACACGGGTTTTGTGCCAGGTGGTCAGACGTGCAAACTTGGAGCTTTGTGCCCCGCAAGTGCGGGATTCAGTGCTTACTGACATTTTTGTGCTCTGAATCCTTCCCGAACGCCAAATCCGAAAACGTTATGTGCCAATTAGAATACTCAAAACATTCATTATGGTTAGAATATTAACGGTAATTTCATTCTTCCTTTTGAACAACTTTGCGATTGCTCAAAACGAAGCTACTTTATTTGAAAAACGAATTTCTGCATTTACTTGGATGCCTGACGGCAATGCCATCATATTGAATATCATTAAAGTTGATAAAACTGAAAACGCAGCTCCAATTCCTAAGAAATTCAAGTTCTCCATTCCGTCAAAAACAGTCGAGGTTTTGCCGATTGAAGGAGGGGGATTAGCTGTGTCTCCAGATGGCAATTCTGTAGCTTATATCAAACAGGTTAATGGTAAAGACCAGATTTACTTATACAACTTTACTCAAAAGGAACACAAACCATTAGTAAATGATACGCTTAAAAAGTATGCGGTCAATTGGTCTCCAGATGGGAAAAACCTTGTTTATAATATTCAAATAGGCAAAGGAGTTGATGCAAAAGTTGAAATTTGCACTTATAATATTCAAACGAATAGGGTAAAGCAAATTACTCAAGACCATGGCTTTAAATGCTATACCCCTAATTGGAATAGAAACAATAAAATAATTTATACAATGGAAAAGGGTGATAAAAGAGACCAAATATTTTTAACAGACAAAGATGGAAGTTTTCATACCAATCTTACGAACGACACTACGACACACAATTACTCACCTTATTGGCTTGATAAAAGAACAATTATGTACATTCAATCTCCTGGTGACATAATGACGATGAAAATAGATGGTAGTCAAAAGCAGATTATCGAAGGCATAAGCACAACTCAATTTAGATATAATAAAAATACAAACAGTATAATATATTCGAGTGCTGACGGAGATTTGATGATAACCGATTTGAAAGGCAAAACCAAGAAAGTGCTTATTAAACAAAATCAGGTAAACACTCTTTTTAACGAATCTTATTTTGACAATTAAAAATCGGCACATAACATCGGTTTGACCCCGAACTTTTGGGAGCGACTGAAGTGCTTCAATGTTTCCTGATTTGGAAGGAATAGCTTCATACACTAAATGGCTTAGAACAAATTGTTGTTGATCAATGAGAGAACCATTCGTAACAGCGAGAATTTCAAAACTTGCTAAAAAATTAAAAGCCGAGATTATTCTTGAACCAGAATACAAATTTGTCGGATACATAACATTTGCAAATGGCAAGAGAACTATTTTTCGTGACACTTCTTTTAATATCAATGCACTTGGTTCAGTTCAAATTGCAAAGGACAAAGCTTACGCAAGTTACTTCCTAAATGAGTTTGGGTTTAAAGTCCCAAAGTGGCAGACAGCTTTCAGCAAAAAACTCAATGAGAATATTAAGATTAAGCGTGACGAAAATGACGGTTACAAGTTTGCTGAGCAAATCGGTTTTCCAGTAATTGTAAAACCAAACGACAAAAGCAAAGGCGAAGGTGTTTTTAAAGTTCATGACAAAGACGAATATTTCTTCGCTGCTAATCAAATCCTGAATGAAAATAAAGTAATGCTAATTCAAGAATTTTGTGAAGGCAGAGATTTTAGAATTGTTGTTTTAAACGGAGAAGTTATTTCTGCTTATGAAAGAACTGCTCTAACAATAATTGGAAACGGGAAGTCCACCATCAAACAGCTATTACAAGAACTTCAAACAGAATTTAAAACTATCGGAAGAGATACAAAAATTGAATTTGAAGATTTGAGATTAACACAAAACCTAAAACGAAATAATCTCACTTTTGAAAGCGTATTGGAAAACCAAAAAGAATTAAAACTTTTGGAAAATGCTAATTTATCAAGTGGCGGTTCTGCTTTTGATTTCACAGACACAATACATGAGGACTTTAAAAAACTTGCGATTGATGTAACAGATAAAATGTGTTTAAAATTATGTGGTGTTGATATTCTCACATCCGACATAACGCAACAAATAAAGGATTACAAGATTATTGAAATAAACGCTGCTCCAGGACTTGACAATTATGCTTTCCTGGGGGAAAAGCAAGACAAGCGAGTTGATGATTTGTATTTGAAAATTTTATTGACACTACAAAACGAGCAATGAATAAAATAACTGCAAACTTTGACGTACAAACCTTCCTGGTGCTGTCCTACCTTTCGCTAAGCGGTACCAAAAATAAGTTGAGAAAGTTGAACATCTGAGTGCAAAGATCGAAACCGTTAGTACTCATTTTATTAAGACGACAACAATGAAACAATCGACATTCAAATTGACAATATTATTAGCCGGTCTTTTTCTTGGCAGTCTTCAGCTTGGTACTGCACAAACGGGCCAAATGCGACAAAACGCGAAAATTTCAAAAAAAGCCGCAGCAGCTTACAATAAAGACCTAAAAAAGAATCCAAATAGCGCATTACCCCATTGGAAATATGCAAATGTTGTGGCTGAGTTTTCATTCCTGGAATTTAAAGACGCTTGGAAATATTATTTAAAAGCATTGGAAATAGACTCAACAAATGCAGACATATACTTCGATTTTTCTAATTATTTGACAAACAAATTAAATGATCTTAATTTGGCAATTGGTGTATGTGAAAAAGGGCTTGAATTTGCTCCAGACAACATAAAATTAAAAGACAACTGCAAAAGATTAGGCGACATAATAGAGAAAAGAAACGAATCTATCCGACTCTATTCATTTGACAAAACAGACAAGAGATTTATTCCACACAATATGGAGTATTCCGATATCGCAAATATTGATTCTTTGAGCAAAGTTGTGACAGACGAAAAAAGCGATTTCAAATACGAAAAAAAGCTTGACAATTTCAATAGAGAAATTCTATTAACCGATTATGAGGTATATCTGTTATTGATCGGCTACTCTCAAACGGAAGACTACAATCCCTACAACTATAATGCTATTGACATCCTTTACTCAATGGCCAGTAATGGGCAAATAGATAAAGCAATTTTATATGGAGAAGAACTTTTAAAAACAAACCCACTTAACCCTACTTTGAATAGAGAATTGATGTATTGTTATAGAAAAAAAGGCGATGGAATTAAAGCAGAATATTATCATAAAAGGATGCTGACGGTATTCAATGCAATGCTTTTTACAGGACAAGGAACTTGCGAGAAACCATACGTTACATTTTGGGTTAAAGAAGAATACAATTTCGTTCGGTACCTTGGGCTTTCACCAACAGGCCAACACTCTATGGCTAGTTGCGCAGGCGGTATGGGGGACAAACTTGGAACGCATAATTCCAAGACGGAAGCGGAAGAAATGATACACTTCAACATTATGCCAATAATAAAAAAGACAATGAAGAAATGATGGGAAGGAGTGATAACACGCGCTTTGCATCAGGCGGGCTGAGGCGCAATCTTGGAGTTTTGAGATTTTAATCAACTTTAGTAATTGATGCAAAGTACAGATCCGAAACCCGCTCAAACAATAAGCGCTGGAAGATTAGCGGTAATTATAAAAAAACAGTACAATGAAGCGACTTATTCTCCTCTTGGCGGTTGCAGTAAATCTTGGAACACTAGATGCTAATGGGCAAACCCCGGATACATTAAAAAAACAGAATCCGATAAACGATGATACCTATTTACATCCTGTTGACTGCGTGACACCATATACGCTTAAAAAAGGAGAATGGATTTACGCACAATCAATACAGACCCTGCCTTTTCCAAGTTGGGCATTTTATGGCATAACAGACAAGCTGACCACACAGATAGATTTATTGCCCTGGCTTTATGGAACATTTACAGAATTAAAAAAGCCAATTCCAAGCCTAAACTTACGCTATAGGTTTAACGACCAGGACGGACTGGTTCCAACATTTGGTGTGGAAGCGATGTTCGTTCATTTTTGGGACACCTTGCAACGTTTTAAAACTCCAACCCTGACTGTATGGGAAAATGGTTCTTACTTCCATTTTAAGCCGAGTATAGGTTATAAGATAAAAGACAAAGTATTTTTAAACTTTTCATTTGGAGTTGATTATATAAATGAATTGATCTTGCAGAACAACGATACAACCAATTTTCAAACAAAGACCTTTACCAGGAGTTTGAATCCAAACTATGCTATTGGAATTGATTACAGACCTTCGAAATGGATCAGCTATCATTTGGCATATAACTATGGCTCTACACTAAGTTTCCTGGAAAACGTACCAAGAAAAATTCAAGTTACTTATGGATTTAGAGTTGCACCATTCTATAAAAACAGGCATGGAATTTTAAGAAACTTAAGAATTGAATTTGTAGCAATTAACGGCTACTTTAACGACATAGATGCAAAACAGACATTCCCAATACCTGTTTATCCTTATATTTATTGGCAGTGGAAAAAGGACAAGACGAAAAAATAACTACCGCTAACAAGGTGTTGAAAATAAAAGAGCTGACAATTGTAAACCCGAGATTTGTAATTCTAATGGGCATTTGTGCGAACCTCGGATTGCCGTTTTTCAAATGCCCTACCTTCGCTAGGTCCAAAACCCTTAGCGGTAACTTTTGAATATAACACCATGAAATATAAGCTTTATCAAATAGACGCTTTTACAGATAAAATATTTGGGGGAAATCCAGCCTGTGTCGTTCCCCTTGACAAGTGGTTGTCAGACGACACGTTATTGAAAATTGCAAAAGAAAATGCTGTTGCCGAAACCGCTTTTTTCGTGGACAAAGGTGACAAAATACATTTACGCTGGTTTACACCTGAAATTGAAATGGATCTGTGTGGACACGCTACGCTGGCAACTTCACATTGCTTAAAGACAATTCTAGGTTACAAACGAGATAAAATTGTTTTTGAAACTTTAAGCGGCAACTTAATTGTTAAAACCGATGGCGAACTTTATAAAATGGACTTCCCATCAAGAATGCCTTTTCCTGACAATTTACCAGCGACAATTTCCAATGCCTTAAACATTAAACCAAAAGAGGTTTTAAAGTCAAGGGATTTTGTTTTGGTTTATGCAAACGAAACAGAAATAAAAAACATAACAATTAACAGGCAAATATTTGATCAAATTAACCTTGACCCAGGTGGAGTAATAGTAACAGCAATTGGTGATACCTGTGATTTTGTTTCAAGGTTTTTTACGCCACAGGCGTCAATTTTAGAAGACCCTGTCACAGGCTCTGCCCACTGTTCCTTAATACCTTTTTGGGCAACCAGGCTTAATAAAAAGGAACTTTTTGCTCAACAATTATCAGAACGAGTAGGGAAATTATATTGTGAATACAAAGAAGAACGAGTTATTATTAGCGGGCACGCAAAAACGTATTCGATTGGAAACTTTTGGACAGAATAATACTACTGAATCGGCGTACGCAGGTGTAACAAACGACAAACAATCGAGATAATTAAATAGGAAATGGAAGATTTAAAGTCCAATTTTTTTGACACTTAGGCCAGCGACTTTGCAGGACAGAAGAAGTATATATAATTGGTTGGCGCATTCTAATTTAACAAGTGAAATGCTTGGGCCTCCAAAATTTTCAGAAATACCAATTCCGACCTGGGACGATTTTAAGGAAGACTATGTAGACCATTACTTTGACAATTCACAACCTATAAAAGGACGGTGCTTCATTATAATTCACAATAGTCAACAAATCGGGCAGATAAACTATAACGAAATTGACGCAAACACAAACTCGACTGAAATTGACATTTGGTTAGCAGACAGCGCATTTACGGGCAAAGGACTTGGAACTGAGGCAATAAAAATGCTATGTAATTTTCTTGACAAATCATTCAACTGCAAGACAATTTACATTGCACCCTCAAGGCGAAATGAGCATGCGATCAAAGCATATACAAAAGCAGGATTTATAGAAACTCAAAACATTCCCGACAATTTTATTCCGGACTATAGCGACTCGGTAGTAATGATGAAAATTATGTGAAAATGAAACAGTCAGTGGTCAGAACATGAGCACCTTTAGTGACGGTTCTGTGGTTTAATCAAGTTTTGTGCTTCAGTAAAACATTGTATACGGGCTTGCAACCATTGTAACAGAGATATTAAAACATCTAATTTCTTTCCAATTGTTTTATTCGCTAAAGTATAAGGGCGCTGAGAGCAGATGTTCTTTCATTCTGAGTTTTGATTTTCACTCATATGTAGTGGGTCAATTACAATGAAGAAGTTCATTTAGTTGGTGCTTAAACTAAACCATCTTCCACTATTTGTCGCTTTTTACAGTAAAAAGAAAAGCGAATTACAAGGAATAGGAGGGTAGGACATGCCAAGCGACGGACTATCTTTTTTAGGTAGGCTGAGAAAACTCACCTCTCCACCACTTCCCAATATCCTCCCCTTAATGAACCAACCCTCCTTATTCTATTTTCCGCCTTCAAATTTGCTATCTGTTTTTCAACTGCGCGTGTAGATATTTCAAGATGACCCGCGATTTCGGGAATTGTAAGCGAACCATTTGATTTGATCAGTTCGATGATCTTTCCCGAACTTTTTCCCGAACTTTTTCCCGAACTTTTTTTAAATTCAATCCTAAACCCGGAAAGGTCATAAGTAAAAAAAGGTGCCGGAAGTCCGGCTTCCTTGCATTCCCGGACGATTTTAAGGGTGCCTCGTCCCCAGGCTTCGATCAGACCGGCTCTGAAAAATGCAGTAGCAATATCCGGGTTAAAAGGGATGGAAGGATGCTCTTTTAGAAGGTCGGCCACGGTCCAGGTTTCCGGCAACTGACCGGCATTCCAAAAGGTAATGCGGTCGTCGTAAACCCTGATTTGGATAGGATTGCCGCTGCCATAATCCTTATGCGCGATGGCGTTGAGCAGCGCTTCCCGGAGGGCCGGTTCGGGGTAAGGGTATTCTTCTATTCGGCTGAGACCCGCATATCTGATGGCTGCTTCAAGGTATTTTAATAGCAATAAATCCATTGTCTTTTCGACCTGCTCGAACAGATGCCCGTGAATTTCATCCTGAAAGCGCAAATCGTCTTCGGTTCGGAAATAGTCTATTTTGACATAGGCGCCAGTAAAAAACTGCTCGGGGTCAGCGTGGAAAAGCAGGATAGCGGCCCATTTCAGGTATTCTTTTTCTTTCAGATGAAGTTTTTGGATCAGGCTGGTATCGTCTTCCTGCAACACCGCAATATCCAGGCGCTTGGTTTGCGTGGCTTTTTTCGGAAATAGCTAAAGGCATCTGCACTCAGATCTTTCACGGCAACATGTGGAACCGGAACGCTATCCCACCGTTTTCCCTATTTTTGCAGGAGAAACTTGTCCAAAGCGGCCCCAATAAGTTCCTGTTTGGTACTGCCGCTGCGAAAATGGTACTGGCCTTTGTAACTGACCGGGTAGGGATACGGCTCAACTTCGATGGAAATCCAGTCTTTCCCGTTCTCTGAATGAAGGTTAACATCAACAATAATACCCAGGATATTCCTGATTTTGTTGGGCAAGTCTTCCATGAGCATTTTGGCGTCTGCAAGGCCGACAACTGTTCCAGAATCGTCCTTACCGATTTCAAGCGTTCCGCCGCTGGCATTGGCAAAGCTGCATATCCATTTGATTTACTCGTCTCGCCAACTGCTCTTCCATTCTATGTTTTGATTTTCGCTCATGAGTGGTGGATCGAATGCCGGTGCCGAAGATCATGTAGTTAGTGCCAAAACTAATTCATCTTCTATCATTTGCCCCCTTTGTATGCAAAACAAAAGCGAGTTACACGGTACAAACCGCATAACTCGCTGAAAATCAATGTGATCTCGATGGGATTCGAACCCATGACTCCTTGATTAAAAGTCAAGTGCTCTACCGGCTGAGCTACGAGATCAACGTTCTTAAAAAAGGTCCTTTTTCAAAAACGGCTGCAAAGATAAGTCCGACTCCTGCAAAAAAACAAACCTCGCCGAAAAATTTTCCCAATAACAAGTTGAATCGGGGAGTAAGTTTCGTTTTTAGACGCTTGGCAAGTATCTTCGAAAGCTAGCGCCTCATCCCTTTTCTCTATTTTCCTTTCGCAACGCAGCGTTTTTCTCCCTAAATTTACCTACTTTTGCGCCTTCTTAAGCGAGAACGTTTGAGATAGCGTGGCAGGGCTTCTACAAGCCCCTTTGATTTTGTATGATCGAATTTGGATGCGCCACACTTTTTTAAACACGCTCCTTAAACGCCTGGGCCTAAGCTATTGCTTGAAAGGGCATTACAATCTCAATTTTTCACAGTACCAATGTATCGTACCCATACCTGCGGGGAACTCCGCATCACCGACGTAAACAAAGAAGTGACTCTAAGCGGCTGGTCGGCCATCGTGCGCGACAAAGGCGCACTTTTGTGGATCGACCTTCGCGACCGTTATGGCATCACACAATTATTGCTGGACGAAACTTTTACCTCCAAAGAAATTTTTGAAACAGCCCGTTCCGTAGGGCGCGAGTTCGTGCTGCAGGCCACAGGAACGGTCATTGAACGCGCTTCAAAGACGACCAAGATACCCACGGGCGAAATAGAGATCAAAATTACAGCCCTGAAAATTCTGAACGCCTCAAAAACGCCACCCTTTACCATTCAAGACGATACCGACGGCGGCGACGACCTTCGGATGAAATATCGATACCTGGATCTGCGGCGGAATGCGGTTCAAAAAAACCTCATTTTTCGATCTAATCTTGCCATTGAAACCCGGAAATATCTCGCCGGTGAAGGTTTTATTGAAGTAGAAACGCCCAACCTGATAAAATCTACGCCTGAAGGTGCGCGCGACTTTGTCGTGCCCAGCCGGATGAACAAGGGCCAATTTTACGCCCTTCCGCAAAGCCCGCAAACTTTCAAGCAAATACTGATGGTGGCTGGATTTGACAAATACTTTCAAATCGTGAAATGCTTTCGCGACGAAGATCTGCGTGCTGACCGTCAGCCTGAATTCACACAGATCGACTGTGAAATGTCTTTCGTTCACCAGGAGGATATCCTCAATACTTTTGAGGGTTTGACGAAATATTTGTTCCAACAAGTGCTCGGGATCACGCTCGGCGATTTTCCCCGTATGAGCTACGACGAGGCGATGCGTCGCTACGGCTCCGACAAGCCCGACCTGCGTTTCGGGTTGGAATTCGAAGACCTTTCAGATGTGGCAAAAGGCAAAGGCTTTCCTGTTTTTGACGGGGCCGAATCGGTGATCGCTATATGCGCCCCTGGCTGCGCGGAATATTCCCGTAAGCAGATTGATGAATTGACCGAATGGGTGAAACGCCCACAAATCGGGGCAAAAGGCCTGGTCTATGTCAGAATAGAGGCGGATGGAACCCCCAAATCGAGCGTAGATAAATTCTACAGTGCAGAAGACCTGAAAATATGGGCAGAACGCTGCGGCGCAAAACCCGGCGATATGCTCTTCCTGCTTTGTGGCGAAGAAGAAAAAACCCGCAAGCAACTTTCAGAACTACGCCTGGAAATGGGCAGTCGGCTGGGCTTTCGAAGCGGCGATGACTTCAAGCCACTTTGGGTACTGGATTTTCCATTGCTGGAATGGGATGAAGATGAAAATCGTTTTTTTGCCATGCATCACCCCTTTACCTCACCCAAACCCGGCGACATTCCGAAAATGGAAAGCGACGACCGCAATTCGCTGAAATCCATACGCGCAGATGCCTACGACCTCGTGATCAACGGCTCAGAAATTGGTGGCGGTTCGATCCGTATCCACGACCGCCATCTTCAGGCACGCAATTTCAAACTGCTCGGGTTCACGCCCGAGGAAGCTGAAGCGCAGTTCGGATTTTTATTGGGCGCATTCGAGTACGGTGCTCCCCCACACGGTGGCATCGCTTTTGGTTTCGACCGGCTCAACGCAGTTATGAACGGCGCAAACTCGATTCGAGACTTCATCGCATTCCCTAAAAACAACCAGGGCCGCGATATGATGATCGATGCACCAGATGGGATCAAACTGAAGCAACTGGAGGAATTGGGGATACGAGTAATAGAAACGGAAAAATCTTAGTTTTGCAATTCCATGATTTTAAAATCTATTGAAATCGAAAATTTTCGGTGCTTTCGGCACTCCCGCTTTGAAAATTTTAGTCAGGTAAACCTGATTGGAGGGATGAATAATTCTGGCAAAACGGCACTCCTGGAAGCGATTTTACTTGGAAATGAGCCGACATTTCATGCAATAAGATTTCTTCAGGATCTTCGTACAGAAACAATCATTGCTTACTCCAGAAAACCGGAATTAGCATGGAGTAATCTTTTCTATCGGCACGAGAAAAATCAGACCATTAGCATTGTGTCTGAATACGAGAACAACCATATAGTTTCGGCAAACATTTCTTGTTCGGAAAAGGTAAGACACAAACCCACTACTAATGGGAAGGATTTTAATGGTGAAGAGTTAATAAAAGTTGTTGACAATTCAGATATTAATGAAGTTGAGGAATCTTCATTGATAATTATTGCTTCCTCGCCAACTAGTTCTGCCCGGAATGAAATGACGTATAGATTAAATGAAGATGCAGAGAGCAGACTGGAGAGATTGAAATCATCTTATAAGGAAGGCTTTACTCAACAACATTCTATTTTAATGATGCCAACAGGCTATAAAAAGCCAGGAGGGTTTTTGGCCCGTGAGTTTGATGAAGCAAAACTTAAAAATGAAGATAGTACGGTTCTAAAGGCCTTCCAAATCATTGACAATTCCATTGAAAAAATAGACACCATCAATCTCGGCGAACCCCGCATCTACATTTTTCGAAAAAACGAAAAACCGCAGCCGCTCAACTTCTTTGGCGATGCTCTGAACAAAATCGCCGACCTGATCCTCCGCGTTTCGAACAACCCTAACTGCATCTTGTTGATTGACGAAATCGAAAACGGCATCCACCACACCAATCAACACGAGTTTTGGCAAATGCTCATAAAGTTGGCGGTGGCCAAGGATGTACAAATTTTTGCCACTTCTCACAGCGCTGAGATGATCAAAGCATTTCAGACTGCCGCAACTGCCAATAAGCAAGAAGACAAGGTGCGTTTTATTGAGATGTATAAAAGCCAAAGAACAGGAGAAATCGTAGGAGACCCTGTGGACATGGAAACATTAGCATTCGACATCCAAAACAATAACCCTTATCGTGGTGAGGAATGAGCACGGTACAGCCCATCAAAAGCATTTTGATAGTTGAAAGCCATAATGACAAAGCTTTCATCGCTCTGCTCCTTGAAAATTTGGGCATTGATGCCGAATTAGATGTAATTGTTGAGCATTTGCACAAATTTGAGGATGAAATAGGCCAAGAAAAAAGGGGGAAAGAAGCCATCGGTGCAAAACTTAAATCTTTAAAAAGGGACTTAGGGAAGAAATATCCAAATATTGAAAAAATTGGGATCATTCTTGATTTTGACTACCCTCCCAGATGGAACTTCAAAAATAACCTAACATTAATCAATAACGCATTCAACCCAGCGTTTGGCACTAGTCCCACCCTGTTTTCTAAAGAATCAGAATTTGTAAAAGTTGATGAAAACCTTCAATCAGCATGCTTTTTCATTAAAGTTACTTCAAACTCCGGCAACCTTGACACTCTGCTGTTCGAAATTAGAAAAGACCCTGCTGAAATAATACCTTACGCAGATTGTCTCAAATTGTGGAGAGACTGCGTTAACGATCCTAAAAACCAGAGCAAATTGAAGGTATCTTCCAATACTTTCGCTAAACTCTGGCTCGATAATTTGCTTAGAGCAAAGGCAAAGGAAATGGGCAATAAGGGCAGGAGACTTCAAAACGATTTCGAAGCACGAAAAAGCAATCTCATCACGAATATAGGTGCCTCCGTTTTTGACCTTGAACATACTGCGCTAAAACCCTTGCGCGATTTCCTTTTGCTCTTCAAAAGCTCCTCACCTAATACCTAATACCAAATACATGGCATACACCGAATCAAATATGATCCCCATCGGCACCCTTGCGCCGGATTTTCAATTGCCTGATCCGGCAACAGGGAAAACAGTCAGCTTGCAAGAAATTGCATCTGCGGCAAATGCCACTGTGGTCATGTTTTTATGCAACCATTGTCCTTATGTGTTGTATGTCAACCCTGAAATCGTGCGGGTTGTAAATGAATACAAACCCAAGGGGGTAGCATTTGTCGGCATTAACAGCAACGACGCGGAAACCTATCCCGAAGATGGCCCAAAGAATATGCCTGCCCATGCCAGGGCAGTTGGTTACGATTTCCCGTACCTTTATGATGAAACTCAGGAGATTGCCCGCGCTTACGATGCTGCTTGCACCCCGGAATTTTATGTTTTTGACCCGAATTTGAAACTGGCCTATCGCGGCCAACTCGACCCCAGCCGACCCAAACGAAACCCGATTCAATCTACCGGCGAAGACCTCCGCGCCGCGCTCGACGCGGTTTTGAATGGCTCCCCCACAAACCCAGTTCAGCACCCTTCCGGAGGCTGTAACATAAAATGGAAAGAACGATGAACTATGAACGATGAACGATAAACGTTGGTTGTCACGCTCGGTGTTCATCGTTCATAGTTCCTCGTTCATAGTTCATAGTTCATAGTTCATCGTTCATCGTTCATCGTTCATCGTTCAAAAATGCGTCCTACACAAATCACCGATCAACTTATTCGCGAGTTTATCATCGCTGGCCTGCATGAAGACGTGCGCGAAGGCGACCATACGTCCCTGGCCACTATTCCTGCTGACAGCCGCAGTCGTGCCGTGTTGAAAATCAAAGATTACGGTTTGTTGGCCGGCGTTGAACTCGCTCAATATATTTTTCAACATATTGACCCTACTGCAACCATGGTGGTTCAAAAGTCCGACGGAACGGATGTGCTTTACGGTCAAACCGCCTTTGAGGTGGAGTCAAATACTCGTGCGCTGCTGCAAGCCGAGCGACTTGTGCTCAATACTATGCAACGTATGAGCGGTATTGCCACCCTTAGCAGCCGCTTCGCATTTGAAGTCGGTGATTTGCCGGTAAAGGTTTTAGATACCAGAAAAACCACCCCGCTGATTCGCTTTTTGGAAAAATGGGCGGTTCATATCGGCGGTTGTGAAAACTATCGTTGGGGACTTTATGACTGGATGATGATCAAAGACAACCACGTGGATGCCGCAGGAGGCATCGGTCGGGCTATTGAACGCGCTCATGCCTACCAGAAGGAAAAAGAATTGAATCTCAACATCACTGTGGAGGTGCGCAATCTGGTTGAATTGGAAGAAGTGCTGAGTACAGGAGGTATCACTCGAGTTATGTTCGACAATTTTGAAATTCCTATCCTGCACGAAGCAGTGGCTATGGTGGCGGGTCGTTTTGAAACCGAAGCATCAGGAGGCATTACCTTGTTCAATATACGCAAATACGCTCAATCGGGTATTAATTATATCTCCGCAGGGGCGCTCACACACTCGGCACAACCGCTTGATCTAAGCCTGAAGATTATTCGGTGATTTGGGTATTTGGAGACCTCGGAGGTCTTCGAAGACCTCCGAGGT
>JBJXGO010000059.1:0-47126 GCA_046160345.1 Saprospiraceae bacterium
ATCCTGCAAAAAGCAAATTTTCACCCCGATCCTTCTCGGGGCTAAAATACGGTAGGAAGATTGTTTTCATTTGGTTTTTTGGCCGCTCGATGAAATGTCGGGCGGCTTTTTTTATGCGCCTGATTTAGAGGTGCTGAAGCCTTACAAATGGCGTGGATTAGCAAATGGACGTTTTAAAGTAATACAATTTCACGATTTGACCAATATGGCCAAATCCCGCTCCACTTCCCAGTCTTTGGCAAAAAAGAAATTGAGGCGGGCTGTCGTTTCTTCGTTGACCTTCAAATCCTTAAGCACATAAACAGGCGAGAATACGCCCGGCCTAAGCGTCGGAAGAGCGGCATTTTGGGTGTTAGGAGCATAACCGACCCAGGTTTTTTTACCAAGTAAAACGGCCCACCAGTTTTTCAAAAGCAGGCCCCGTTTGCCTGAAAAAATGAGCCAGGCAGGAAGTGTAGCAAGCAGCGCAAGACAAATACAAAGGTCGAACAATCGCTTGTCACGCTTGTGACTGGGCTGGGCGATGTTGTAGCGAATGTCGATGGTGTAAAGTTCGCCCGGTTCGTCCTTACTGCTGCTGCCTATTATGCTGAGGCTTTCTTCGGGCACAATTTTATATGAAACCGCCGGACCGATTTGGGCCATGAGAGTCATAATTTCTTGAGAACCAATGTCTTTGGAACAAAAAATAATCTCGTTGGCCTCATAAATACGCACCAGATCCGGAAGTTGGGTGGCTGCGCCCAGTCGCTCCGTACTACCATCCTGGTTTGAGGGCTCTTCGTTTGGGCTAACCCGGCCTATGAAGTTTTTTCCTGTCGCGGCAACCCGGTTTAATAGCCCCAACACGCGCATACACTCGCTTTCTGAGCCAACCACGATCAGGTTTTTAATTTGGGATCTGCCCAGTCTGAAATTTCCAAACTCCCAAAAATGGGTCGTTACACGAATACTCAAAGTAGCAAAAACCGCCCATACCGCACCCATCAACACCAGTGCTCTCGAAGGACGGTAGTCCAAATCCAGGAAGCCGTACACGGCAGAGAGGACCAGGGTTCCAAGCCCAAGCCCACGCAACAATCGACTCAGATTATGGCGGGTGTCATAGCCGCCACTGAGCCAAACCGTACCGAGCCAAATGAGTATATAAAGTGGGAAATTGAACCACAACACATTGGTTTTGAACCAGCTAGGGTCATGATAATAGTAATTCGCCCAAAAATTCTTGAGCAGTACCAGCCCGAAGTATATGGCTAAGGCATCGAGTGCGGGCAGCCAGGTTTTTCCTAAGAAATTTCTGAACAAAGTCAAACCAGCCCTGAACCAGATGGCAACCTGGAGCATCAGCACGAACAATCCTCCACCAGGACCGCTGAAATGTTTTCTGGCAAAAATGATCATGGCCTGATAAAAGGTTCGCACATAGTTGAGTGTCCCTTTTTTGGTGCTTTCGCCCTTGTAGTGGATGATCTTGGTTTCGGGGAAATAATAATTCTTGAAACCCGCCTGCTGGATGCGGTAGGAAAGGTCAATATCCTCGCCGTACATGAAAAACGCCTCATCGAACAGACCGGATTTGTCCAAAGCGGTTTTACGCATGAACATGAAACAACCCGCCAATACGTCCACCTCGTTGGTCTCGTTTTCGGGCAAATGCCCCAGGTGGTAGCGATTAAAAACAGGGCTGAGCTGGAACAGGGAAGAAAGCCCGAATGTCTTGCAAAACGCCACCCAGGGTGTGGGGAAACCGCGCTTGCTTTCAGGTAAAAACTTGCCGCTTCCATCCAATAGTTTGCAACCAAGTGCCCCCGCATCCGGGTGCAAATCCATGAAATTCAGGCATTTGCGAAGGGTATCCTCCTCTACCAGGGTGTCAGGGTTGAGCAGCAACACATATTCTCCCGAACTTTGTCGAATGGCCTGGTTGTTGGCGATTGCAAATCCCGGGTTGTCCTTGTTTGCGATCAATTTGACTTCAGGGAAGCGTTCGCGCACCATGCGCACCGAGTCGTCGGCAGAATTGTTGTCCACCACCCACACCTCACCCTCAATGCCTTGCATAGCGCGGCGCACCGAGCCAAGGGCCTGTTCGAGGAAATGGCGGACGTTGTAATTGACAATAATGACGGATAGGCGCATGGGGCACAAAGTTGGCGTTTCTTGATCAAACACCTCCATAGTCACCACATTTTCCATGTCAGATGGTTCGATTTTCGGTAGAAGAGGGGGAGTTGGCAGGTGGAAGAGCATGTGGGTCTGTCCTACCCCTCGTTTAGCGGTACCATTCTAAAGTAGAGATTCTGGTTTAAAATGGCACCGGCAACAGGGGGCTAGGACCAGCCAACAGAAAACAAAAAAAGGCCCCCCATTTCTGGAAGGCCTTGTGGGCACAGAAGGACTCGAACCTCCGACTTGCTGCTTGTAAGGCAGCCACTCTGAACCAACTGAGTTATGCGCCCTGCTTTAGCGGCGGCAAATGTCCGACGATACATTTATAAAACCAAATTCTTTTACAGAAAATTTCAATCAACCAAATTCATTGCTTTTTCGGACATACAGCACTTTCCTCAGTCAATTACTTTTGCCGGATGAAAAAAAGCATTTTCCTCCTCTTCCTCATCCAGTCGGCTTCTTATGCACAAAACCCTGCCATGCCAATCCTTAGCCCTGATGATGCCGTCAGAATTGCCCTTGAAGTCAACTACGACATCCGTATCAGCCAGGCCGATGCCGACATAGCCCGGCTCAACAACACGCGCGGCAATGCAGGTATGCTGCCTACGGTGAATCTGGTGGTTAACGAAAATTTCACCCTCAGCGCGTTTCAACAAAAACTGGCCAACGGCACGGAGTTTAAGGAGGCCGGCGCGCCTTTCAACAATGCCAATGCCGGCGTGCAACTTTCCTGGACGCTTTTTGACGGGAGAAGAATGCAAACTACCAAAAAAAGGCTGGAAGAACTGGAATCGCTCGGCCAAAACAACCTGCAACAAATCGTACAACAAACCGCCGCAACGGTACTTCAAGGCTATTACGATATCGTGCGCGGTCGTATGCAGGAACGGGCACTGGCGGAGGTCATCGCGCTCAATGAGGAACGCTTGCGTATCGCCGAAGCTCGTTTGGCCGCCGGTTTTGCGGCCCAGACTGATGCGCTCCAGGCGCGTATTGACCTCAACCAACGCCGGTCAGACCTGCTTTTGCAACAAACGGCCACTGCCAACGCCAAACGCGGCCTCAACCGCCTGCTCGTGCGCGCTCCAGAAACAGCGTTCAATGTGGATGAATCACTGGCCACTACCTACGCACCGGAGCGTGATGACCTGATTAAGAAGATCTTTACCAATAACCCGGGCTTGATTTCGCTCCAGAAATCAATGGACATCGCCGCACTGGTGGTGGATGAAAACCGTGCGCTCAGTCGGCCCAGAATTGTCGGCAACAGCCAACTCAACGCCGTAAGGTCTGACAATGGCGCTGGCTTTACGGTAAACAACACGCAAGCGGGCTTGACCATTGGCGCCGCACTAGTGGTGCCGCTTTATGCTGGTGGCAACTTCAAACGCCAGGTGGAAACATCCCGGCTTGCTGCCCAACAATCGGCTTTAAGGTTTGACAATCAACGCCTTTTCCTCGAATCTGAGTTGGACAACCAATTGGCCATCTATCAAAGCCAGCAACAAATTTTAAACCTTGAAGAAGAAAATGTGCGTATCGCCCGCGAAAATCTTAATGTAAGTACCGAACGTTTTCGGGTAGGCACCACCAGTGGCCTCGAGCCACAGATCGCCCAGAATTCACTGGAGCAGGCATTGTCGCGGAGGGATCTGGTGTTGTATAATTTGAAAGCCGCTGAGATAAATTTAAGACTTCTGGCGGGAGAACTTTGATGCCCCGTTTTATTCATTGGTTCATAAAATACGCTTGCGAAACCTTGAAGGTTTCGCAAGCGTTCGGAGCTATGTCAGCAGGTTCGCGCGCAGCAGTGCGGAATCCCTTTGCCGTCGGTTGAATCATTTTGATTCGACAAATAAGGAAGCCTTTGTCGCAAAAAACCACCAGACTATTTGCCAGGTGATTTCAAGGACTTTCGCTGCCTATTTGGGGTATCCGGCTGCGATCCAGCAGTTGATGCTGTCGCGCTGGGCCTGGCTCATGCCGCCGCCTTCAGGCATGCTTTTTTCAATCACCACCCGCTCAAGCACGTGCCCTTCGTCCAGATGTGGCTTTATGCCTTCGTAGGTTGAGTAATTATCCGGGCCTGGACCAATGCCTCCGTGACATCCAAGACATTGTTGGTCAATGATATGCTTGATGTTCAAAGTGTAGGAGAGCGTTGCGTTCGGGAGATTGCATTCGGGGTCTTTTGGTTCTTCTTTTTTACAACCTTGCCAGGAAAAAGTGGCGGTTATTAAAACAAAAAGCGCAGTGGCTGTTACAAGTTTCAAGTGCATGAGAGAGATTTTGAAATTTTAAAAATGAGCAATAAAGGTACTTCCTGAGGCCATTTTGCAAAGTGGAACCAATAATTTAATATGCATTTGGTCACTTTGCGACGATTTTAGGAACGCAATTCATCCAAATAAACCCGTACTGCACTAAAGCTCACGGTTTGATTTTGGAAATAATGCTGTGCGGAGGCAGCCTCTTCCGCATTGGCATTGAGATGGTTGAGAATATTGGTCAGGTGCATTTTCATGTGCCCTTGCTGGATGCCTGTAGTAATAAGCGATCGCACTGCGCCAAAATTCTGGGCCAATCCTACTGCCGCTGTTATGCACATCAATTCGCGTGCCGAGGGGTTCCCCAGTATTTCAAGTGAGCGTTTAGCAAGCGGGTGCAGGGTTGTTAAACCACCTACGGTGCCAAGCGCGAGCGGAATTTCCAGTTCAAATCGAAAAACACCCTCCTGTACACTGCAACTGCTGAGGCTTCGATATTGCCCATCTTTGCCTGCAAAAGCATGGCCGCAGGCCTCTATGGCCCGAAAATCATTTCCGGTCGCGATTACCACGGCATCTATTCCATTGTAGATCCCTTTGTTGTGCGTGGCAGCACGGTAAGGATCGATCTGTGCAATTCGAACCGCTCGAGCGAAACGGTGCGCAAGGGTTGCCGCATCCATACCCTGTGAACGCGCCAGATCGGCAAACGAATCAATGGGGCATTCTACCCAGGTCCGCACCAGGCATTGAGGGGTATAATTGGAAAGGATGGACATCACCACTTCCACATCGCGTTCGAGGTCAGAAAGACCGGGGTACAAGGTAAAAAAGGCCTCCAGGGTATCGGCAAGGCGTTCCAACACAGAATTGATAAAATTGGCACCCATGCTGTCGCAGGTCTCAAAGGATGCCCGAAGTTGGTAATATTTCGGCTCAACGGCCTCAAAATCAATTAGTTCTATATCCAATATTCCGCCGCCGCGCTGGTTCATGTTGGCCGTCAGGTCGCCGCAGGAGTCCAAAAGCCGGGCTTTCAGTGCCGGGAAAATAGCGCGGAGTTTATCGGGACTTCCGGGCCAATAAAAATGAACCTGGCCGAGTTTGACAGTACCCAACACCTCTGCGTGAAAGCCGCCCCGTTCCTGCCAAAATTTTGCCGCACTGCTTGCCGCTGCCACAACGCTGCTTTCTTCGATCACCATGGGCACTGCGTAGGTTTTTCCGTTGATCAGAAAATTGGGCGCAATACAGTAGGGCAATGCGAAATTCGCCACGGTGTTTTCGGCAAACCCGTCAATTGTTTTTTGCACGGTTAATTCGGCGTGTTGCCAGGCGTTAAAATCGCGTGTTGCAGCGGAGGCATCTGCACAAAAATGCTCGGCTATCCAGTTGATCTTCTCTGTTTTGGAAAGTTTTGAAAAGCCGTTTATCGTTTTTGTCATACGTTGGATTTATTAGGAGGAGTGGATGTTTCACGAAGAATTATTTCAAGTGAAACATCATCGGCTCACCGTATTTTCAAGAATGCATCCGCTAATTCCAGTCCCCGGATCTGAGCCGCCACATAAGCCTGAAGTTCTGCGTAATCCCCTTGGGCGTATCGAAGAAAGCCAGAGGCTTGCCCGTAAACAGCCGGAATGCTAGACTTTTGGGTCAAATAATATCCATCCAGAAAATCTGTCACGCCGCCTGAAAGTATCAGGTTGGGGGTGCGGCATTGCTCGCCGAGTGTCGCCTTGATCTCATTGGACCACTCGAGCATTTCAACAGCGGTATGGCCCAGGGCAGCTGTTTTTTCAAAAATTTCCTGCTTGGTCTCTTCACTGCGCAAGAGTTCGAGTTTTGCAAAATTGGTTCCTCCGGCTGCAGCAAATTCGATAGCCGCAAGTGGCAACTGAAGCAATGCCCGCAGGCTTTCCGGCCCCATGCCTTGCCCTACTTCTTTCACAATTATTTTAAAATCAAAGGTTTGCAACAATTGCTGAACTACTTCCAAAGGAGGCCGCTTAAAAACATCCCCTTCCGGTTGCATCGCTTCCTGCAATGGGTTGATGTGTACAATAAGTCCATCTGCCCGGAGTTTTTTAAGCAGGAGGGGAATTCGTTCCGTTTCGTTATGTTCAAAAAGTTTTTCAATTTGCGCCACGCCAAGGTTGGCAAAGAGCGGCAAATCCGCCCCCATGGTGTCGCGAACATCGAAATCGGGTAAATATTCATCGGAATGCAACAATTGCCGACAAGAACCAAGTCCCATGCCCATGCCAAATTCGGCACAAGCACGCGCAAGGTTATGGTTGATTTTCCCGGCGAGTGCCGTCCCGCCCGTCATGGAAGAAACCCAAATGGGTGTGCGCAGGGTTTTGCCCAAAAATGATAAGGGAGCCAGCGAACCAGGCGCAGGATGGGCTGAGAGCAAAGGCTCGTAAAAAAACCGCCCATCCAGATCGGCCGATTCCACACGGCTTCGAAAGGCCAGTTCGATGTGGTCCTTTTTTCGGCTTACGGCGCTCGGATCGTCTGGACTGGTTGGTTGTGGCACTTTAGTCATAATCGGCGAAAGGTACGATGTTGATGGTGCTGACAACAAAGTTGGAAATGTGTTTGTTTTGAGACTCGGAATTTAAAACAGTTGCGATTCAATTGCATCTTATCGTGATAACCCTCCCCTTAACCAATTCACTAGTTGATAAATACCTATTCATGTCCAGAACTTTCATCACCTTGTTTTTGCTAACCGGCTGGTCCTTAATATTGCCAGCCCAAACACCCGAGGCAATTTTTTCAGCCCAAATAGCGCAACATAGAGCCGAATACAAGGCCGATTTTTTGGTGGAGGCCCGCTCTCCCCTGACGGCATCAGACACCGCTTTCCTTGATTTTTTCGCACCCAATCCGATGTTCCAGTTTCCAGCCAATTTTATAAGAACCCCGGAGGCCGTTCCTTTCGAACTGCCTACATACAGCGGTCAAAAACGCGATTATGTCCAGTTTGGAGTTCTGACATTTGAATTTGCGGGAACTTTACAAACCATGAATATTTATCAAAATTTGCGCCTGGTAAAAGACTCTACTTACCGCGATCATCTTTTTTTACCGTTTAAAGATTTGACCAGCGGCGGGGCAACTTACGGAGGCGGGCGATATCTTGATTTCAAACAAGGGGACATCCGCAACGGCATTTTGATCCTGGATTTCAACAAGGCTTATAACCCCTGGTGCGCGTTCAGTGACGGATTTAACTGTCCTATCCCACCCGCTCCGAACCACCTGAAAATAGCGATAGAAGCGGGGGAACGCAATTTCAAGGGCGAAAAAAAGCATTAACCGAATGTCTTACATTGAACAAGATGTACGGCTAATCAATTCAAAAACAGCATGAAAATAGGAATAGTTTGTTACCCCACATACGGCGGCTCGGGCGTGGTAGCCACAGAACTGGGCCTTGGCCTTGCCCGAAAAGGGCATGAGATCCATTTTATAACTTATCGGCGACCCGTACGACTGGCGCATTTTCAGGCCAATGTTTTTTATCATGAAGTGGATAGTGAGGATTATCCATTGTTCGAGTATCCCCCTTACGACACTGCCCTGGCATCCAAAATTGTAGATGTGGTCCACTACCAAAATCTGGACATTCTGCATGTACACTACGCCATTCCCCACGCGGCAGTAGCCTATATGGCTAAAAAGATCCTGCTCGCGGAGGGCCGTTACATTCCGGTGGTTACTACCCTGCACGGGACTGATATTACACTTGTGGGCAACAACCGCGCTTTCGCTCCGGTGGTAGAATTCAGCATAAACAAAAGCGACGGCGTAACGGCGGTTTCACAAAGCCTCAAAGACGATACATTGGCCCTCTTCAAAATCGATCATGACATACGGGTCATTTATAATTTCATTGATTTTGAACGCTTTAGAAAGACCAACAAAGAGCATTTCAAAAAATTAATAGCTCCTGAAGGAGAACACATCGTGGCCCATACCTCCAATTTTCGGAAGGTAAAAAGGGTGGAAGATGTGGTGTATATTTTTAAAAAAATACACGAAAAAGTACCCTCCAAACTGCTCATGATCGGCGATGGCCCAGAGCGGCAACACTGTGAACAGCTTTGCCGTGAACTCAATATTTGTGATGATGTTCGCTTTTTAGGCAAACAGGATGCTATCGAAGAGTTGCTCGCCATTTGCGACCTTTTCATCATTCCGTCTGAAAGTGAGAGCTTTGGCCTCGCGGCACTTGAAGCGATGGCTTGCCAGGTTCCGGTCATTTCATCCAACAGCGGTGGATTGCCGGAAGTAAACATACACGGCCTCACTGGTTTTTTGAGTGAGGCCGGCAATGTGGCTGAAATGGCAAAATATTCAATCCAATTGTTGGAAAATCCGGAAATGCTTGCCCAATTCCGGGCCAACGCGCTTGCCCAGGCCCAACGTTTTGACATCGAGAACATCCTGCCCGAATACGAGCAATATTATCAGGAAGTGATCGAAAAAAGCGCCGTTAATACTGGGGCGGCTGCTTACTGATCCGAAAAGCCGTTAGAGCGTGTTATAAAAGAATGGCACACCTGAGATCAGGCGTGCCATTCTTCAATCTGTCACTAATTGGGCTTTCACCCCATTTTCTAATTCAATAAACTCAACGAATCAAAACCATCTTCTTCCACGCCACATTGGAACCGGACTCCAGTTTGTAAAACAATACTGAAGACGCCGGAAGCAAACTCCCCTCAAGCGGAACAGCATTGTAACCCTGGCTGAAATGGTCTGTTTTGGAAAAAAGCAGGCGGCCTTCAGCATCAAATACACTCAGGGTTGCGTCTGCGGAATTGGGCAGATTAAACCCGATCTTTGTACTTTGGCTGAATGGGTTGGGCTCGTTTTGGAAGAGCGCGAAACCGTCGCCTTCTATGTCCGTTATGCCCGATGTTGGGCCCTGTTCGATGGTAAAACCATGCTCACAGACCTCCTGATTGCCACATTGATCAGTTACAAACCACCTGATCTTGTGGGTTCCCTGTGGGAGTTGTGGCTGAACAAAAGTGTTGGGCTGAAGGGCGGTGTTCCAGCGAACGGAAGCAATAGCATCGTTTGAAGAACTATTTCTCTGCAAGGCAAAATGCCATTTTTGATCGATCGGAACTGGCCTGGAATCAAAGGTGACGGGGGTTCCGCCCAGATACCCGGGCGTATTGATGTTATTGTACCGAATAGTGTCGGCGCCAGGAAGGTTTTCGGAATTTACAACGGTTTCAAAGATGCCATCATTGTCCAAATCCAGGAAAAGCAAAAATTCCATGTCGAACAAATTGCCCCCATCGCAAGCATCCGAACTCGTAATAGAAAGGTTAATTCTACCTTCTTTCAAATCTTGTATGGGAAGAGAAGGGTTGAATACATTGTGCCAAAGATCAGGGTTATTCAGACTGGAATCAATTACGGTGACAGGAGCCGCCGGGCAGTTTGAAATTTCTGGATCTTTCGAATCAATTATCTTGATGATCTGTGTGTATCGGTAAGCATTGGCATTCGCATTCCAGAAGGTGCAATAGTTCGTAGCGGCAGGATCGGTCGGATTGATCTTCACAATCGTAGCATTCCAGGGCGCAAGGGCATTGCAATCAGAAACAATAGGACCGGGCAAATTGGACGGGTGGTTTACAATGGCATTTGGATTCGGATTTGGCACATTGATGGGAGGGGTGACCGGGTTGTAGGTGCACCAGTTTATAATGGTCCAGGTGCGTTCAATTTTGCGGCATGCATCTGGAACCACTAAAAAAACCTCATCTGAATACGAACTAGCCAATAGCTCGCAGTCTTCCCCAAAGAATGTCGGTTCGCCATAGATACCTGTGCCGTCGCAATTGGTTACGAGCACATCATTCGGGAAACGAACATAGTAGTCCTGCTCGTAATTCACCACGATCCGCTGTGTGCACTGGCTTGTGTTGCCATAACAGTCGTTTGCACGGAAGTTGCGCACAATCGTGCCTTCGTTGCAAATCGTGTCGAAATTCGAGTAGTTCACATTATGCCCCAAACCGCACTGGCCTTGATAGTTTATCGTAGCGTCAAGGCAGCAATTGTCTATCACACTAGCCTTACCATAAGCTGACAAACTTGGGTCAAACTGCTCACAAGTGACCGAAACATTGGCAGGAGATATGCAAACAGGCTTTATTTTATCTTCCACCTGCACCTGAATTGCACATTCGTTATAGATAGGCACTCCGTTTGGCCCGGGAGCAATATTGCCATTTGCATCCAGCTGGTAAACCCGCATGATTACAGGCTGAATAGTACCTGCCTCGCAACAATAGAATTTGATGGAATCGCTTTCCGAAACTGCGCGTTCAAACTCACTTGGGAAATCAGGGAAGATATCACCGCAAGGCAGATTGCCGTTCGTGGAATTTAGGCCAAGGATACAATCACTGTAAGGGCCCATACGCCGGATGGTAAATTTCAGGTTGGCACAGGCATCATAGGAACCATCGTCAAATGTAACTGCTTTTACCCAGCTGACACCTCCGAAATGGCAGGCATCAAGCGCAGCCGGATCACCTCCCGGGCCTGCCGGGCCAAAACAATCAAAGGGGTCGTCCACTCCGATGGCCACTGTAGTGATCTCATCACAAACCGCCACTGGTGGCGTATAGTCTTTAACCGACAGACTGAATGAGCACGTAGCGGTATTACCACAATTGTCCTCTACCAGATATGCTACAATCTGAGGGCCAGGCGGCAGGCAGGGCGTGAAACCAAAGGCCCCCAGGGTGTCAGGATCAGCAGGGTCGTTGCCCGGAAAATTCGCCAGGGTACCTGCGATGTTTTCAACACCAGTTTGCTGGCCAGTAATAGGATCGAACAATGAAATGATACCGCTAATGGCCTGTATTTTGGAGCATCCGTCTGCAAGGATCACATCTGGAAGGTTTACCGTTGCACAACAAGCAAAAGGATCGGTAGAGACCGATAGATTTTCAGGGCAAGTAAAAACAGGGCCTTGTTCGTCAATCACTTTGATGATCTGGTTGTGCTCCAGGACTTCGCTTGTGCAAAAATCAACCAGCGTCCATGTTCGATTGATCTTGTAGGTGCCGTCACAGACATTAATGCGAAGGTCCTCGTAGCCCCAGACAATATTACAGCCTTCAGGTAGCCCGAATAGCAAGGGTTCGCCCTGAAGATTCTGGTCTGCTATCCATTCTGGCGATGGATAAGCAGCCTCTGTGCATGAAAAAGAAGGCGCAGCTATGTCATTGTAATCCGAGGGCAATACCACATCCGTCAATTTTCCACGCAAATGTTTAATATTTTGGATGCAGGTGGAGCTGTTTCCGGAAGCATCGGTGGCCTTCCATAGCCGGTGGATGGTTTTGGACAAGCCGCTGGCGCAATCACCGACAGTTTCTGTGTCGGTATGCGTCAGGCTGACCGTCCCACCGCAATTGTCAATGGGAGATTTACTCGGCACATTCACCAGGATTTCCAATCCAACTATCTCTATCAAGCCGTCGTCGCCAGAAGAGATGTCGCTGATGGTTACGGTCCAAACACCGCTGGCATTTTTTCCGTCGAATGCAGTCAATACCATCGGAACGGAATTGCCTTGATCCATGCATTGTATAGCGTTACCGTTCGCGTCCAGTTCAGTGCATTGGGTAATATTCCCGGCTCCCTCATCATCTAGCAAAACATTAATAGGCCAATCGATACCTGTACAACCTCCCTGCGAAAACAAACCTGCCATAGTACCGTCTGGGGCCGTTACGACGATTCTAAGGTCGGGCAACCAGGTATGGCCGGTAAGTTTGATACGACAGTTTACGTCGAGCGCGGCAGTACCGGCAGGCAGATAACTGTAATCAAAATTGTAAACGTGTATGTCCGGAGTGGGTGCGCCATTTTCTCCGATAGGCTCTTGCAATCCGGTATAGGTGATCTTCTGATAGCCGGTTATAGCCGGGAACGGCTCGGCATTGATATTTGCATTAGCATTGCAGGGAACAGAAATATCATGGCATTCCAAAACCGGGGATATTTTGTCTTCAATTTTTACATTCCCCCAGCATTTATTGGCCGTAGCAGGGTCGGTAATACGCACCTGATAGGTTTTGTTGATATCAGAAAGTCCAACGCATGGAGATACCCATGGGCCATTGCCATAAGGAGGCGTTTTATCTAATTCTACAATGTAATTGTCATAGCAAGCGTAAGGCCCCCCTTCCAAAACTTCTCCCGCCCCTATACAATACTGACAATTCTCGTTCAGTGAGATGAAGACCAGGTCATTGCAAACCAGGGAAAAAATCGGGTTTGGAAACCCGTTCACCGTGACATTAAAACAGCAGGTAGTGTCACCATCAGGCAGCCCTAATGGTGGCAGATCAATTGAAAAACAATTTTGCGTAACCCCGATCGGGAATGCGGAGCCACTTGGCAAACCCGATGTTTGAACCACTACTGATGGCAAACAATCGCCTGTAGTTTGTACGGTGTAGTTCACCACCATGTCGCAAGCACCTGGGGCCAGAACGAAGTTCAAATCGCCCGGGCATACTATTTCGCAAGGGACTTGGTTGGGGGAATTGTTTAGGGCAACTTGCCCGTGATCCATGCCAAAAGGAGGCATGGGAGGTCTTTGAGCATTTGAATTTGTAATCGAGCTCAAAAAGAGCCACATGGTGACTAACCAGGTAAGGCGGGATGTTAAGATTCTTTTCATTAGAAATGAATTGGATTTAAATATGAACAAATATTGATTTAAAGTACACGCAAATAAAAGAATTAAAAGGGGTTCGGTTTCCACTAAATTCTTTTATGACAAAAAAACGTCAAAATCTAGTGCCGCATCCGCCGAATGACCAGGGAATTGGCGCGGTAGATTTTTTGTTTATCAAGGCATGAGGAGGGCGCAATGTGGGACATTTTAACTGACGAAAAACGCAGATGAACGGAAAATATGGCCGTCAATTCACAGGTCATTCGGCGGATGCGGCACTAGTGCCCTCAGAAGCGGACATTTCAGGTTTTCATGTAAACCCTCGCAGGTTTTAGCAACCAGCAAGGATTGGCGAAAATTTAGGAACGTGTGAATAAGCGACAAATTTGAGGCCTTCTACTATCCAAACTGACAAACGACCGTATTGGTTGATTGAACGATGCCGACGTTTTATTCGCCTAAATAAAAAAACCCGGCCCTGACTTTTCAGGACCGGGGTTCTCGCCTATGAAGCATAAGACATCTGAACCGGTGGGATGGGTTCTCTGGGGCGCCTATTTCAAATTTATTAAAACAGTGATTTACACCCTGTTGTAACCACAACAGGCATTTAGAGATGTATTGCAAAACCTTGAGGTGTAGAAAAACACCGTGATGAGATCTTGCTCAAAAAATTGCTAGAAGCGAAAAAAGGGAAAGCAGAATATGACGAAATCGTCAAACGCTGTGCGGGCAGGCACAATAATTTTATTGACCAGTACATGGGATAATCGGTTTCGGTGATGTAAAGAATACATCAGAGTCTTGTTGCTTCGGATTACTATGGATTAAAAGAAATAAATCGTGAACAAAAATAACAAAAAATCTCGGTTTGCAGCGGCTCTTTTTAGGAGAAATGTCGGCATTCCGTCTAATTTAACAGTTGGATTAATTCGTTTACAGGGTGTAAAAACCACCCCAATTTTCTCCAATTGCTTCCCAAAATGCCATAACCTTGCTCCTTGCGGGGAATTCAGAATATATTTCTCCATTTTTGATGCACTTGAGTACATGTCGTGTAGGAGCAGATACTTCTTCGGGCAACTCTTGCGGCGAAAACCATGCCACATCTTTGAATTTTTTGGTCTCCATGGATTCTGGTTCGCCGGAAAAATTCGATGCTTTGAAGTAAAGCACCAGCAAAGTTTCGTTCTTTTTTAATTTATGGCGGTGCAGGGTGTGTACCAGGGTCAGATCTTCCGGTTCTACATGGATGGAAGCCTCTTCTTTGGCCTCACGCGCAAGGGCCTCACGCGCAAATTCATGTTCCTCCACATTCCCGCCAATTAAAGTATAACGTCCACCGTTGCGTTTGGTTTGCCGGAGGAAGAGCAGTTTTCCGTTTTCTTCAAGGATTAGGCGCACGGCAAAAATGAGCATGGCGGGAAAGGGAATAAACTATAAATATTTGAAAATCAAGGGTATCCAAGCTGCACTCATTCCGCATAAATCGCCAACAAGGCTATTTCTACTGTCTCTTTGGAGGCTTTTTGTGCTGCCAATTCTTTTTGTTTTTTGTTTCGCAAGACCCGTATTTCTGCCTGCGTTTTTTGATAAATCTCGACTTGTTCCTTTGTATTCAGAATGCGGCGGATGTTGGTTACGGTACTTCTTTGTATGTTTTGCATTTTTGCCCGGAAAAGCGCAGGCTCGGTGGTTTGGAAGGTTTCTATTTGGGCCATATTTTTTGCTTTACGCAGTTGAATGGTGTACATCTGCTTAGCCTGGTCGGCGTTGAGCATGTATTTTGCGGTAAGCGACTCGGTTGTTTTCCGAACTTCCTGATCATTGATGGAGGGGCTTGTTGTGGAAGCTCCCGTATTTTGGGCAATCAGTAAAGTGGCGAAAAACAGGGATATTAGGGTGAAAAAAAACGATTTTTTCATAGTATTAATCAAGATTTTGGTTTGGGTAAAATCAAAATCAGCTTCAAAAGTAGATAAACTTCACAATCGCAGGGACATCGGTGCAGAATCTTCCAGCATTTACTCGCGCAACTCCCTTATTTCTTCCGATGCCCCCCCAATTTGCAGATTCCAGCCCGAGCCTTCCACCATGAAACGAACCAGGTCGAGCATTTTGGCGCCTTGTTCGTCAGCTTGCGAAAGCAGGCTGCTTTTGAGCGCATTATCACGTATCAGGTCTTTGGCGCGTTGGTTGATACGGTTATAGTCTTCTGGTGAAAAGGAGGTAAAAAGACCCTCTGATATATCGTAATAATCCAGCGTATGGTCAATGCTCAGAATTTCGGGTTTCGGCAGGGCACTCATCCGGATGGTTTTGCTGACAGGGTCGGCTACTATATTCAGGCGTTCGAGGTTATATCCGGCAGCCACGGTGGCCCGCACGCGCACCAGCACTTTTTTGTCCCAAAAAAACGTGAAGTACCCTTGATATTCTGAGTAGTTGTATATCTCGGAAAAGGTTCCTTCCACGGTACTGAGCTTGGCCACCGCTTGAATTTTTTCGAGCAGCACGGTCGAATCTTCTATCGGTTTTGATCCTGTAGAAAAATATTTCCAGCTCAGCCAGCCTCCAATAAGGAAAGCGATCATTATGGCAAGAAAAGAAGTTGAACGCATAATTTTAATGGTATTCAATGGCTTACTTCTGCATTTCAAACAGCTGAAGTCCGCTATTATTATTGGCCACAACGACGGCCTGTTTGCCTCCCGCCAATTGCAACAAGGCCATATTCCGGGCTTCTCGCATGGCCCAAAATCCGCTGAATCGATTGGGCTCAAAACGAAAACCGCCCTTGCCGTCGCCCAACAATAGCGCACCATTGCCTGCATCATATCTGTTTATTTCGACAGCCGGCCCGTAATCATTGCCTGCAAGCAGGAGGTCAAGTTTGCCATCGTGATTAAAATCTTGCGCGAGTATGGCTTTTACCGGAGCCATTTGGGCTTCGTTGGGCAGGGCCCTGGCCTTAAATTTTCCGTCTGAATTTTCAAAATAACAGGTTCGCAACTCATTGGCCTCCAGCATGATACCTTTTTTCAGGGTTTCAATTGGGTACAGGTCTTCGATACTGGCCTGAGCATAGGCACCGTAATAGACAAATTTCTTTTTTAGGGAGGGGATTTGTTTGATCATGGGGTCGCGCAAGGCAATGGGATAGCGGATACCATCTTCATACCAGGTCAGCAGCGGGTCCATGCTTCCATTGGCGTCAAAGTCGTGGGCAAAAAGGTTCATGGGAGCCTCGGGAGTGGCGTGGTATCGGGTGTTTAAGCCCTCGTTGCCAGCCACCAGGTCGAGGTCGCCATCGCCGTCAAAATCAGCGGCGGTCAGGCAGTTCCACCAACCGGTAACTTTGTCCAGTTCAAAATCCTTGGTAGCCAAGCTGAATTTCCCTCCATTGAATTTAAAAACCTGAATTGGCATCCATTCGCCCGTGACCAGCATTTCAGCCTGTTTGTCGTTGTCGAGGTCGGCAAATACGATGGCCGTCACCATGCCAATCGTTTCCAGTTCTGGGGCCACCTGGGTTGTAACCTTGCTGAAAACCCCTTTGCCATCGTTTTTAAAAACAAATGAAAAGGGCGTTTTAGGATAGTTTCCAGGCACCGTTCTTCCTGAGACAAACAAATCCAGGTCCCCGTCTTTGTCGTAGTCGAAGGGCGTTGCACAGCCTCCACTGATTGCTTCTACCGGGATACTGTTGGCGGGCGCTGGGCTCAGTTTCCCTTTGCCGTCATTCAGATACAACCGGTCCTGATATAAAGGTGCATTAATGGGCGGTTCATTGCCCCCGCTTACGATATAAAGGTCGAGATCATGGTCTCCATCGGCATCAAAAAAGCAGGCGCCCACATCTTCACGAAGGCTGTCTGCAATGAAAGGGGCAGTTTGGATGCTGAATTTCCCATTCGGATTCTGGATAAACAAGGCCCGCGGCGCCCTAAAACTTCCACCCAGAAAAAAATCGTCCAAACCGTCACCGTTCACATCGCCCTGAGCCAGGGCTGGGCCAAGGTTAGAGTAGGACCTCGGCATCAACCGTTCCCGGTTAAAATCAAAGAACGGGTTTTCCTTGTGCGCGTAGTTTATGCCAACTTGAGCGGTGGTTTCTTTAAAAATGGGGTTGGCCGCCGCGGAGGGCTTTAGAATTGAAGGGCCTTTTACGGCTTCGCTTTGCTTCAAGACAAGGCGTTGGTTGGCAGTCACTCCACTCAGGGCTTGTACTTTCCCATCCGGCCACTGCACCTGAACTTGTGCAGCCGGAGGGTTACTTCCCAGACCAAATTGAAGAATGGCCGAGTTGGTAGAAAGGAAACCTCGAACAGGATTGGCATAAACCGTTTGAATGTTTTCTCCAGAGCGCACTATAACGGTCGAGCCTGTGCCCTGCGGGTTTTGAGGAGCACCTTCCAGTTTGATTTGCAGATAACTGCCCTTTTGGCTTTCTACACTTTTATTTCGAAAAATGGCTGCCGGACTTTCTGCACGTACCACTACAATGTCCTGGTCGCCATCATTGTCAAAATCAGCGTGAATGGCCGCATTTGAAAATGTTTTCTCACCAAAACCCCAGGATTCAGACACGTCTTCGAAGCTTAGATCGCCCTGATTACGATACATATAGTTGGAAATCGGAACCCTCGGCACTATTTTGGCATGCCCCATGGAGTCGGGCAATACGCCGCCGTGGGCATTGAGTAGTGAATCATACGTAAAATGGATATAATCAAGGTTGGTCACTTCTCGCCTGAAACCGTTGGAAATAAAGATGTCACGCCAGCCATCGTTGTCAAAATCCATCATTAGGGGCGTCCAACTCCAGTCGGTAGCATCTACGCCGGCAAGACATCCAATTTCACTAAACGAACCGTTTCCATTGTTGAGTTGGAGCATGTTGCGCATCATTTGCTGACCATAGCCATATTGAGCAAGCGTATAGTAACGCTCGTTTACCATGGTAGTAGCAGTAGTTTTGTCCTTTAGGTTGTTGGGAGCAGCCATGTCCAGCACAAAAAGGTCGAGCAGCCCATCATTGTTTATATCAGCCCAATCAGCCCCCATGGATGCCGCCGAGGTATGGCGCACATAATCGTTTATTCGGTCGGTAAAAGTTCCATTTTTGTTATTGACATAAAGTTGGTCCGGCTCAATGTAATCGTTGGCAATATACAAATCAGGGTATCCATCGAGGTTGACATCCATGGTGGTTGCGCTCAAACCGAAAGCGAAATTCTGGATGCCTGCCTGCTTGCTTACGTCTGTAAATGAGCCATTCCCATTATTCTTGTACAGGCGGTCTGAAGTATATTCATCCTCTGGTTCGGTGTCCCGTACCTGTTTGCCCCCAACTTCTTTCATGCGCACATGGCCGGTAAAAGAAAAATCATCCAGGTGATTCAACAGGTATAGGTCCAAATCCCCGTCCAAATCATAATCAAAAAAATTAGCTTGCGTGGATGGGCATTTTGCATCAAGCCCGAACTGGGCAGACGATTCTGTAAACGTGAGGTTTTGGTTGTTTATAAACAAAAGATTGCCCCTGGTACCTGGTTTTGCACCGGTACGGCATTGATAAATATCGATCCAGCCATCGGCATTAATATCCACCAATGCAACCCCCGTCTTTATGCCCTGGGAGAAGGTAGCAAGGCCGGACTTTTCGGAAATATCCTCAAATTGAAAGTTGCCTTTATTGAGGTAAAGCTTGTTGGGGCCTAAGGTGGCGGCAAAATATAGATCAATCAGACCGTCCTTGTTGAAATCGCCCGCCGCGGCGCCTCCACTCATGTATAAATAATTGAACGTCATGTAATTTATCTCTGGTGTCTCCGCCAAAGTATTTGCAAACGAAACTCCCGAGACCGAAGGGTCAATTTGTTCAAAAAGGGCCGGGCCAGCAGATTTTTTGACGGACGGATCAGATTTTTTTTGGCCACAGGAAGTAAAAAGGATGCCTGCGGCGCAGAAAAAGACCAGGAAGATAATTCGAAACATGAATCTGGAAATGATTTTAGTCAGCAAAAATAGATAGAATGTGGGACACGGCTACATTTGCCAAGAAAACACACAGACATAACCGATGCTCATTTTCAAAAAAGTGTCCGATCTGCGCCAATGGCATGGCCGGCAATCAATTCCAGTGGGCTTTGTACCAACCATGGGTGCACTTCACGATGGGCATTTGGAGCTTGTCCGAATGGCCAAACGGGATGGGTGCCTTGCCGTAACCAGCATCTTTGTCAACCCTACTCAGTTCAATGACCCCAAAGACCTTGAAAAATATCCGAGAACGCTTGAAAAAGATTCCGAATTGCTGCTTTCTGCCCAATGCGATGCGCTTTTTGTCCCAAGTGTAGAGGAGGTTTACCCGCTTGGCGAAAACCTGACGATTGAATTGGATTTCAAGCAGTTGGACAAAGTAATGGAAGGAAAATTTCGACCCGGGCACTTCAAAGGCATGGCTACCGTAGTGAACCGCTTGTTGGATATTGTTCGACCTGACACGCTCTACATGGGGCAAAAAGATTTTCAACAACTAAGTATTGTACGCGATATGATCCGGCAGTTAAATTTGCCTGTCGAACTGGTCATGTGCCCAACCGTACGAGAATCCGATGGCTTGGCCATGAGCAGTCGAAACATGCGCCTTACACCTGAAATGCGTGCGATTGCGCCCATAATTTATCAAACGCTGCTTTGGGCAAAAACTGAATTGGAACAAAAACGCCATATTGCTGAAATACAAACCGAAGCGATGCAAAAGCTCCGCGCCAAGGGGCTCCGTCCTGAATATTTCGAGATCGTGGACGGCGGGACCCTGCTGAATATTGATGATGCTGACGACCATGACTTTGTTGTCGCCTGTTTAGCTGCTTTCGCGGGCGAAGTGCGCCTGATTGACAACTTCGTTTTAAAATATCATTAGCCACGAATTGCACTAATTACCACGAATAGGAATCAGGTTTTGAACTACGCTCGTGATAATTAGTGCCTTAGTGGCAACTCATTATCATGAAAAAACAATCTAAAACGCCGCTTTTCAACACCCTTCGCAAAGCATTTGGTATGGCGCTTGCCGCTGAACGCCGCCAATCATCTGCCGAAGAGATCGTGCAACGCAGCGAAGAATACCGCCGTTCACGTCGCCGTTTTTTGGAGAATATGGGCAAAACCGCCCTGGCAGGCAGCATGGCTCCCAAACTTTTCATGCCCGCCAATTTTTTTAATCGCGCGCTGGCTCCCCGAATCGCTATTGTTGGAGGAGGCATAGCAGGATTGAATGCCCTTCATACCTTGAAAAAAAATGGGTTGGATGCCACCGTTTACGAGTCGTCTAACCGCACCGGCGGACGGATGTTTAGCGTAACGGATGCCATGGGGCCTGGCACCTGGACGGAGTTCGGGGGTGAATTTATCGACACGAATCACGCAGATATGTGGCAACTGGCTAAGGAATTTGACCTGGAGATGATGGATTATGCCCAGGCCTCCGAAGCAAAACTTACCAAAGAGGCCTTCTTTTTCAACGGAAAACATTACACCCTGGCGCAGGTAGTGGAGGAATTTCGAGGCTTTGCGCCGCGCATGCAGGCCGATATTGACAAGTTGGACGACGAAATATCCTACAAGGCAAAAAACCGGTTTGTAAAAAAATTCGACCGTATTTCACTTTCTCAATATCTGGAACAAATTGGTGCTTCAGGTTGGATCAAGCGCCTTATCGAAGTGGCCTATGAATCCGAATACGGGCTTTCGCCGGAAATTCAATCCAGTCTTAACCTGCTCTTGCTTATCTCAACCGAAACACCTGACGGCCAATGGGAAGTTTTTGGAGAAAGTGACGAACGGTACAAGGTCCGCAATGGCAACCAGCGCATCACCAACGCCCTTGCCGAACGGCATATTAATCAGATCGAAATGGAGCTTTCTCTGGAGTCCATCCGGGCCAAAGGCAATGCGTATTCGCTTTATTTTGCGGGACTGAGCGAACCCGTTGTTGCCGATTTCGTGATAATTGCCATCCCATTTACGGTATTGCGCAAATTAGACCTGAAATTGGACATGCCCGCAGTTAAACGAAAGTGTATCAACGAGTTAGGATATGGCATCAATGCAAAACTTATGCTCGGCATGAAACAGCATTTTTGGCGCGAACAAGGTTATACCGGACTGGTGTATTCCGACAACGGCATCCCGAATGGTTGGGACAATGCACAGCTGCAAACCGCCGACGACCAAGCTGCCGGACTTTCCATTCTTTTTGGTGGCCGACGTGGCACCAATGTGGGACATGGCTCCCAAGCCGAGCAAAAAGACAAGTATTTGAAACTCTGGGAGCAAATTTTCCCCGGAGCGACAGCCGCTTTTAATGGCAGAACGGCTCGGATGGACTGGCCCACCTACCCTCATGCCCTGGGTTCATACATTTGCCCCACCGTAGGCCAGTACACCAGCATCGGCGGTGCGGAGCAAATGCCGGTGGGTAACGTGTTTTTTGCCGGAGAACATTGCGGCGGCGACTTTGCAGGGTTTATGAACGGGGCAGCCCAAAGTGGCCGGGAGGCCGCAGAAGCGGTGTTGTTGAAAGTGAAATAAGCGCAAAAAAGGAGCGTTCCAAAAAGTGTGGCACACCTCGACTAGGTGTGCCACACTTTTCTGAACGCTCTTGCAAACGCTCAATTATTTCTTGGCAGCCTCCAGGGGCACAGCGATCGCTTGTGCTTTTTCCATTAGTTGCACCAGCTCTGTACGATAACCACTTGGGTCATTTTTTGCCGCCTTCCTGGCACGACTGATAGCCCGTTCGTAAGTGGCTGAGCCTTTGTGTTTTGAGTCGCGCAGCAACATGCCGAATTCGGCAATCGCGGAAGCCAGCATGAAATTTTCGCTTTCCGTTTTGCGATCAAGTGCAGCAGCATTGAGCCGGTATTCCATGAGTTGACTGGGCTGTTCGCCTTTCGGTTTTTTGTAGCGGAGTTGCAGCACCATCAGATCATCGGTGCCCACCGTGACGGAAGTGTCGGGTTCAGTTACGACTACAAGGGCTGAGTCGGCCTTGGTAAGTGTTGGCAGAGACTGCCCAGCCGGAACAATTTCATAAATCGCCGTAACACGGTGACCGGCCCCGAGTTCGCCGGCATCTTTAGCGTCGTTGTTAAAATCTTCCGTCGCGAGCATTCGGTTTTCGTAGCCAATAAGCCTGTAACCCGCGACCTGCCGGGGGTTGAAATGCAGTTGTAATTTCACATCCTTGGCGATGGCGAAAAGTATGCCGCCAAATTCTTGCATCAGTACTTTTTTGGCCTCGCTAAGCTGGTCAATATAGGCATGGTTGCCATTTCCCTTGTCGGCGAGGCTCTGCATTTTCCCGTCCTGGTAATTACCCATACCGTAGCCAAGAATAGTGAGATAAACCCCACTTTTCCGTTCATTTTCAATAAGTTTTACCAGTTCGGCTTCGCTGCTTTGGCCTACATTGAAATCGCCGTCTGAGCAAAGAATAACGCGGTTGTTTCCGTTGGCTATCAAGTTTTTTCGCGCTGTTTCATAAGCCAATTTGATACCTGCACCTCCGGCAGTGCTTCCACCTGCGCCCAATGCTTCGAGGGCAGCTTTTATTTTGGGTTTGTCGGCGCCAGACGTGCTTTCAAGCACCAACCCGGCGGCTCCGGCATACACCACAATAGCCACCCGATCATTGGGCCGAAGTTGGTCGGTAAGCATGGAGAGAGATTGTTTTACCAGTGGAAGTTTGTTCTCCGAACTCATGCTGCCTGATACATCAATGAGGAATACCAGGTTGGAGGCTGGCAATTGTCCCAGGTCTATTTTTTCGCCTTGGATCCCGATGGTCATCAAGCGGTTTTTGGGATTCCAGGGGCAGGGCGCTATTTCTGTATTCACCTCGAAAGGGTGCCGACCACTTCTGGGTGCTTCATATTGGTAATCAAAATAATTGATCATTTCTTCGATTCGGACGGCATCCCGGGGAGGAAGTTGGTTGCTATTCAAAAACCGCCTGATATTGGAATAGGACGCTGCGTCAACATCAATTGAAAAGGTCGATATTCCGTTAGTTTTAGCGTCCTGGAAGGGGTTTTCCAGGATGCGGTTGTATTGTTCACCAGAATACTCGTCGAGCGTATCCCGGATGGGCTTGCCTATAGAATTATACCCATAAACTTCCTTAGGTTTTTCTTCATAATGGACCATTGCCGGATAAACCTGCATTTTATAGGCATCTGATTCTGATCTGGTTGAAGTGCGAGGGGCTGCGTTTTTTTTGAACTTTCTAGAATCATCCTTGATGGTATTAACATTTTGGGCGGGCAAATTCTGTATCTGTCCAGCGCTAAGTACCTGCACACACGCTGCTTGGTGCTGTTTGATCAAAGGTTTTTTACCGCTTACTGTCACTTCATCCAACACGCCTGCATTAGAAAGTGTAATGTTCAGTGTGTTCAATTTATTCCACTCGACCTTTACTCCCTCCACGGAAAAAGGAGCGCATCCGGTATAATTGCACTCCACCCTGTAAATTCCGGTATCTAACTGGATTCGAAATTCGCCATTAAAGTCGGTAACTGTGCCTCGGATAAAGTTTCCGTTTTGTAGGACCTTAATGGTAGCCCCAATGAGCGATTCTTTGGAATCTGTGACCTTGCCGGTAAGAATGGTTTGAGAAAAAAGGGGCTGGGAAAGAAGGACCCCGAGAAACAGGGCCATGTAACAATTGAGTTTCATGTGCGTAAATAGTTTAGGTGAAAAACAAAACGATGCAGCCCCCGCTTGCTTTGCACAAACCGGGGCTGCTAAATTATTGATCCATTTTGCGGCGGGCACCCCTGCAATGATCAAACTTCGCCATGAAAAACTCAGGCCTTCTTTCCCAAAAGCCTTGATATTCAATCCATTTGAAGGTCAATATCCTGCCTTTCATGCCATGGAAGCCCGTCGGCGTTCAGGCGTTCCATGAACGGATCCGGATTCATTTCTTCCACATTGAAAACACCTTTCCCAGCCCATTTTCCCTCCAGGATCATCCGCGCGCCAATCATGGCAGGAACCCCGGTGGTATAGCTGACCGCCTGCGTGCCGGTCTCTTTATAGGCTTCCACGTGCGAACAATTGTTCCAAACATAATAGGTTCGTTCCTTTCCGTCTTTCAGTCCTTTTATGCGACAGCCAATGCTCGTAAACCCCGTATAATTTTCACCCAAATCTTCGGGCGCCGGCAAAACGGCCTTTAAAAATTCAAGCGGAACGATGTCCATTCCATTAAATTTAATTGGCTCAATACCGGCCATACCAATGTTTTGAATCACTCGAAGATGGGTCAGGTACTCCTGTCCAAAGGTCATCCAGAACCGCGCACGCCGAAGGGTCGGAAAGTTTTTTACCAGGCTTTCCAGTTCCTCGTGATAGATCAAATAAGAGCGCTTGGGTCCAATTTCCGGGTAGTCAATATCCTTCCAAATCTCATGCGGTTCCGTTTCGATCCATTGCCCGTTTTGCCAGTATTTGCCCCGCTGGGTCACTTCCCGAATGTTGATCTCCGGGTTGAAATTTGTAGCGAACGCCTTACCATGGTTGCCTGCGTTTGCATCCACTATATCGAGCTCCAGAATTTCGTCAAAATAATGCTTGGCAGCATAGGCCGTGAAAACAGAGGTAACACCAGGATCGAAACCACAGCCCAACAAAGCCATGATGCCTTTTTCACGGAAACGGTCTTGATATGCCCACTGCCAGGAATACTCAAATTTGGCAACATCCTTGGGCTCATAATTGGCCGTATCCATGTAATTGGTGCCGGTTTCAAGACAAGCATCCATTAGGGGCAAGTCTTGATAAGGCAATGCCACGTTGATGAGCAAGTCAGGTTTGAATTGCCGGATAAGGGCTACGGTTTCGGCCACGTTATCGGCATCCACACGGGCTGTTTCTATTTTTTTGCCGCCATAGGCAGTATGAATAGCGTCAGCAATGGTATCGCATTTTGATTTAGTGCGCGAAGCAAGCATGATTTCGCCAAACACATCGCGGTGCTGAGCGCATTTATAAGCAACTACACGGCCTACGCCGCCCGCGCCTATGATGAGTACTTTTGACATGATGTAAATGTGGTCAATGTGATGAATGTGGTCGTTTTGGTCATTGGGGCCATTTTTTTTTGGCGCGCAAAAGTAAGGAGAAATCATGCTTTTTTGGGGTCTTTGGTACCTTCGCGCTGCTTTGAAAAATTCAACAAAGCTACCATCCCTATGAATACTCTCTGGCAAGGTGTTTATCCAGCCCTCACAACACCTTTCACGGATTCAGATGCTATTGATTTCCAAATGTTTGGAATAAATATGGAAGCTCAGATCAATGCAGGTGCGGAAGGCCTCGTACTGGGGGGCACACTTGGAGAAGCCAGCAGCCTGCTCAATGAAGAGAAATACGAACTTGTGCGCTTTACCGTAAAAAAAGCCGCAGGGCGGGTTCCGGTGATCATGAACATCGCCGAACAAACCACCCGCGCAGCAGTGTCGGCCGCCCAAGAAGCCGAGCGTTGTGGCGCCAGCGGACTGATGCTTTTACCGCCTATGCGATACAAAGCAGACGACCGGGAAACTTTGGAGTTTTTCCGTGCGGTGGCCGAGGCTACGCCCTTGCCGATCATGATTTACAACAACCCCGTAGACTATAAAATCCTGGTGACACTCGAAATGTTCGACACCATGACTGCCTGGCCAACCATTCAAGCGGTAAAAGAAAGTACCCGCGACGTAACGAATGTAACCCGAATGCTCAACCGGTTTGGCAACCGCTTTAAAATTCTTTGTGGAGTGGATACACTCGCACTCGAAAGCCTGCTGCTCGGCGCTCACGGTTGGGTCGCAGGGCTGGTGGATGCTTTTCCGAGGGAGACGATGGCCATTTTCAATCACGCCAAAGCAGGGCGGATAGAGGAAGCACGCCAAATTTATCAATGGTTTATGCCCTTGCTGGAGTTGGATATCCATCCCAAACTGGTGCAGTACATAAAATTGGCCGAGGTAGCTACAGGGTTGGGCACAGAACACGTGCGGGCGCCGCGACTAAAATTGGAGGGTTCAGAGCGGGAGCAGATCTGGAGTGTTATCCAGGATGCGCTGGTGAAAAGGCCGGTAGTTTAAATTTTCGCAAGATGGCACAACGTGATCGGAAAACATAGTGTAACTGTGGTGTAGTGTGATATTTTTTTCACCGCAAAATCTGCAACCACCCGCTCAATTTTCCGCCCTCAACCCCCAGTTCTATCAAATAGAAATACGTGCCATCGGGCAAGTCTTTGCCGTTCCATTGACCGTTCCATGCAGACCCGTTGGTGTAGGATTTTTGCTCAAAAACAAGATTGCCCCAGCGATTGAACACTTGCACCGTATTATCGGGAAATTGTTCGATGCCAACGATGTGCCAAGTGTCATTACGGCCATCGTTGTTGGGCGATATTCCTTTGAAAACCAAAACTTTGTCGCAAGAAATGGTTGCTTTTATTCTAGCACTTGATTGCTGACCAGCCCCGTCGGTTATGCGATAAGTGAAGGAGTCTGCACCGCATTTGCCTTGATCGGGCGTATAAGTAAGAAGGCCGTTAGAAGGGTTGTAAAAAAAAGAGCCAAGCGTAGGATCGCTCAAAAATTCCACGTTCACAAGCCCGCTGAGATTCCCCACAAGTCCTCCCACAATATCGTTTGCGATAATATTGAAATCCAGCGGTTCATTTTTAAGGGTAAAAACCACATCGGGCACGGCAAGCAAGCTGTCGGATGGCGTATTTACAACATTGATCAGCAAGATGTAGTCAGCGCATTCTCCGAATCCGTTGCAAAGTTGAATACAGAGGGTGTCAGCGCCCAATTTTTGCCCGGTTATTTGGACGCACCAGTTTTGATTGTTGAAAGTGTAGCCAATGATTTCGCTCCCTTCATCCTCACAAATATTTACAATGGTTTGGATAGGGCTGTCAATAAAATTCGTGTCCAGGCAGGTTTGGATGGTACCGCCCAAGGGAACAGTCACAGGAATGGTCTGCTCGTTCAGCACGTTTTTACATTCAAGATAAAAACGAACGCTCCATTCGCAAGTGGTCGTGATGTTCCTGAAATGAAGTTGGTGCAAGCCTGTGTCCAGGTTCATTCCGACAAAATTGCCGCACAAATTGAAGTTGTTGAAAGGTTGACCGTTATCCGTGACAATGTGCTGACCCAACTCAGTATTGAGTATGTTGGTACAAAAAACCGTGTCGGAATCACAGTTTGAGTTGTTCCATTTCACGCCGCCAAAAGCATCCAACGGATAACTATGGATGGGGGCGCAATTGAAACAGAGCGCTTCAACCGTTGCCGTATCAGAGCAGGCGGTTTGTAAATCGCGAAACACGAGTGTATGGAACCCGGGCGTAAAACGCAATTCCGTTCCAAAAGGCACAATCAGTGCAGTAGGGTGATATACGAAGACACTGCCTCCAGCCGATCTGATCTTTAACGATTCGTAGATCTTAGCCATGTCACCGCCTCTGATAAACCCTGTGCCCTGTGCTGACCATCCGTTTTGAGTGACGTCGAGCTGGTTCATCAAGTTGACAAGTCCTGCAAAATCCAGAAAGTTGCCAGAAAGGGTCTGGCCATTTATTTTCCATTCCAGTAATTCGTAAGGCCCGCCACCGGGAGGCAATGCGGCCACGTTGTAACTGAACGCGCTGTCTTCTGCACAACCAAAATAACCAGAATTGTACAGGGCTCCATTGTCAATGATCGTATAATTTGAAATTTCGTCGAAAGGTATCGGGATACAGCCCAGAACCAGCCCATTGCAATTGGTGGTGATGAATTGGAATGTGTCGGCCAAATTAACGGCAACGGAACAGTCGTTTTTTTTCACCACGGTGGGGAAATATGAAATTATATGGCATTTGTCTGCAAGGGTATCGAATACTCCCACCCGGATTTCGTCCACATTGTCGCCCGCTGAATTGTTGGAAAAAAAAGCAAGACATGCACTCACATTGTCAATGGAATAGCTGCCATAAGTATCGCTGAATCCGTTCAAGCCGGGCCTTCCCAATTGCAGGATATGCGGATTGGTGAACGCGGAAGGTATGGAGCCACAGGCTGTGGCTGAATTATCCACTTGAACAGAAAAAAATACGATTTGCTTGCTGGGCGGCTGTTGTGTGATACTGACAACCACGCAAATGGTGTCATTAAGCCCTATCTGTGCTGCCGTTCGCACAACACATATCCTGTCCACCCCAAATCCCGGGTTTTGACCTGCAGCATAAACCAGGCACCCATCTGTTTTTAGCATCCAATTTCCAAAAACAGAGCTGCCGGCAGAACCCCCGCCAATAAGGCTGAACGAGGTTGCACCGGGAGCATTGCCTACTGGCGAAGGCACACAATAATTCTCGGTTTTGTTGATTCCCAAAACCATGTGTACCGTTGTTGATTTATTGCACTTGGCCTCGATCAGGACCGTATCAACAGGATAGCCGCAAAAAAGGGAATCATATACAATGGCCGAATAGCGCCCTGCCGGAAGGTTTTTCCGATCCTTTGGATTATCGTCGCCAGGCAAGTCTGACCAATTTACGATGAAAGGCGCGCCGTTTGCTCCTGATATGTCAAGTGAGATTTGGCCTTGGGCAGCGCAGGTTTCGGGCAAAGATTGAACCTGGGAATTAAATGCCGGTGGCTCCGTGATGGAAAATATTTCAGCTGGCAAGGCACATCCGTCGGCATCCAATATTTGCAATGTAAAAGTACCCGCAGGCAAACTGCCCGGCGAAAAGCTGGCGCCAGCAGAGTCCTTCAGGGTGAACACATAAGGGAGATCGAAGTTTTGCCCCGGCGACACCATAAATTCTACAAAACCAGTAGTCTGACTCGAACATCGAACATGGTGGGGCGTAAGATCAACCGTGCCGTCAACCTGTAATTCTTGAATGGTAAAATTTGTAGAACCAAAACATCCCGTTCCATTGTCAAGCACCTGCACCATGTAATTTGCCGGAGCCAGATTGTTGTATTGCGGGCCTGGGCCAGGATTGTATGCATACTGACCGGAACCTCCGGTTACGGTCACCAGCGCCCTGCCGTTGTTCAAACCACATTTGGCATTATCTTGCACCAAGCCATTCACCGTCAGGCTATTAAGGTCTTTTGGTACAAAATATTTGAATACGGAATAACACCCGTTAGCAGGATTTGTCACCGTAACATAATAGTTTTTGCTAGCCAATCCTGTTACAGTAGCGCCGGCACTTCCATTACTCCAGTTGAAAAGAAAAGTAGCCGGTGTGAGCGATATTGAGCCATTGGATGCCAGGCATTGAGCCGGATTAATAGTTGCTTGCACCTGTGGCCCGTTGCTGTTGTTGACCACCACCACCGTATCGAGGGTACAGCTCGGGTTGTTGGCCCTGACAATGTGAATATTGTAAGTACCTGCTGAAAGGGTGGTTGCAATATTGGAGTTGGAAACCGGTGGGGTCCACTGAAAATTATACAAACCAATACCTCCCCCAGGGGTCAGGATGATCGTTCCGGTAGCTGAGCCGCATTGAGTATTGGACACCACCACAGAACTGAGGGTAATAGGGTCGTTGCATTGTGACCGGGCAATTAAAGGCAGTAACAGGGCAATAATGAAAAGTGTATGTCTTAAATTCATGGATGAAATCGGTTTGGGCAAACAGCCCCGGTACTATCCAAAGGCATTCTGCACCTGATGCGCTAAAAGAGTGCCAGTTTTTATTTTCAACATTTGAAATGTTAAATCATTGATTTATAATATTTTGTGTAATTCGATAAATTAAAAATATCCCGACAAATGCAAAAAATTGTCCTTATTGTTTAAAAATACCCAACCTACTTTTGTCCTGTCAACTACTTTAATCAACACAAAAACTACTGCCCATGGACAAGAATTCGAAAATTGATTTCCTCAAAAAATTGCCATTGTTCCAAACCTTAAGCGAATTGGAACTTGCTAAACTGGCGGATCTGGCACAATTTCGTCTTGCACCCCGCTATCATTTTGTTTTTGTGCCCGACGAAAAGGCAGAACATCTCTTTTTTTTGGTAAAAGGAAGGGTTAAAACGGGTACTTTTTCCAGCGAAGGCCGGGAAATAATCAAAGAATTGGTTTCTCCGGAAAACCTGTTTGGAGAGTTGACCCTGGCTGGAGAACAAATGCGCAGTGAATTTGCTCAAAGTCTGCACGACGGGGCAGCATATCTGGCTGTCAAACTGGTTGATTTTCACAAGTTGATGCAAGACAATCCACAACTTGTCTTTGCCTGTATGCAGCTTGTTTCTCAACGGCTCCAACGCGTAGAAGAAAGGCTCGCCAATTTGGTGATCAAAGATGCCCGCGAACGGATCATTGAATTCTTGTTGGAAACAGCCACCCGGGAAGGCCGTCGAGTGGGTTTTGAAACACTTGTGAAACATCATCTCACACAACAAGAAATCGCCAGCCTTACAGGCACCAGCCGCCAAACTGTAACCTCTGTTTTCAACGAACTCAAACGCTCCAATCTCATTTATTTTAATCGAAACAGCATATTAATCCGCGACGTGGACAAACTCGCCTAACCAGCAAACACAAAAAAATTACGCTGCAAGTTTGAATGAGAAAAGGCTCTCCAACGGGGGGGCCTTTCTCTTTTTTAAGTTGGCAGCTAACTAAAAACGTGCTGCTTCTAACTTGTAACTATCACACGGATCGTTTCAATTTTTCGATTGCTTACCAATTCAAACACATATATTTTGCCATCCAATTCGAGCCGAAGACCCTGTTCCGGAATAGTTTGAGTGGTGGTGACCAGGTAACCAGATAGTGTGTTGTAGTCGCCGGTTGGCAATTGGAGTATGGGGTATTTTTCATTCAGGTATTGAACGTCGAGGCGTCCGGAGAAGATAAACTCCTGCGGAGACACCTTTGTTTCGATAAATTCTTCCTGGTCGTGCTCGTCATCAATTTTCCCAAAAAGTTGTTCGAGGGCATCTTCCATGGTAACCAGGCCAGCAATACCCCCGTATTCGTCCACTACACAGGCGATATTCGTGCGGTTTTTGATAAATTTGCTGAGCAGGTCATTGGCTTGAATGCTCTCCGGCACGAAGGTGATGGGCATTACGATGCTTTGAATATTGAGTGGCTTTGAGAAAAGTTGTTGCACATGAACGTAACCAAGCACTTTATCCACATCACCGCCCTGCGTCACGAGAATCCGCGAAAGGCTGCTTTCAATAAAAAGTTGCCGCAGATCTCCCACAGAGGCCCCAACGTCGATATGCACAATTTCAGGACGGGGGGCCATGCAATCATGTGCGCGTACCTGTTTGAGATGAAGTGCGTTTTCCAACAATTCCATTTCAACTTCTTCCTCTCCAGGCAATCCGGAGTGGTTTTGTTGCACGAGATATTCCAGGAGGGCTGCTTCTCCATTAAAATGTGGGTGTTTGTAGATATTCTTAAAAATCAAACTTTTAAACAGCAGCAATACGCCAAAAACAAGTGCCACGATTACGGCAACGGATAACCAACCCGAACCAAAAATATAATTAAAATACGGCAACAAGGCCAAAGCAGCCCCAACGGCAATAGCCGTCAGAAGCAAAGTTGCCTGAAACGTATGGCTTCCAATCCGCAGCGCAGAAGTCCAGCCTAAGATTCGTTTTGGAAAGGGGATGTCCATGATCTATTTCACGACCTCGTTGAGTTGTTCCACTTTGATACGGCCTTTGGGCACTAAGATTTTCCAATATGAAAAATCCTGATCCGCCTCCAGGCCAAAACCATAAATTATTTCACCCGGTTGACTCACTTTTACAAATTTTTCGGTGCGTATCTTAGCAGTCTTTTCATCCCAGATCAGTTCTTCGGTTTCCAGTTTTTCTTGCTTTATGGTGGTCAATACTACGCTGTCTCGAGCTATTATTTTTCCTTCGTCCTGATATCGGGTGGCTGTTTTTGCAATCAACACGCTGCGTACCGAAAGGTCTGGCAATAGAAAGTCCATTTTTATCCCTTCGGGGAATTCTTGTCTGGGCTTTTCGCGTCCCGAATGATTGTGCAGCACAGGCCCTGTCACGCGCACACGCACTACAGCGCTGTCAGAGTAGAGTATTTCCACATCCTGTCCAATTTCAACGGCCACATCATCCTGGGTGAAAATCTGCCGGGTTTCTTTGATAGGGTCATTGCAGGCAACTACAAGGACAGCCGCCATCGAAAAAATTTTTTTAATCATCTCGAGGTCAACCGTTTAAGCCCAAGGCGTACTACGAGCAACAAGCCTGCTATTATTAGCAGCAGCCATTGCACAGGCACGTAAACCCAAGCCACCAGGTGCAAGCGGTTGAGCAAATACATCATCAAATAAACGGTAAAAATGGTCATTATCAGGTCGGTCAAGCGCCCAAAACCCGGGATATAGTCAAACTCCACATTACGCCCCACTATATTGAGCGTAACAATCATTGCTACAACTGGAAGGACTTGTGTAAGCAGGTTTACATTGTAAATACTGCCGCCTTGCTCGAAAAGGAAGAGATAGACTGCCAAAGCCGCTGCAAAAATGCCTGGCACACAAACAAGGTAAACAATGGCTGAATAAAGGTATTTCCAGGGGCTGCGGTGGCCCTCACCTTTCCCCAGTGTTCCGGCCAAAATGGCGGTAACTAACAGGATTGAAAAGTAAGCCGCGATGCTTAGCGGGTTAGCGCTTAAATAGTCGAAAAGTTCACGGAGCGTCATAAGTAAATGTTTTCTTCGCAGCAAAAATAGTCAGCATTGACCGATAGTATAGCGCGATATTCAGAGTTTTGCCAAAACAGCTTCGTTCCGCTCCATTTTCAACCTTGGTGGCTTGAGTCGGTGTGTGGCCCAAAAGGCTGGAAAGTTGCCTTGGCGACGGATAAAAGCGGTAACATCACCGGTGTCATGCCCTTTTTTGTCACAAGGCGCTGGGGCTTCAAAATAGTGCAACTTCCTCCTTTCACCACTTATGGCGGCCCCTGGTTCCATTATTCCCAAGCCTCTGGCTCTAAAGAAAATAACCGGCTTTCCTTTGAGCACAAAACAATGTCTGCGCTCATCAGTCAACTGCCGAAGACGTTTTTTTTCAAGATAAATTTCAGGCCGGAGATCAGAAACTGGCTACCGTTCTACTGGGAAGGATTTCGTCAGACCACGCGTTACACCTATATTTTTGACCAAACAAACGATTTGGAAAAAATAACGACTGGTTTCAAAAACACGCTGCGCAGTGACCTGAAAAAAGCAGAAAAATATGCTCAAACCTGTCGCGAGGATGCTGAGTGGCAAGTAGTTTTCAAACTAAATCAACAATCCTACCAACGAAAAAATCTCCGCCAGCCATACGATCTGGAAACCTTTAAATGTTTGAACAAGGCCCTTCAGCAACGAAATCAATCTGCCTGTTTTGTCGCTTACGACAATGCTTCCGGAAAGCCAAGTGCCGGACTTTATCTCGTCTTTGATGAAAAACAGGCTTCCATTTTACTTACAGGAACTGATCCTGAATTCAAGCACCAATCCGCTGTTTACGGCCTCTTTATGGAGGCCATCCGTTTTTGTTCGGCACGCGCGCTCAGCCTTGATTTTGAAGGAAGTATGGATCAAAATATTGAACGCGCCTTTCGGGCATTTGGAGCCCGGCTCGTCCCTTATTTTCAAGTATGGAAATGGTGTTGATGAATGTGGCCAATGGGAGGTATGTGGTTAATGTGTTTGACAATTACATTAACCACATTAATCCCATTAGCCATACTATTTATACCGACTAGCTACCGCATCCCAATTCACGACGTTCCACCAAGCACTGATGTAATCCGGCCGCCGGTTTTGGTAGTGGAGGTAATAGGCGTGTTCCCATACATCAAGGCAGAGAATCGGGCGGCCTTTTTTGTCAGCCACATCCATCAAGGGGTTGTCTTGATTGGGAGTGGAGGTAATAAAAAGGTCTCCGTTGCCATCTGCACAGAGCCAGGCCCAGCCTGAGCCAAAGCGGGTGGCTCCGGCTTGGGCAAACTGTTTTTTCATCTCCTCAAAAGAACCAAAATCCTGATTTATTTTGGCAGCCAGAGCGCCTGCAGGTTCGCCTCCGCCGTTTGGCGCCATAATTTCCCAGAACATAGTGTGGTTCCAATGGCCGCCACCGTTGTTGCGCACAGCAGGCGGAAGTTTGCTGATGCTGGCAAGAAGACTTTCGAGGCTTTTGCCTTCGTATTCTGTACCCTGAAGCGCCGCATTGAGGTTGTTGACGTAAGCTGCGTGGTGTTTGTCATGATGGATTTCCATAGTGCGCGCGTCCACGTGAGGTTCGAGGGCGTTGAAAGCGTACGGGAGATCAGGAAGTGTAAATGCCATATTCGGTGTTGATTTTTATGTTTGACTTTTGGAAATGGTGTCTCTAAAACCAATTCGTTTTACAAAACAGGGTTAAAAGTAAGATGTTCAGATTCTTCCAAAACAAAAATGTCGCCCGCTACTCCATTGAGCGGCGGGCGACTGTGCAAGGTAAGGTAGGAATATAAGAAACGCCAGGCCTAGCCATGACGGGGGGATAAAAGCGGTACTTTTACCGCGAAAGGTTTAGAATAAAGCCAATTTGCAAAAATCTTATTGGGGAAAATAATATTTCTAAAAAAACGGGGGGTAAGGCATTGTTGTAATCGGTTCGTGAAATGCCCAGAGCAAAAGTCTAAAATCATGTTATCTAATTTATCAGGGCAAAGCCGGGTTTTGAATTCAGGGTTTACCCTGAATTTCCGGAATCGGTACAGTAACCAATGTGCTTGTTCCTTGTCCATTTGCCGACTGCACACTCATCTCGCCTTTTAAAAATTGGGCGCGACGGGCTATATTGTCTGTGCCCATTCCTTTTTGAACCTTTTCGGGGTTGAAACCAGTTCCGTCATCTTCCACCAATAGAGCAAGCTGATTATCGGTCCGGGTTATTTGCACCATTATTTCCTTGGCTTGAGCATGTTTAAGACTGTTTTGCAGCAGTTCCTGCACAATTCGATAACAATTGAGCGCGGTAGCTCGATCCAGGTCTTTAAATTCGCCAAAATGCTGGAAAGTGATATGTGGCATTCCCTTGCCATGCACACGTGCTGTGAGGTCTCGCAAGGCCGTAACCAGACCGAATTCTAAAAGCGCACTTGGTTGCATGTTGCGGGCGATATGGCGCGTTTCAGACACCGTTTCATCCAGCAGCCCCCGAATCTTTGTCCAATCATCGTCTTTGGCAAGTTGAGGCGTTTTAGCGGTCATACTTTCGAGCTGGATCTTGGCAGCTGCCAATAAGCCCCCAACACTGTCATGAAGATCCTGAGCCACGCGCTGCCGTTCGCTTTCCTGACCGGCAAGCATACTTTGCATGGTTTCGATTTTTAAGGTGTTTTCCAAGTCCCTGATTTTCTGCTGATTGATCTCCTCTGTCTGTGCAACGATAACCTTATTCGCCCGAATCCGGTGATTGTAATCGCGTACAATGAAAAACAATGCGAGCAATACTGCGGCCAAAGCAACACCAAGCGTGGCAAGGCCTAATTGTTGTTGTTTGGATTGTTCCTGAGCAACGCTTTTTTCTTTTTCCAACAGGTCTATTTCAATCCGTTTTTGATGCGTGTCGAATTGGAATGCCAAGCGGTGTAAGGCAGCGATGCGCTCCTGGGAAAGCAGGCTATCACCGATTTCGGCGGCGCGATAAGAGTAACTTAATGCGAGCGGCAAACTATCCAGGGCATTGTAAGCCTGTGAAAGCTGGCGGCATATATCCCGGCGCATCAACAAATCAGAACGCTGCGCCGATTGTTCTGCCTTTTTCAAAAAGAACAATGCCATTTTGTAATCCTGGTCCAAAAGGCTGTAATACCCTACTGAATACTGCCCCCAGGTGATAAAGTCATTTCGCCTGATCTGCTCTGCCAGACGAAGCGCATTGGATGCCTCATAGCGGGCGAAAGCGTATTTGCCAATTTGGCCGTTGTGTTCCACCTCGTATTTGGCAACGGCAATCGTCAAAACCGTATCTTTTAACTGACCATTTTTGATCGTGAAGGCTCTTTTAAGCGCCAGGGCTTTTTCATTTTCTCCTTTGCCTAAATATACCCTGCTCATCCGTGCAAGCAAATGGGTTTCAAGCCTCAGGTCGCCCGTGCGGCGAAAATATTCGAGTGCTTCCTGCTGCATTTTGATGGCCTCATTCCAGAGGCTGCGGGCCGCAAGGCGATCGGCCAGATCAGCCCGGGCACGTTGGTAAGCAAAGGTGTCGGTGGTTTGCGCAAATAGCGCCACACTGTGGGCGAGATATTGAAAAGCCGAGTCGGGCAGCCCTGTTTGCTCCTCATCGTAATACGCCCAATGATACCAGGCCATGGCTTGCTTGCGCAAATCGCGCGGCGAAATGCCGTCTTTAAGCAAGTTTTGTATCTCGTCAAAACTCAGGCGTTTGTCAAACTCAGGTTGGGCCAATGCCTGCGTCGTGTGCAGAAAGAAGCAGAATATGAATAGGTTGCGCAAAGTATTTTGTTCGGCCAGGCCGTTTTTGTTTGGGTAAAAATAGGCAAGCTTGCGATATAGTCGCTGCAAAGTGTTTTGGGGTTTCAACTTTCACTATCGATTGGTTATGAATCGATTCAAACGCATCGAACAATTTAAAATACTTTCAAAGGACTGCAACGCTACGTAATTAAATAAAAATGGGTCGTTCCGTCTCAAAAAATCGAGATTGGAACGACCCATGCTTTGTTATATAGGTTCAGATTTTATCTGAAAATCTCAATAAACCCTCTCAAGCCTTTGTCATCTGGCATAGCCTTGAAAATATAGTAATAGGTCGCATCTGGCAAGCCTTTTCCGGCCTGTCCGTTATACTCGCCCTTCCAGGCATTGACTGGATCATTCAGATAAGGCTGTGCTTCATAGACCTTGTCGCCCCATTGGTTGTAAATGACCAGATGATTTTGCGGATAAGACTCAATGTCGAGACATGGAATCGTAAGGAAATCATTCGAATCATCCCCATTGGGCGTAATGATGTTGGGAATATAAGAGCAAATACGTTCCCGGACTGTAATGGCAATAATACCCTCATCGCAGAGGTTGGGGCAAGCTTTTGAACAGATCGTGTAGAAAAGGTAAACCACCGTGTTTTTATTGCCGGCTTGAAAAGAATACAGGCCATTGCCGTGATCGATCAACCCCGGATGTTGCGTAGTTATCGTTAGGGTATAATCATCCGGCTCGTAAATGTCGTTGAGCAAAACATTGAAGTCAGACAATATTTCATTCGTAGCGACTTGATAAAACACATCATCCACAGCATCTGGCAATTTGCCAATACGGACACGTGCCGAATCCAAAGGGGTAATACAGCCATTGACATTTGCTTCCACGGTATAATATCCTGTCAGGGTGGAATCTATATCCAGAATAACCAGGTTATTGTTGTCAGGATAAGGCGGATTCGGGCCTGTCCAATGGTAGATCGCTCCATTTACTGGTGTTGCTGAAAGGGTAACTTCATCGCCTTTACAAGCGATAGCATCGCTAACCAGAGGGTTTAGTGGCAGCAATGGCAGCACTTGAATTTGAACCGCACAAAGTTTGGTGTTGCCAGCAGCATCTTTAGCCTGATACGTCAGGGTATGCATGCCCAAATTAAACACTGAACCAGATGCCTGTCCTCCTACTTGTGTTACTTCCGGAGGAAAACAGTTGTCTGTTGCATTGGGGTGCTGGAATTCCAGTTCAACCCCATCACAAGTGCTGATGGTGTCTGTTGCCGTAAGGAAATTCAAAGGATCGGTTGAAATGGCACCACTGATATTTACCTGAATGGTCGAAGCCGGGCAATCGAACTGTGGCAACCCGGATTCTGTCACCGAAATTATAAAGCTTGCAGTAACGATTTGCCCCAAAGTATCTTTCAAGGTGTAAATCACCTCCGTTTCACCGATACTAAAGGTGGTGTCAGGAGGATAATTAGAAGTTAAGGTGAACTCGTCATTACAAAGTCCTGTAGGTTTTGGCGGACTCCAGGTTGCTATCGCGTCACATCCAATAAACGATTGGTTTACTGGCACATCACTCAGGCCAATAGCCGGGGCGGTCACCTCCACTACAAAAGTGCAGGTGTCTCGATTGCCGCTTGGGTCCACTACATATACATGAACTGTGGTGAATCCTGCCGAGAAACTCTCGCCGGGAGCTGGTTCGGAATAGATCGTTGGGTTGGCATTACAGTTGTCTGTGGCAGTCGGTTGAACCCAGGTTACAGGAACTTTGCAAAGGTTTACATCCACCAACATATCGCCCGGGCAGCCATCGAATACCGGTTCAACGATATCAATTACAGTGACCGTAAACGAACAGGTGGCAGTATTGCCCCAATTGTCGGTGGCCGTATACTCTACCACGGTGCTGGTCTCCTGGAAAATAGAGCCGGAAGGAATGCTCGGAGTTATCGTTACCTGCGAAGCGCAATTATCGGTTGCAGAAGGTGCTATCCAATCGACTTTGGCCGTGCATGTTTCCGTATTTACACTTATGTCGAGCGGGCAGTCAATTAATACAGGCGGCACATCTTCCCGAACGGTCACCACGAAACTACATTGAGTGCTGTTCCCCGAACTGTCAACTGCGGTGTATGTAACAGGATAAATACCAGTTTGAAGTGTAGTGTCAGAAGGTATTGTGGGAGTCAACACAATGGTGGATTGACCACAAGGGTCAATCACAGAGGGGCTCGTCCAGGAGACAATTGCCTCGCAATTTGCAGGGTCAGTTGTTACGGTAAAATCGCTTGGGCAATCCACCAACGAAGGAACTGTTTTGTCCAGAACTGTGACATTAAAAGTACAGGTTGACAGGTTTCCGGTAGTGTCTTTCACCGTAAATGTTACGGGGGTAATGCCAACCGGAAACGCATGACCGGAGGGCATTGTTGAACTTATATTAAGCGTTGCGCTACAATTATCCGAACTCAGGGGTTGATTGAAAATTGCAATCCCCGTACAAGTAGCTGCATCGGCTTCCAATGTCATGCTGTTGGGGCACAAAATAGTGGGCGCTATAGTGTCCTGCACTGTTAAAATCTGGGCAGCAGTAGAGGTATTGCCGCAATCATCTTTTGCCGTCCATACCCGCTTCAGGATATAAGCGTCGGGGCTTGTACTGCTCATAATAGATTCTCCATCAAAAACAATACTCGGGTTGATGGTACAATTGTCTGTTGCGATGGGCATGCCAGGTGGGGGCACAGCATCACAATTCACCATAGAGTCTTGAGGAACAAAGGTGAAAACAGGTCTGATAATATCCTGTACCGTAATAGTTTGCAGAGCAGTTTTGGTATTACCGCAATCATCTTTTGCCGTCCAGGTTCGTTTGAGCAAATAAGTGTTCGGGCAGGTGCCAGGAGTTGTTACTTCCCCTGAAAAAGTGATTTCAACATTTGCGTCACAATTGTCGGTAGCCTGTGGTGTCACAACGGGAGGCACTGATTGGCAATTTACCGTAATATTTGGGGGCACAAAAGTAAATGTGGGTGCTGTAATGTCTTGTACTGTAATTACCTGTGTTGCTTTAGAAGTATTGCTGCAATTGTCTGTTGCAACCCATTCTCTGCGCAAGGAATAAGTTTGTGGGCAGTTGCCATCAACCCTGGTCTGACCCGAATAGCTGATGTTGACAAAGGCATCACAATTGTCTATTGCAGTGGGGAATGCTACAGGAGGAATGTTATCACAGTTGACCACAACATCCACCGGTATCAGCGTAAAATTCGGTGGAGTGACATCCTGAACTGTAATGATCTGTTCTGCGGTAGAAATATTAAAGCAACTATCTCTGGCGATCCAGCTGCGTTTCAGGGTATAAGAATCCGGGCAACTACCATTGGTACGTACTTCCCCATTGTAGATAATAGTAACATTGGAGGCACAATCATCCATTGCCACCGGGGATTGAACAGGGGGAATTGCCTCGCAACTGACGGTGGCGGCGGGTGGAATAAAGGTAAAGGCGGGAGCAGTTACATCTTGAACCGTAATAGTTTGGGCAGCCGTGCTGGTGTTTCCGCAATCGTCAGAAATAGTCCATTGCCGCTTTAAGGTATAGGAGTTGGGGCATCCGCCATTAGTCCGGGTTGCGCCGTTATAAGTGATGGTTAGATCCTGGTCGCAATTGTCCGTAGCTGTAGGCGTGCCTACTGGCGGAATTGCGGAACAACTTACAGTAACATTCGGCGGAACCGAATTCACAACGGGCTTGGTGTTATCCTGTACCGTTATTTTCTGGGTTGCTGTGGTGCTATTCCCACAAGCATCCTGAGCAGACCAGGTTCGTATCAGGGAATAACTGCTTGTACAAGCACCGTTTGTTCGTGCCTGCCCCAAATAGGAAATGATCACATTGGCCGAACAATTGTCGGTTGCCGTGGGGGTTCCTACAGGTGGAACGGCTTCACAACTAACCGTGATTGAAACGGGCACGAAGGTATAGGTTGGCGCAGACAGGTCTTGTACGGTGATCAATTGGGTAGCCAGGCTGGTATTCCCGCAATTGTCGGTTGCCCTCCAGGTTCTTTGCAAAGTATAATTATAAGGACAGTTACCGTCAAAGCGCTGTTGGCCAGTATATTGAAGCGTTACAGTTGCATCACAATTATCCGTGGCGGCAGGAGATCCAACCGGCGGAACAGCATCACAACTTACCGTAATTGGCGGAGGTACTGCGCTAAACACAGGGGGCGTCAGGTCCTGAACGGTAATGATTTGAGAAGTCACCGAGCTGTTTCCACAGGCATCGGTTGCTGTCCAACTGCGGGTCAGGGTATAGGAATCAGGGCAAGATCCGTCCTGCCTGGATACACCGTTGTAAGCGATGCTTACGTTTGCAGCGCAATTATCAATAGCCGCGGGGGTGCCAACAGGTGGAATTAAATCACAACTGACAGTAACTGCTGGAGGGACCTGCGTAAACGAAGGGGCCGTAACATCTTGAACAGTAAGCGTTTGTACAGCAGTACTGGTATTGCCGCAATCATCAGAAATAACCCACTGACGTTTTAGAATATAGTTATTGGGACAGGAGCCACTGATTTGAGTTGCACCAGAATAGGTAATTGTTGGGCTTGAATCACAGTTATCGAAGGCGGTGGGGCTTTCTACTGGCGGAATATTGGCACAACTTACCACCGCATCGGCAGGTACTGTAAGCACCACAGGAGGGGTTATGTCCTGTACGGTTATTGTTTGCGTTGCTGTGGTGCTGTTGCCACAGGCATCCTGAGCAGACCAGGTACGGATAATGTTATAGTTGCCGGGACAGGCACCTCCTCCTCCCGGCACAGATTCACCGAGATAAGTTATTAGAACAAGTGCTGCACAAAGGTCGGTAGCCTGTGGTATCCCAACGGGAGGCAATGATTCACAACTTGTAGTGACTCCGGCAGGCACCGAAGTGAATGCAGGAGCTGTAACATCCTGAACAGTAATGACTTGTGTAGCGACCGTAGTATTACCACAGTTATCTGTTGCAGTCCATCTTCTGTTTAAAAGATAGTTGTTGGGGCAGTTTCCATTCACGCGGGTTTCTCCATCATATACAATACTTACAGAAGCATCGCAATTGTCGATGGCCGATGGCGTACCGACATTGGGGATCTCGTTACAATTTACGGTTACCTGATCCGGAATAAAAGTGTACACCGGCGGAGTCAGGTCCTGTACTGTAATAACTTGTTCGGCAGTAGCAACATTGCCACACTGGTCAGTAGCCCTCCATTGCCGCCGCAGGAGATAAGTGTTCAGACAAACTCCGTTTTCACGGATTTCACCAAGATAATTGATGGAAACGGATGGGTCACAATTGTCAGAAGCCGTGGGCAGACCCAAAGGAGGCAAGGCATCGCAGGAGACCGTAATGTTCAAAGGAACAAATGTAAAAACTGGTTTTTTCAAATCCTGGACAGTAATCGTTTGAACAGCGGTTTTCGTATTTCCGCAATTATCTGAAGCGGTCCATTGCCGGGTCAGCGTGTAGCTGTATTGGCAAGCCCCGTTGGTTCTTGTTTCGCCAGTGTAGCTAATGGTTACGTCGCTATCGCAATTGTCGCTTGCTGTTGGGGCGCCAACACTGGGAATGGAATCGCAGGCAACTGTCACATTGCCCGGTACGGTATTAAAAGTTGGCAATGTTTGATCACGCACGGTAACCCGTTGGGTGGCGGTGGCGGTATTGCCGCAATCGTCTTCTGCCTTCCAGCTGCGAAGCAGGGAATAAGTGTCAAGGCAAGGACCATTCGTGCGCAGTTCTCCAAGATAAGTAATAGAAACACTTGGGTCGCAATTATCAGTGGCAGTAGGCGTGCCAGGAATCGGTACCGACTCGCAGGATACCGTGACATCGGCAGGCACTGCAGCGAGGATTGGGCTTGTAAGGTCTTGAACCGTAATAATTTGTTGTGCTGTGGATGTGTTTCCGCAGTCATCTTCCGCTTTCCATATTCTACGCAAGGAATAGGCGCCCGGGCAGCTGCCGTCTGTTCGGGTTTCTCCCAAGTAACTAATGGTGACAGAGGCATCACAGTTGTCGGTAGCCGTTGCATTACCGGGCACTGGAACAGCCTGGCAATTAACGGTAACATTTGGAGGAACCACAGAAAAAACAGGGCTTGTGATATCCTGTACCGTAATAACCTGAGATGTAGAAGTAGAATTACCGCAATCGTCCTGTGCTCTCCATGTTCTGGTCAGGGTATAACTATTAGGGCAGGCACCGTTGGTCCGTGTTTCGCCGAGATAGGATATATTAACCGTTTCAGTACAATTGTCAAGTGCTAGTGGGCTGCCTACTGGTGGAATGGATTGACAATTAGCTGTAACATTGGCGGGTACTTGAGTAAACGTTGGTGACTGGGTATCAGCAACATGTATCAATTGCGTGACTGCAATGCCATTCCCGGAAGCGTCTATGACCCGGTACCTTCTGGAAAGAATGAGCGGGTCGCCCGGACAAGACGTGCCCCCAATGATGCTTTGGCTTAAGAACACAACATTGGGAGTGCCACAGTTGTCCGCTTCATCCGTAACAACCGCAGGATTGCTTGGCGGGATGTTTGCAAAACACTGTATCCCGGTCATAGTGGGCGGGTTGGAAGCCGTAGGGAATTGGTTGTCGGAAACGGTAACTGTAAAAAAGCATGAAACCGTATTGCTGCCATCATTGACTTGATATTTCACATTGCTCACACCAACCTGAAATGGAAGTGTATTGGATAATTGGCCGTTGCCATTGGCGGTGGTCGCTCCTGTAACCACATAGGATAGTTGTGCGGACGGACAATTATCGCTGAACACCGCATCAATGCCAGAGATAGTGGTAGTACATAGGTTGGCCGCAGCGATGCCGCTGGCACTACCCGGGCAGCTGAGCGTTGGCGGAATATTGTCAAGGGTAAATACAGTAGCGCTTTTGACCTCGCTACATCCTTTAGCATCGGTTACGGTTACAGTATATGTGCCCCCGACAAGGCCATTGATGTCTTCTGTGGTCTTTGTATTGGACCAAAGGTATTTATAGGGTGCAGTACCTCCAGATACGGTCAGGTTGATTGTCCCTACTGCTGAACTGGCGCAGGGAACAGGTGTGACCGTTGTAATGAGGTTGATTTGCGGGTTTATTTTGACCGTTGCCGATGCGCCGCAACCTAGAATATAGGGCGGCTCTGGCCCTTCCGGGTCAAATTGGGCCAATATACCTATGGAGTAGGTAGTGTTGACGAATTGAGCTACTTTGTAAGGCCCTTTGCCATTGCCGATATTTGGGTTCCAGTTATAGGCAAAATAATCAAGTGTGCCGCTTCCGAGCGCAGAAAGTTCCACCGTATCTCCTGGCTCACATAAGGTAAGGTCATTGGCAATGCCCGAGTTTTCTTTCACGGTCAGTGCTACATCGCAGCAAATACCTGCACCGTCAACACATCCAGCTGCATTTACATCGGCAAAGCTATGAAAGATGGTGTCTTGCAACTTACAACTGACCACTTTAATGCCACCAAAGGAAATGGTCTTGTCCTTATTGCAGTTCGGATTCTGGAGGTTCTTGGGATAAATATATCCACCATTGTACAACAAAATACGCCCCTTATCTCCCATTTTCAGATCGGCTTTGGCTGTACTCCAAAGAAGAACGCCTCCGTCCACAATTAGCAGGCCGTCAAAAGGGTTTCCACTTCCCCCTGGATCAACCTTAAAGTCCCCATTGATTTCAAGGGTATCCTTGATGAGGATGATCCTGGTGTTGGTGGGACAATTCTTGAATGGGTCTTGCGAGGAAATTATTTTTTGAGTAAAAGTGCAAGTTTGCGCTTGGCCATTATTGCTCAGAAAGGCAACAAATGCCGCTAAGATGATGAGCAGGCGGTAAGTGCCAAGTCTCGAACTTGATAATGCATAGATTTTTTCAAATGGAAACATAATGTCGTCCTTGAGTAAGTGAGTGGATACATAAGATCATCTGGCAGATCTTAAAAAAAACACCGATAGACAGGACGGAACAATTTGGATTAGTAACTTAACATTAGGTTAATGCCACTACGAGAACGAAAAAGGGAGTAAAAGAAAAGGTAAATGTAGCCCAAAAAATTTATTCAGCCTAAAACTAGGTACTTTTTTATAGGGGGGCAACGCTTAACTTTACTGTTAAGAGCAAAAATTGCGCCAAAAAGGGCTTAAGCGTGTGAATATCCTGTCTATTAGGGAAAAAATCACTTTAATTACAACTTTATTATAAGAATTGAATCATTATAATCCACAAATCACCCGCAAATATGACGAAATCACATTGATTTGTTAATAATTGTTCCTGTTGAGCTTGGAAAATTTTGCTTAAATTCGGAGCAGCCTCAGGCCGATCCACCAGCCTTCATTATCCCGATAAAAGTCTCTTTTCTCCTCCGGGCGAGCGGGATGATGGATTTGTCGCTCATCAAAAGGCTGTCACCCTCGTCTTTGCTGAGTTTTCGGACAAACCTCGTATTGACTATATGCGACTGGTGTGTCCGAAAGAACGGCGGGGCGGGTAATAATTCTTCAAATTCTGCCAGAGAGTTCTTTGGAAAACATGGCATTTTGTAATTTGAGTGAGTACCGAAGCTCCTGTCCCGAGTATTCGGTCGTAGGAGGGTATCCGCCAGCCCGTTTGGTATCACCTCGCTCCCAACACCGCCGCAATCCCAAACAAAGGCACATTGGTCATCCAGTCTTGTTCGCGGTGTCGGCTCATGGAAGTACGGATACTGCGCATGGGCTTGAATTTTTCAAAAAACACTTTCAGGCTTTTGGATTTCAGGTTTTCTTCTGCTTTCACTTCAATGGGCACGATTTCGTTTTGAAACTGCACCAGGAGGTCAATTTCCGCAGTGGCATTCGGGGCGGACCAGTAATATAGATCATGTTTTATTGCCAGCTGCTGAACCACGAATTGTTCTGTCAATGCGCCTTTAAATTTGGTCAGAATGGCGTTTTTTTCTAACAGTATTTTCGCGTCAATTTTTCCAATAGCGTTCAATAAACCCACATCCAAAAAAAACAATTTAAATGCATCAAAATCAGCGTAGGCACTCAAAGGTATAGCCGGTTTTGAAAGCGTACTGACCTTTAGCACCAAGCCCGCATCCGTCAACCATTGGATAGCCGTTTCAAAGTCTTTTGCCCGTGCGCCGGATTTGACCTGCCCATAAATGAACTTTCGGTTTTCTTTTGCCAGCTGGCCAATCAAAGCCTGCCACACTAACCTTATTCTCGGCACAATTGCAATGGGCGCATATTTTGCAAAATCGTTTTCATAGCCGATTAACACTTTGCGCTGAATTTCCCTGACTGCGTTCAGGTCATGATATTGTACATAGTGTGCTACTGCTTCAGGCATTCCGCCCACGAAATAATACAATCTTAAGAACTCGATCAACTTGTCGTGGAAGCTATCTACTATCTTCCAATTCTGTGCTTCTAATTGTATTTTCAGCAACCCTTGGTCGATACTTTCCAAAAACTCCATAAAACTCATCGGATACATTTGCAAAAAATCAACCTTCCCAACAGGAAATGCGCTGTTTTTTTGCATTGAAACACCCGATAAAGAACCCGCAGTTATAATGTAATATTCCGGGGCTTGTTCAAAAAAATATTTCAAGGCAGTCAAACCCTTGTTCGCTTCCTGGATTTCATCAAAAATAAGCAGGGCTTTACCGCTGTCTATTTTTTCATTTACCTCGATTTCTATGGTGGTGATGATGCGCTGAATGTCGAAATCGCTAGTGAAAAGGGATTTCAGGCGCTCACTGCTCTCAAAATTGAGATAAACGACCTGTTCAAATTCGTTTTTGCCAAATTCCTTCATTAGCCAGGTTTTGCCGACTTGTCTTGCTCCTTGCAGAATAAGTGGTTTCCTGTTGGGTGCTTTTTTCCAGATAATCAATGATTCATACAAGGATCTTTTCATTTTTGGCAATGTTTAATGCAACAAAGATACATTTTTTCATTTAAAAAAATGTATCTTTGTTGCATTTTTATAAATTAAAAAACGTTATTGTCATTTTTAAATTCAATATTAATCAGCAAACTGATATCCAGAATCGCTGGGATGACTCATGTTGGCGTTACTTCTTGCCTTTTTGAAAAAGCTAACTATGGCTGAGTTGTCTTCTTGACGAGACCCGTCCGCATCAAGTGCGCTTGGGCCAGGTGCTCGCCCGTTCGAGCACTCTGTAGGGCAAATGCCCGGGTTACGCGCACTTGATGCGGACGGGTCTTGTCGGGAAGACAACCCTCGTTGGGCTGACTACTCAGCAAAGGCAGTAAAACATGAGCCAA
>JBJXGO010000060.1:0-66704 GCA_046160345.1 Saprospiraceae bacterium
TCGCAATATCTTCACTATCAATGATGCCGACGGAATCGAGGGCAACTCAGTCACGGGCAAACGCGCTCAGTATATCATTGAAGACCAACGGGCTGACAGTAAAGAAATTGGGTTCAATGCTATGCTCAACCAGCAATTGAATACCCGTTCCAAAATCCAGGCCGGGGCAGGTTACCGCTGGTACAAAGGCCAGAATTTCAAAGTTGTAGACGACCTGCTCGGTGCTGATTACTGGTACGACATCAATCGTTTTGCTTCGCAAGACTTCCCCGGTGAACTGGATAAAGAACAAAATGATCTGCTGAACCCCAACAATGTGGTTCGCGAGGGCGATGTGTTTGGTTACAATTATGACGAAAATATCCGCAGCGGGAATACCTGGATACAAATGACGACAGACTTACGCCGTTTTCAGGTTTTCTTTGGTGGCGAAATTGGCGTAAATCAGTTCTGGCGCACCGGAAATATGCAAAATGGACGTTTTGTTGAAAATTCATTGGGCAATTCAGAGAAACAATCTTTCTTCACCTATGGCGCAAAAGGTGGCGTTACGTATAAAATAAATGGGCGCAACTACCTCTATGCCAATGGATTCATCGGCACCAAACCACCACAATTTCGAGATATTTTCCTTTCTCCACGCAACCGGAATGACGTGGTGCCTGGTGTTGACCCCTACTCCGTTCAGAGCATAGAAGGCGGCTTTATCCACCGGGCGCCCAAACTTCGCGCCCGTATCACGGGCTATTTGACAAAGTTTAATGATGAAGTTGAAAGCAACTTGTTCTTTGCACAGCTACTTGGAGAATTCAGCACAGTTGTTCGGACGGGGGTTGACCGGGAACACATGGGCCTGGAAGCTGCCTTTGAGTGGAAACCTCTACCGTCATGGGTATTTTATGGTGCAACCAATTTGGGTTACTACCACTACACCTCCCGGCCTTTGATGTTCCAAAATGCGGACAATACCGGGACGGTTGGCCTGGACAGCATCGTTATTTACCAAAAAAACTTCCTGGTACCACGCACTCCCCAGACTGCCGCGTCCTTAGGCCTTAAATATGAAGGCAAACGCTTCTGGTTTGCCTCCCTTAGCCTTAATTGGGTCGACAACTTTTGGTTTTTCTTTGACCCGACCCGCCGTCGCGCCGAAGCAGTTTTGGGACTGGAACCGGGCTCGCCAATTTGGGAAACAGTTATTAATCAGCGTAAAGCGCCAGCAGCCTATACCCTCGACTTTTTTGGTGGGAAATCGTGGAAAATTAACGATGTTTTCCTTTTCCTTAACGTGGGTGTAAACAACATTTTGGACAATAAAAACATCATTGTCTCCGGGCGGGAGGCCTACCTAAATGCCTTCGGCAGAGAGTTTGACAATGCCCAATTATATTCGCACGAAGTGCAATACGGTATAGGTTTGAATTATTTCGTTTCCTTGGGTGTTAGAATTTAAAGCCGGGTTTTCCCTTCAAGCTCCTGCAATTTCAGAACCATAGAAACATTCATTTGATTTTCAACCATAAAAACATAAGAACATGTTTTTCCAAAAAAATAAAAACCTCGCAATCAGTCTTTTGGCTGCATCCTTCTTGGCAGTTTCTTTTATCGCCTGTGTTAAAACCGATTTTGACCAACCTCCAGTTGGCGGCAATGGTCAGGATATTCCAACCAACATCTCCATTCTTGCCCTTAAAAAATTGCATTCCAACTTCACTGGAGGCTACCGTGCCATCACGGAAGAATATGTGATCGGCGGCACAGTGGTCATGGACGACCGTTCGGGCAATTATTACAAAGCCCTTGTCATTCAGGATTCCACCGGGGGCATCGAGATCCAGTTCGGCAATGGTTATTTATACAACCGCTACCCTATTGGTCGCAAGATCTATATCAAATGCAAGGGCCTGATGTTGACTGACTATAACGGCCTGGTCCAATTGGTAGGCGGTTTTTATGAAGAAAACGGGCAAAAAGAGACCATTGGACTGACGGAAAACCAAGAAATCAACCAAATTGTCCGCGGCTTTCTGGGGGGGCCTCTGGCGCCAAAACCCGTGAAAATCTCCCAATTGTCGCTCGATATGGTGGGCACTTTTATCCAACTGGACGGAGTACAATTTTCCAAATGCGATGCGGGAAGAATCTATGCCGATGCAGTTACCAAAACCGACATCAACCGGACTCTGGAAGATTGTGCCGACAACGCACAGGTTTATCTCCGTAGCAGCGCTTATTCAGATTTTGCAATCAAAAAAACAGCAACGGGCCAGGGCTCGCTGGTAGGTGTCTTAGGAATTTATAGCACCAACAATCAGGTGACGCCTACAGACTTCCAATTGTATATTCGCGATCTGCGGGATGTTAACATGGCAGGCGCTCGTTGCGATGACGCTATTGGTGGTACCCAAACCAATATCAGCGAAATTCGCAGCCAATTTATCGGGACAACGACAACCGTTTCAGGCAGCAAAAAAATAACGGGGGTGGTTATTTCTGACCGGATCAACAACAACCTCAACGCACGCAATCTTTACCTGCAAGATGGCTCAGCAGGCATTGTGGTTCGCTTTTTAGAAAACCACTGCTATGATCTGGGCGACGAAATAGAGGTGGACGTGTCAGGACAAGAGTTGAGCGAGTTTAACAAGCTGCTTCAGGTAAACAACGTACCTAGCGCCAAATCCCAGCTAATTCGGTCTGGGGTAACAGTTGCACCTCGAATTGCTACCATTGCTGATGTAATTGCAAATTTTGACGCCTGGGAAAGCACCCTGGTAAAAATCTCGGGGGCAACTATCTCGGGCGCCACCAGCGTTTATTCTGGCAACAAAACCTTGTCAGATGGTACCGGCACTATTCCTATGTTTACGCAATCCAGCTCCACATTTGCCAATACGCCTATTCCTACCGCTCCGGTTAATATCACCGCCATTGTTTCTGACTTCAATGGCAAGCAGGTGATCTTGCGGAATTTGCTGGATGTTCAATAGTTTTATCGTGCTGGAAATTACTTCAATACAATAAAAATAATGCGGCGAACGGGACTTGTTCCCTGTTCGCCGCAACGTTTTTAGACCTGGCGCGTTACTTTTGTCAAATTATGAACACTCGGCCAATTATTACCTTTTTTATATTATGTTTTTGTTTTCAGCTTTTTGCACAAAAGGCTGATTCTCTTCAAACAATTGAGGGCGATTCACTTTTGCCCCCCCCTGCTGTTACTTCCAATAAAAAGACCTCCAAAATGGGCGGTCAAACTGCAGACACCCTTGTAATAAAAGAAAAAAAGAAGGGTTTTTCAAAAAGATTGTTTTCAAAAAACTATCCAAACCCGCGTACCGCTGCTTTTTTATCCCTTGCCTTGCCGGGAGCAGGACAGGCTTACAATAAAAAATGGTGGAAAATTCCTTTGGCCTGGGGTGCGCTGGGCGGCATCGGTTATTTTACATTTGATACTCGAAAAACATACCTCGAACTTCGCGACAACCACAAACTGCTCGTGGACGGCGACCCGACCACTAATCCCACAGAAGCTCCTTACAACACCTTCGACGATACACGAACGAAGGTTTATCGCGATACATATCGTGGCTACACAGAGAAATGGTTTATTGCCCTGGGGGTCACTTATTTGCTCGTGGTAACCGATGCTTTTGTGGATGCACACTTGGAGCGATTTGATGTAAGTGACGACCTAAGTTTCAAACTGAAACCTTCAATGGAGTCAATAGCTGGGCAGCCCGTCTTTGGTCTTGGATTGTCTTTTTCGATTAATAATGCGCCAAGAAAACCATCAAACCCTCGTATAAACTCAGATATCTCCTTCCCGTGAATTCAATGATCGACAGCGAAACTGACAGTTTTCACCTGACCCGCCGACACCTGCTGGAAAGTTTGCGTTTTCCGCTCGCGGCAGTAGCGGTGCTTTGGTTGGTTCATCTTTGGCAAATGGCCGATAATTTCGACCCTGGCGCATATGGCATTATGTCGCGAAGAGCATGGGGATTAAGGGGTATCATAACCGCGCCGCTTATACACGGGAGTTGGAAACATCTGATTTCTAACACATTGCCTTTGTTTGTCCTTAGTTTCATTTCGTTATATTTTTATCGAAAGGTGGCGATGCGGGCATTTTGGCTTATTTATTTTTTGACGGGTGCCGCGGTTTGGCTATTCGCCCGACCGGTGTCTCATATCGGTGCAAGTGGGGTTATTTATGGGTTGGTGGCGTTCATGTTTTGGAACGGGATTTTCCGGCGCAGCCTGCGTTCTATCATTCTTGCTGGAATTGTGATGCTGCTGTATAGTGGTATGTTTCTCGGAGTATTGCCAGATCAGGAAGGAATTTCCTGGGAAAGCCACTTGATTGGCAGCCTTGCGGGAATTTTTGCCGCCTTCCTATTTAAGGGCGAATTGGAAGACGAAGAGTCTATAGAATCTGAAAGCCCTTTCGCTGACGAAGAAAAAACCCACTTTTTGCCGCGAAATATCTTTGACAACACCAAGGCAGAACGGTTAGCCGCAGAAGCACAAAGGGCTGAGGAGGCTCGCCAACAAGCCCAAAATAACAATCCTTTTGACAATCCGCCTTTCTGGAACCAGAACCAAACCTGGTAGTATTTGCATCAAGCGTCAAAATACTACCAGCTAAATCCCCTCCGTTATCAAGTAAACCAACACCCATCCCCCAAAGCAGCCTAATAAAGGCAATCCAATGGTTTTCCCATGGTTGAGCTCGCACACTTCTATTTTTTCCAGATTAGAATTTTGAATTACCATAGTGGCCGTGTCGGGCAGGCCGGCTGCAAATTGTGGCTTGGCAAACAGTAGAATATCGTTGCGGCTTTGTTGTGCGTCGGAGCGGTTTCGCAGCATAGAAGCCTCCAGCGTTTCAACCTCAGCCATGCGGGTTAAGTAACCTCGTATGCTGTTTTTTTCAAATTTAGGTTCCGACACATACCACCCACGCGTGAGCGGATGGGAAGCGTCTACCAAATAAACCGAGAGTCCGTCGGGGTTTATTTTTTGTAGCTTCGATTTTGACATCTGGTAGCGCTGGTAATAGGCACAGGAGCTTTGGGAAAGAATCAAAACGGTCATTAAAACAGATAAGAAATAGGGATAGGTGGTTTTCATGACTTTCCTATTGATTTTTTGTCCAGTTTTTTAATAATTGATTCCCGGTGCGCCAAAATCTCGCTTTTCAATTTATCTTGTGGTAACATGGAATTGACGATTGGCGAATACCCACGGTATTTGTGATGAGAACAGTAAGCGCTAAAGGCTTTAAAAGCTTCATCAATGGCCTTTTCAGCTTCTCCCAGGTTGTCAAGCTCCTCCTGACACTTTGAAAGCATATATTGCAGAATGTAAAGGGTCTCTTTATTCTCAATTTCGATGCCTATCAACTTAATTAATTTTCGGGCCCTATCAAATAATGTTAAGTAATCAATTCCTTTGGGGATTTTTGCTGGAAGAGGAAGGTTTTTCTCATTCGCAAGTTTAATGGCCTTCCCAAAATTAAAATTAACCATCGGCTCAATTGGTGAATAGCCCTCGGGGATTGCACCTTCAAGGCCCAAAATTTCTTCATAAGCATTAAAATAGAACGAAAGAGCATCTGGGATTCCCCGGTCGTATTTGTCTCCCACTGGATTTGAATGCATACAAAAATCTCCTAATTTCATATTCAATCTTGCCAACAACATTGCCTGAGCTGCGGTTGAAAATTCACCCGACTTATGGGTTATTGCCGAGTTAACCAATCCTGTGAATTCATTTTGCAATTCGGAAAGACTCCCAAACTCGTCTCTCCAAAAAATAGCTTGAAATTTATAAAATATCGCATCTATTTCATTTGGGAAATCAGCAAGTACCCTGTCAAAAGATCTAATAGATTCTGTGTACTTGCCTTGAAGATAATGCGTTCTGCCAAGGTAAAATGCTGCGTAACTACGCACTTTTTTTACCCACCCTTCTTGCTCATATTTTTTATAACTTTCTGTATTTTGGGGGAATATATCTGCAATTTCACCAGCTGAAATTTTAGTAAAATCCGAGGCTAAACGGTCTGAAACTTCAATGGATTTTAAAAGGTATTCTGCAGCATTTTTGGGCTGATTGATCAAGAATAGATGCAACCCGCAAAGAAAATATGCCCCGTTATTGGAATATTTCACTTCCAGGTCAATATCTTCTTCCAGCCCTGCCCACTTTTGAGCAAATAGCCTAAAGGAATCTTTCTCGCTTTCGCTGAATAATGTAGAGCTGTAGTTGGCAGAAAAAACGTCTTCTAACAAACGCATGGCTTCGCCATTCAAATCAGTTTGTCGTTTGCGTAATTCCTTCTTTTTCTTTTGCTTTGCCAGTTTTTGTTTTTTTCTTATTTGCTCTGCACTTTCTTTGATCAATATAAGTTGTTGGTAGGAGCCAATAAATGAAGTGGTTTTGTCAACATTTTCAATTACAGCTTTTAATAGTTTGTTATTTTCATCTGTTTGTGACCTGATTGAATCCTGAAAAAATTTGTTCATTTCATCCATTTTCTTTTGTTCGCGGCGGGTTGTCACTACCTGAAGCCCTAAGAGAACTAGCGAAATGATGCCAAACAATATTGATATTCCACCCAGGCTATACGACATCGTGGTTGACATACCATCAAGCCCATCGAAAAATCGGTCATAGGGCTTATTTTCATTTGCTATTATTTCCTTTACTTTATTTTCAAAGGTTATGGGTGTATCCAAAGGTGTTCCAAGCGCTTTTACCCTTTGGGGTTCAAAATTTTTGTTATCTCTAGTATTTTGACAAGAAAGCCAGGTAGAGAATATCAGGGAAATAGCAAGAAAAATTAAGGTTTTTTTCATGGTATAAAGTTTAGAATATCTAACAAAAGTAGCATTAAAATTTTTAACATATCTATCCAAAATCAATCTCCGTATTATCTCCAATGTTAAGGCTCAGGTCCATACCGCGAATACTGGCATCGGCGCCGATGACAGAGTGCTTGAGCACAACCTCATCGAGCGAGGCGAAATTACCGATGATACTATCTTTCACGATACTGCGCTGTATTTGGGCATTGTCTCCAATGGTAACATGTGGGCCTATGATACTGTGCGCAATCTTGCAATTGTTCCCCACTGCCACGGGATGAATAAAAATTGTATTTTCAAAGGGCGGCAAATCACGTTGGCTGGATGCTATTCCGCGTTGATCGAGCAACATGGCATTGGTTTCCAACAGTACTTCCTTGCGGCCACAGTCAAACCAGTTTTGTACCGGAATGGTGTGGAAATGAATGTTTTGCTCCACCATGATCTGCAAAGCATCTGTCAATTGGTACTCGCCCATGGTTCGGAGCTCCTGTCGAATCAGATGTTCCGTGGCGCGAATAAGCGCAGGCACTTCCTTGATCTTGTATAGCCCAACGATTGCCATGTTAGACTTGGGAATTCTGGGTTTTTCTATCAGTCGGGTCACTTTGCCATCTTCGCCAAATTCCGCTACGCCAAAGTCACGCGGATCGCTTACCTTTTTTACCCCTATACAGGAATTTGGGCAATCGAGCATCTTTTGAAGGTCAAGGTCGAAAATAGAATCTCCAAAGGCAATAAATATCTCGTCTTCATCTTCAATAGTCTCCCGGGCCGTCCAAACGGCGTGTGCGGAACCTTCCCGATGTTCCTGATACACAAATTCGGTATGTAATTCAGGGTAGGTTTCTTCAATAAAATGCCGCACCTTATCCCCCAAATATCCAATGACAAACACAAAATCTCTGATGCCGGCTTCAACGAGTTTATCCACGATAAAACAAATGATGGGTTTGCCAGCTACAGGCATCAGGGGTTTGGGCTGAGTGTAAGTGTGCGGTCTAAGGCGTGTGCCGACACCGGCAACAGGGATGAGTACTTTCATGGATGGATGATTTGCATATTGGGGGATTTTTTTTGGTTGAATGGCCAAAGGTAGTGGTTTCAGAGAATGCTGTTTGTAAAGTAAAAAAGTAGCGGCGACACGGATTTGAGCCCGTGCCGCCGCTTTATTGTGGAGATAGTGTTGGTATATCAGGTTTCATCTCACCCTTATCATCTTCTTGGAAAAAACCACCTCGTTCCCCCTATGCAGCACAAGGTAGAAAATACCCTCTGCCAGTTCGGGTGGGAGCAAAAAATGCTCGACATCGGCTTGCGCTGGCATGCTTCTAAGGGTGCGCCCTTCGGCGGAAAGCAGGAGAAGGCGATCGCGTACATCATGCCGAAAAACTGGCGGGAACGCCACATTGACCCACTGGCTGGCGGGATTGGGCCATACTATAACCCCCTCGCCTTGAAGAAAAACCGCCTCTTTTGTGTCAGTGATGATGGTGTTTTCGCTACAGCCTGGCACGAGGCAGCCCATAGAATCGAGTTTCAATATCCAACTGTGCGACTCAAACACTCCTGTCATGTTGTTGATGATAGTACCGATAGCCATAAAGCCGCCATCGCTGGTAGGGATGACGTTGTACAGGGTCGAACCATAGCTGTCAAAACGCGGGTCGTTGTACATTTTCTCCCATACGAAGTCCCGATCGTTGTTGATGAAATAAATTCTACCAAATTGTTGGGAACCTGTAGGGAATGGTATAGACATCTGGCCAGTGCCCACGAGCCCCCTCCCCGGCACACCTTCGAGGCCATAAGTGTAGCGGCCATGCTGGTCGAACATCAGTTGGGTGTCCACGATAGCTCCCAAAGAGTCTATGAAGTAGTGTGCTGGGTCAGAGACGATGCCGCCAACAGTCTCTTGCCAATAGGCAGCAATCAGGTTGTCGTCTATAGGAGCAATATAGGGTTGACTTGGAACTCCGGGAGAGGCCGGGAAAGTGACCGACCATACTTCTTCACCATCTGCGTTTAATTGAGTTACTCCTCCTTGCGAGGTGAAACCACAGATCGTATCTAAGTCGCATTTGTTGTAAGAAATGGTATAACCGCCGTCATTTTCAGAGAGGATGTATTGTCTGTTGTTCCAGTCGAACTGCCAGCCAAACTCTCGTTCCCATAGCATATTGCCGTGCAAATCTACTTTTACTAATTTGTTGACATGATGATCGGGGTCAGTATTTCTAAATCTGCCTCCATAAAGCATTAAGTTGTTGTCAACAGTTTTACACAAGTTCGGAAATGTTTCGAGTAGCGTAGAATCCCCATAAGTACGGTTCCATTGTATGTTTCCATCTGTGTCCAAACAGTAAAGGATAAAATATTGATCCTCGCCAGGTCCAACAAACCCATTGAATCCAGAGATAAAAATCAGGCTGTCGTCTATGACCATGGACTGAAGCCCGCCGGGGTAAAATGGGTATTGCTTGAACCAGATGACATCGCCCTGGGCATTCAATTTGCTCAGCATTGTGTACACATGGCTGGGGCTTGGGTTAGAGGTTGAAAGGGTCAGGTACCCACCTGTCATTTCTTTGACTATCCAGCCATTTTCCCCGTTAAGCGGGTAGTTGGAGAATATTTTAGAGAAGGTGATGGTTTGCGAAAGTGAAATTTGGGTTTGCAAGAAGATACAATATAGAAGAGTGAGCGTTCGCATAGGAGGATGTTCAAAAGGTAAGAAATCAATCAAAAATACCAAACAAATTACAAACACACAAGCACCTTTAAGAAATTAACATACAGCTGGTCAAATAACAGTAGCGGCGACGCGGATTTGAGTCCGTGTCGCCGCTTAGCACTATTTTTTAGTTTATAGCGAAATAAATTTCGCCCTACTATTCAAAAACGATCATTCTGGCCATCACTCCTTCTGCAAAGTACACCTTGGCGGTGTAAATGCCATTGGGCAGGCTTCCACGGTCCAAAATAGCCGAACTGTGGTTTATGCCGTACATGGTGCGCACCAATTGGCCATTAGCGTTGAAAAGTTCAATGCCCTGCATCAGATACTCGCTCGGTACTGTTAAGGTCACTTCGTTAGCGGCCGGGTTTGGAGCAATTTTGAGGTCAATATTACTTTTTACCAAATCCTCTGTACCTACCAGGCAGCAAATATCAAGCGCACGGCAAGCCAATGGCGCTGCATAGCCTATAATGGTATCCGTGTATGCACGAGAAGTTACGGAATTAGTATTGCAGTTGCCCGCAGCTGGAGGCACAGCAGCCCATTCCCACGGGCCAGATTGTGTTCCACCGGTCGGACTTGGAGGTGTGTTATAAAAGGGATAAAAACCAGCCCGTCCACCATTCATAGAGTTCGCCTTCTGGACAAAAGCATTGTTGTTGCAATCGTCAGATTTCTTGAAAATATCATTCGTATGAAAGTCGTCTTCAATGATTTGCTGAAGACCGCATGATCCGGTCACGTTTACCACGGGAGGGAAATCTGGAGGCAGGGGCACTACTACCAAACCATCACCACAAGGAGCAAAGGGATCGGTCAACACATGGAATGAAACAATCGGTGGGGTTTGTGCATCCAGCCACCACTTGTCGGCCAAAGCTCCACCCATGTTCACAGCCATTGCAAAATCGGAAGAATAGCCTACGTGATTGGGCGAACAAAGTGTATCGCCAATCGGAATGCCCGTGAAAGAATTGTAGGCAGCATCTACCAGGCAATGCTGCTGAGGCGCAGGCGGGTTGCCATAGATGTCACCGTTGTATTGCTGAATAACCATAGGGGTCATGGCATTGAGCATGAATTTGCCCGGCTCCGAGGTGTTGAGAATGTCGCTATAGTTGTTCAAAGTAGCGCAGGCAAGGGAGATATAGCCCCCCGTACCTTGTCCCCAAAGTATGATCTTTTCGGGGTCAATTTTATACGGATTACCGCCCACATCAGCAGATTTGCGGAAGTAACGGATGCAGGTACGCGCATCTTGTACCCCTCGGTAAGCAGCATTGATGAGTGTGAAACGGCGAGATAACTCTGTGGTAGCCAAAGGATTCCAGCCAAGACGGTAGTCAGCCACTGCAACCACATAACCCATTTTAGCCAGGCGTGTGGCGAACTCTACGCAGGAAGAGTCATTGATCGTGCCATAACAGCCGCTGTTGTTCGGGAATGGCAGAAAGTTGCCCGTATGCAGATAAATGATCAAAGGGCGCTTCGTTTCTACGTCCCCTACTGGCTGATAAACACGCATGGCAAGCGGCTGACGGGCTGTGTGCATCAATGGGGTTTGCAATGTTATTACCGTGAAGTTTGACCCATAGAAGTCAACGTTAGTAGAAACTTCAGAGAAAACCGGTGCTTGGTAGCGCTGAGCAATCGAGGTTGCAGCGACAAACAAGAACAGGAGGGCGAAGAGATTTGTAATTTTTTTCATGTCCATGACGATGAGTTAGGTTAATGATAGTTGATTTGCCAATGGTGTTCTCGCTGGTTTGGTGGGGTTAATCACCTATTTGTTGATTAAAGTTAATGTTTCCTACTTCTTTTTCCAGTCATACACTACGCTCAAATATGCCATGCGCCCGATCAATGGCCCGCCATAGGTTTGATAACGGCGTTTGTCCAAAATATTGGCTGCCCCCAGTTTGAAGGTCAATTGGGCACTATTGACCGGAACATTTAAATTCACCTGCGCATCGAGCATATCATAAGTTGGAATAAAACCGGTGAACTGCGGTGAACCTTCAAATGTAAAGCCTTCTATCCACTTGTAGGTCAGATTGAAGCCCCAAAGTATTTTTTTATTTTTCCTGGTCACTGGCATATCCCGCCCACTGATGCCTACATTGTACTTGTGCTCAGGTGTGTTGAAGGCTGGAATAATGGGGTCGTCAACGGCTGTGTTCAAGCGGTTCCAGGAGTAATTTCCTTGCACCATATAGTAGTCGCCAAAATAATAGTTGGTGCCGATTGCAAGACCTTGAGTGGTAACAGTATTGGTAGAATTGGCTGCAACTCTATAGGCTTTTATGGAGCGGTAATCAAGCCCAAAAAAAGGATCAATTTTTGCATCAATACCAATGTTGTAACCAATAAAATTATCGTAGATGCTGTAATAATAACCAGCATCCACATAAAGTTTTTTGAATAAAGTAGTTCGATATCCCAACTCAAAGGTCTTCACTTTTTCGGGTTGGATAGGCGCTACGTCAAAATACTTGAGTAAATTCGTTGTTGGGAACGGAATCGCTAAATAATCCCGAAGCGAGTTCAGGGTGATCAAATTTTGGAACCCGGTGATGTTGCCCAAAAGTGTAGCACGACCCACGTTCAGGTAAAGATATTGGTCTGTCAGGGTTGGATTTCGGATGGCCGAAGAGAAGGAAGCCCGCAGATAATTATTCTCTGCAGGGTTCCACACGGCAGAAACCGCTGGAGTTGCCAGCCAATCGAAATTCTGGTTTTTGTCCACCCGGATGGTACCGTTCAGTTTCCAGTCGCCGAATGTTCTTTCCACCCCTGTGTACATACCAAATTCGCTGTTTTGAATCTTTCGGTAAGCAGAATCCAACACAACCCCATTGATATCTTGAGTATAGGTTAAGGTATCTGAGAAAATGGTGCCTTCTGAAACGGGTCTGTACATCCTCACATTTGCTCCAACTGACCAATAGTTAAGGAATTTCGGGGTAAAACGATACTCTCCATGCACATGGTAAAGCGCAGATTTATCAAAAAACTGAGTACCGCCTTCGTTTGATTTGCGGGAGGTTATATCGTTGAAAAGCGAATCATAACGTGCCGTGCCTGGCTGGAAAAAATCATAAACCGTGCCCAAGGCACCTGCCTGGTTAGCATAAGCCTCTGCCATGGAGTGTTGTACAGCGAGTGAATCGCGATATTCAAGCATCCAGCTTTGAATGGCCGCAAGTTCTGCCTCAGTGGCATTATTGGTGGCTGGCACGGGAAAACCCCAATCCTCTTCCATTTTGCCAAAATATACATTTCCAAGATTGGGGTCAGTCCACCATTTTTCATAATCAGAGCCCCAGCGCTGGTTGTCTTTTGAAAGCTGCTGCATTTTCAGCGCCGTAAAATAGGGGTCGAAAGACTTCCCAGCGTCCTCGTTGGTGGCATAGGCGCGGATAAAAAACTTGTCTTTTTGGCGGAATTCGACTCGGTTTTGAAAAAACAGGATATCACGAAGGCTGAATCGGTTGTCGCCTTGATACACTGTAGTTCCCGCCCCAAAACTGGAGGACAATATAAGTTCGGGCGATTCGAATCCCTTGGCCGGATTGATGCGGAAATGCAGCGCAGCGTTCGCTTTTGTGTTACGGGTGTCGTAATCCACCAGGTCAGTCTCGCGATATCCAGTTCTGTGATATATGTTCAATCCCGCTCTACCGCTATTCCAGGCAGAGTTGCTTGAACCATCAAATCGCGGGACATATTCATCGCCGTAAATGTTCACCGCGTCATAGCGGCCCGGATTTTGTTCAGTGGTATAATACCTCCCACCCGATTCGGTTCCTGTTACAGGTTCATAGTTGTTGGCCTCCCAGTCGTTAGCCCGCAGGTGAAAAAAATTGAGTTTGTAGGCAAAAACCTCATCCCCTTTTTTGTTTTTAAAAGCATCTGCCCAACGGATAGCCCCTTCCCAAAGGTCGCGTTCCCCTGATTTAAGAGACACGGCCAATCCTTTGTGGACAAATGGATTCTTGGTCTCCATGGATATCACGCCGTTGAATGCATTGGGGCCATAAAATGCTGAACTGGCACCTTGAATAAGATCTACTTTGGTAACATCCAGATCACTACTGCCCAGAAAATTACCGAGCGAAAAATTGAGGCCAGGAGCCTGATTGTCCACTCCGTCAATAATTTGCAGGGACCGAACCGGACTGGTGGAGTTGAATCCACGGGTATTAATGATCGTAAAGCCGAGCGAAGCTGTGGTTAAATCCACTCCTTTGAGATTGCCAAGCCCGTTATAAAAATTCACCGAAGCGGTTTGTTTGATCGCAATAGCATCCATGTTTTCAACCGTCAGCGGTGCAGATTTTTGCTTGTCATCAATGCGTTGGCCTACCACGATAGCTTCTTCCATGATAATGCTTGCAGCCGAAAGCCGCACATCTACCTTTTGGGCTGCGTCAGTCACAACTAATTCAAGCGGGTCATAGCCAGTATAGGATATTCGAATCGTGCTTGGAAAAGCCTCTGCTTTGAGATTGAATTCACCCTCATAATTGGTGAGCGCTCCGCCAGTGCCGCCAACTAACACAACGCTTGCGCCGATGAGATCATCGCCGCTTTCAGCATCACGTACTTTTCCTTTGATGGTAATCTGGGCGTTGAGCCAAACACCTCCAAGCATTAGACAAAAGAGGCTGGCAGTCAAAGATTTGTAAATTTTCTTCATACACGCTAAATCTAAGTTTCGGACATTAATAGGCTAAACACAAGGTTGTTCCCAACCCTGTTCGCTTGGCAAAAGAAGAGATAAAATTTGATTTCAAAACGCAAATTTTTCTTTGTGACGGCAATGGTCAAAGTTTACGGCAATTTGGGCTTAGTTTTTTCTCCAGGCAATGATTACTCGGTTATCAATCGTGATTTAATTTTTGTCATCCAAGTTGCAAAAAATAACAGGAAAATTTGGATTAAGACCCCATTTTTTACCCATACATTTGCATACTTGTTCAAGTATATTCATCTACCAAACCTAGATTGCCCTATGCCAATTTTTTTTGCTTCCGTTTATTGCTTCCCCCCTTGAAAGTTTAATTCCCTTGCTTGATTCACTTTTGGGCTCATATCGCCTACCCGTGCAGGTTAATTTCAGCAGCTGTTAAGCACCTCATTTTTTATTATTACAGTAGTATTGAATCCGCGCATATTTTAGCACGTTTCATTTATACTGCTTTTTGGGCCTTTCCGATGGGAAAGCACCAGTCTATTCATTTACAGTACTCATTCACCATACTCTTCACCGATTATTAATTTTTCAACAGATGGAAAACAATTTCAAATCGCTCTCCCTGCTAATTTTGGCAGCCAGCCTAAACATTACACTGCAAGCCCAAACCATTTTTGAAAGCACCCAGCCATGGCACGCTCAGGACCACTCAGCCTGGAAAATCGAGCCGCAAGCCATGCAGAACTATGTCATTATGGGCAGCAAATTCTTCGAGCCGGGCAATAACACGTTGTACATGTCAGAATTTAGCGAATTCGCTCAGTTCAACTCCTGGAATCGCGCACATACTGCCCCGGATAACCTGCAAACCTTTTGGAAAAGCTTTTGTAAAAGTACTTACCCGGTAGGTTTTTTCGCTGTTGCCGCTACGTCGACTGGTAACAGGGCGTATTCAATATTGACCAATGCAACAGGACACAAATTGTGGGAACGTGTTTCTGCCCTGCCTTTTAATGTCCAATATGGTGGTGTATGCCAAGCCACCAATGGGGGCTATGTGGCTTGTGGCGGCAACAACAGCGGTGAATTAGCGGTGACCAAATTTAATGCCTATGGCGAAGCAGAATGGACGCTGGACTATCCCGTCAGCGGCTTTGGATGGGCTATCAAACAAGCAAATGGCGGCGGGTATGTGCTTGCTGGCACCCGATCTATAATCCGAATTGACGTAGATGGCAACCTTGTTTGGTCCCGAACCCTTAGCCTCCCAATATCACCAGACGGGAGCGCTTACTCCTATACCGAATTTGAGGAGATACTTCCTCTAACGGGTGAAAACGGCTTTGTCTTAACGGGTTCGGCTTTCTCCAATTCGCATTCTGGTGCCTATACAGCCCGTTTTTCCTGGTCTGGCACGCAAGTCTGGTCAAAAATTAACGAAACTGTCAATACCGCATTGGCTGGCACTCCCGTGTGCTGGATAAACAACGCCGTGTTGTCTAATAGTGGCAATAAAGTAATTACCACCTGGCGAAATGGCCCAGTAAGTGCCGGAGGTGCCTTGCGGGCGCAATTGGTTAACATTGCTGATGGAGCACAAGGTCCTGTCCTGGGACTTGGCAATACAATTCCTGTACAGGAAGCTTTTGCCACACGCGCTCACGGCAGACTCGTCATAGGCGGCACTAGAGGCACCTACTCGCAAATTTATGCCTATGCCAACACGCAATTCCTTATTGACAATGCAGCGCCTCAGCAGCAGAGTGCTCAACTGGATGTCAGCAACATCCCCAATGTCCCAACAGTTTCTGGTTTTCTAACCAGCGTTCGCAATGCTTATCCAAGCTACGAATCCGGAAAGCCTAAATTCGACGATCCGATTCTAACCTACGCTAGCCGTATGGCATACTCGGATCTTACGATTTTTCCAAACCCAAGTACAGGTGCGGTATATGTAGGTGGTGTTTTGGAAATCGGGGCAACGCTGCGCGTGTTAGACATGGCAGGGCGCTTGGTTATCGAGAAAACCATCCAGGATCTAGATTCAATGATAAATTTTGACCTTTCGGACAACCCTAAAGGCATTTATACTATCCAGATGCTGGGCAACAAATATAACGTTGCACGCAAATTTGTGATTGAATAAACCTGGAAATTAACTCCTGCCCAATTTTTAACGCATAATATCGGCTGGCAGGATGATCCTGCCAGCCGTTGTTATTTCGGTTTTGCCATATCCCATTGTTCAAAAAATTCAGGAATACATGAATTACCTAATGAGGAATGGGAATTAAAAAGCACGCAAATGCCGATACCGTCTTCCCGATTAAGGGCAATTTCGCTTTTGTAACCATTTACAAAGCCGCCGTGGTAAAGTATCCTGGCTCCACCATGATCCAGTACCCTCCAACCAAGGGCGTAAGAAGCTGCGTCGCGAGATAGCCAGTGTGGAAAGATCCGGCGCTCCTTGTCGGTCTTCACTACTGGATGAAAAACACGGTCCAATGTGCTATCTGCTACAATTTCAGGGTGATGGCCTAGAAGTACTTTAAGCCATTCGCCCATATCGGAAATGCTGGCATTGACCCCTCCAGCGGCGGCAGCATTGTAGTAAAGTGCTGAAATAGAATCGGCACGCCAGGCTCCCCAGCCCGTGGCAAAATGTGGAAAGGTTTTGTCGATTTCCTTTTGAATGGTTTCTAAATCGCAGGAGGCATGCAGCATACCAGACGGAGCAAAGATCTTTTCATTCAATAATTGCGTGTATGTTTTGCCTGTTTTTCGCATTACCACCTCTTCAATGACGCAAAGCGCGACGTTTTGGTAGGCATAAAACTCGCCCTCTGGTCCACACACAGGGGCTTTGGGAAAGTATTCCGTCACGATGCGCGGGATACTAAAATCCTTTTCTATCAAATTGGTAAAAGCATGGTACGGCAATCCACTGGTATGGGAAAGCAGGTGCCAGAGCTGCACACGAGCGGCTTGCTTGCGGTCACGCATGCTGAAGGCTGGATAGTGTTTCTGAACAGGATCATCCCAGGACAACAGACTGTCCTGCACCAAAATTCCGGTCAAAACCCCAGCAAAACCTTTTGATAATGAACCAATTCTGAATACCGTATGCTCACCAATGGAATCCATCTGCCCCGCAATACGAGGGCCATAACCGCGCATAAATACTACAAGGCTGTCTTTTACTATAACGATGGCGGCGCCAGGGGTATCGGTTTGCCGCAAAGATTCCTCGAAATACTGGGCGTATTGTTTGACAAATTCCTGTAAATAGGCCGGGAGTTCCGGAGCGGGAGGCTTTGCTGATGCACCATCGGGCAAAGTAGTATTGAGACAAGCAGAAAACGGGAAGGAAAAAAGGAGTAAAAAGACAGGTATCTTCATAGAAGGGCGAAGATAACACGAACCATGAACTTAGGTGGCAAGCTGGTAAATCCACCTAAGGTCCAAGGTTCAACGCCCCCGCCCCCCTGGAACCCGATTTTGTTGACGGTCATTTTTGCGATCACGCGCTTCCTGGAGTTTTTTCACCAACGACTCACGGAATTCGCGCTCAGCCATAGGAAGTTTTGCGATTTTGCGAAGTGGTAAGGCATTGCGAAGTTTTTGGTAGGCATCCCGTTCCAGATCCAGGTCACGCTGTTTCATTTCAAAATGCCGCTTGATTTGCTCTTCTACTTCGGCATCATTCATCTGGTCAAGCTGTTTGGCAGGCCGTAATTCCTGTTGGACTTGTTCACGCTTGTCAGTGTATTCGTTGTAGATCGGCCAAAATTTTTGTGCTTCATCAGGAGTAAGGTTAAGCACGCGAGTGAATACTTCAGCGCGGAAGGCAGCCAATCGGGCCTCTCGCCTTTCGGGGTCAACTTGAGCCTGTGCCAGAGTGCCAAAAGCACTGACAATCAGGACGGTGAATGTTAAATGTCTCATGGTGATGTTCATAGCTAAATGTTCTTGATTATTTTTTAAAGGATTTGTTCGAGTTCTTCATCAGTCATCTCATCGAGGATTTTTTCCAGATCTTCAGGTCGGATATCATCAGACGCTGCGCGGTTTTTCTTTGGAGTGCCGGGAGTGCTTTCCTCGTATGAATTTACAGATTTGGGTCCGTTTAGAGCGGCCAATTGTTCCAAATCAAATTCATGCACATTTTCCAAAACATAGGATTCAAGGTCATCTTCAGTCAATTCTGTGGAAACAAGTGGCAATGGCTGAACTACTGTTGGCTGACTGAAAAACCAAACTGCTGCCAAAACAAGGGCCAATGCCGCCGCCAAAGCCGTTGCCGTTCGCGGCCGGACATAAAACTTAAACCCGGGGCGCTTTGCCAATTTCATAACGGGCCGGTCCAAGTCGCCCGCAGATTTGAGGCGTGCAAAAACAGCTTCCTCCATAGCCTCAAAGTACCCTTCCGGAATTTTCAGGCCCTCGCCCTTTTCCTTGAGTTCTTTAAGGAAAATGGGCAAATCATCATCTAATATTTCTTTTTTCATAATACTTTGTCTTAAAATGGTTCATGGTTCAAAATTCAAAAATGCCGATTCGATCTTTTTGGTTGCATGATAAAAGGAAGCTTTCAAGGCTCCTACCGAAGTATTGAGCAACTGCGACATTTCCTCGTAGGGCATTTCGTCATAATAACGCAGGTTAAAAACCTGTTTTTGCTTATCTGGCAATTCAGCAATTGCCAATAAGAGTTTTTTCTGTACTGCATCTCCGTCGAACCATTCATCTGCTTTCAAACGGTTGGAAAGCAGATTATCTGCCTCATCCAGCGACGACGAAGTGTGCCTAGCTTGACTTTGAAGGTGGCTGAGTGCTTCGTTGGTTGCAATCCGATATAGCCAGGTATATAGTTTTGACTTTCCTTCAAACTGCAATATGCCCCTGTAAACTTTAATGAACGTATTTTGTAAAATATCATCTGCATCATCATGCACCTGCACCATTCTGCGAATATGCCAATAAAGCCGCTCGCGGTACTGCGCCATCAACACCCGAAAACCACGCTCGAAAGTCTGCTCGGAGCGCAATAATTCCATGATGTGTTCGTCCGTAGCGGGCTTCTTAGTTGCGGTCAATTGCAATTCGTGCGAGTTTGGAAATAAGACGGAAAGTAGCCGAGGAGGTTTAATCCTGCCTTAAAAAAATGTTAATACACCATAATTTCATCTGCAAATATCCAACAGGGATTGCCATTACAGGTGTGCCAGTCAGGGCAAGTTTTTTGATTGAAGGCCGTAATCCGTACAGCCCGAACCGAAGCAGCCGGGAATTTTGCCTCCAGGGTACGAAATGCTTTTTTGCCGTCTGGCACGATCTTGATGGTGTCCTCCTGAATGGTTTTGAAATTTTGGCCATCCTTAGAAATTTCAAATACCACTTTTTGCGGATAAAAAACCCAGGAGGCCTGATCTTGCAAGAAGGAAACTTGTATCGTGGAGAGAGTCGAACCAAGGCTATCTGGGAAATCAAGTACGGCACATAAATCAGTCCCTTCAAAACCAAGCCAATTATATCTGTAATCGGTTTCGCCGACCAGTTTGTTGGTCAATTCCTGTGAATCTCCTTTGGCATATTTAGGCGATGCCAGATTTTCAAGCCTTATGGAATTTGATCTTGAAAACAAGGCGGATAGACTACGTTCCAAAAAATCTTTATAATCCTGAACATATTGTGTCGCAGTGTACTTGTTTTCGTTTAAGTGAATCATGTTGGTAATCAAACAATTAGATTCGAAGTAGCGTAATAATTGAATCAAATTTGAAGAGTCCAGATACAGCATTCGCATTTCTGATTGAGTAATGTCATTGGTTGTTGGTGAAATACATTTTAGGTTTTCCAAAAATGAAAAATACTCGCTCAGGATGATCGGTATCAAACGACAGTGCAGGACAGAATCTTTGACCTCCGATCTTAAATTTGAAAAAGGGTATAAAAAACGCTCGAAAATACTGTCCCGCACAAATGCTTCATTCTGAGGCACATCATAGATCCACAGCCGATTGCCATGCTTCTTTAGTCGCTCTGTTTGTTCATGGATATATTGCCAGACATCCGCACGCGCCTCGCCATAATATCCATCGCCAAAATCGACCAAAATCGAATCCATATTGGCACCTGGATTCCACATCAGTTTGGCAAGCAGGTACGCCCTCATGTCAGAAAACTCCGATCGGTCGCGCCCGCTTCCTTGTTCAAACATCATCTTAACCCCGTTTTGCTCAAAAAACTGCAAATTCGGTTGCAAGGTGTGCCAGTTGGGAAAGGGTGCGAGATAGCTCCGAAACTGCACAACATAATCCCAGATCATCAAATTTTTTGTCAGAGCCGACCATTCCCGCACATCCCGGGCAAAATCCGGGCAGCCCTCTTCAATGCGCTGACCCCGATTGCATTCGATGCTGCAGAGGCAAATACTCACATTGTCAGAAATTTTTATTCCATTTGGTGTTTGCCGGGTATATTGGTAAGCAAGGGTAGAAATGGTTTTGTCAGGAAAGGCCTCCGCTATTTTATTTACAAAAATCAATAGGGAGGCTGCTGGGCTGCCGTGTTTTTGATCCACAGCAGCACAACGAGGACATTTACAATAGTCATAATTGTCGTTTTGGCTTACAGACCAGTACCTGGCCTCGGGCTTTGCTTGTATAAGTTCACGAAGTCTGGAAAGCACAATTTGTAAAACCGTGTCGTTGGAAAGGCAAAGTTGGCCTGGGGAGCGTTGGGCGCCATTAAAGGAAAAATATTCAGGGTGGGTTGCAAAGTGTTTTTCCTGCGGACAAAGCTTTTCGAAAGTATGGACAAACATACCCCACTCTTCATTTTTCTTGGGGTTGGTTTTGAGTTTGTGCCAACGGGCCCAGTTTTCATCAAAGGCTGGTTCGTACCAAAGTTCGCGGTAGGGGAAGGCGGGGCTTTCTATTCTTGCCTGATAATCAGGCAATTGAATCTTTTCAAAGTTTGGAATAAAGGAATCACGGGGACTGAATTTTCTGCATCCCAGTAGCTCAAGCAAAGTATAGGCTGCGTATTCTGTTCCCATTTCACCTCCTCCTGCCAAAGCAAAAACTCCGTTTTTACCCTCCAAAAAAAAGGCATCTTCGGAAAGCTCCGTTGGAATATCAAAGCCAAATGCCCTTGCTTCAGGGCTGTTCATTATAAATACAACCGGCTGATTTACAGGAGGCTTTGAATTGGAAGAGATCGCCACCTGTTGGCCGGTCATTTTCTCCAGATAGAACTTTAGAATATGTGCAGCACGGACCTCCGGCTCGCTGCTTGAATTTGGAAGAAAAATAACAGGAGCCTGCGCAATAAGCGCCAGGGAAAAAAGGGAGAGGAGCAGGGTGCAAAGGAATTTCATGAGGCTAAGATACGCCTACTTCCCTGAAAAAATATCCTGGGAAGTCACATCAACGCCAGTGCCGCCAGCACATTCTCCTCGATCCGGTTGACCATATTTTTGGATTCTTCTTTCACAAATGCCCTTCCGGTCATCATTTCATAAAGTTCGATGTATCGCTCGGTAATTTCTTTGACAAAAGCATCCGGCATCTCAGGCATTTGCTGACCTTCTTTCCCCTGAAAGCCATTGGAAATCAACCATTCACGCACAAATTCTTTGCTCAATTGCCGTTGGCGCTCACCCATATCCTGCCGTTCGGCATATCCATTGGAATAAAAATAACGCGAACTGTCAGGGGTGTGTATTTCGTCCATGAGTAGTATCCGGCCATTTTTTTTGCCAAATTCGTACTTGGTATCCGCAAGGATCAGTCCCCTTTCAGCGGCCATTTCGGTGCCCCGTTGGAACAATGCCCGGGTATATGCCTCCATTTGGGCATAATCTTCCGGGCTTACCAGGCCGCGGGCAAGTATCTCTTCTCTTGAAATATCCTCGTCATGACCTTCCTCTGCCTTGGTGGTCGGCGTAATGATAGGTTCGGGAAATGGGTCATTTTCCCACAGTCCTTCGGGCAAAGTCACGCCGCATAAAACACGAAGCCCGGAAGCGTAGGTCCGCGCCGCATGACCAACCAAATAACCTCGGATCACCATCTCAACACGCACCGGCTCACAAAGCCAACCGATGGCTACATTTGGATCAGGCGATGAAATCAGCCAATTTGGGCAAATATCCTGGGTGGACTGCAGAGAATAAGCGGCAATTTGGTTCAATACTGCGCCTTTGTGTGGAATGGCACGAGGAAGAATATGGTCAAAAGCCGAAATACGGTCGCTTGCCACCATAACCAGGCGTTCACCAAGCGTATAAACATCCCGGACCTTGCCGCGATAAAAGGCTGTTTGGCCGGGAAGCTGGAAATTTGTTTCACGAAGAGCGTTCATGGGGCAAAGTTCGGAAAAGACTTTGGACTGATGGCCGTTGACTTTTGACAATTAGTCTTAAGCCCAAAAGTAAAGTGCCCATATTTTCAAAAAATGAAAACATGAGCACTTTGAAAGTTAATTATTGCGACAAAAGTCAAGATTCGAAAATCGTTACTGCAGCACCACTTCCTTCTCCGACATCATTTTCCGAATATTGATGAGCGCATAACGCATACGACCGAGTGCAGTATTGATGCTGACACGGGTAAGGCCTGCTATCTCCTTGAAGCTCATGTCGGCATAATGGCGCAAAATAACCACTTCACGTTGTTCAGGGGGAAGCCCTTCAACCAGGTTGCGGATACGATTGTGTGTTTCCGAACGCATAATGATTGTTTCCGGGCCTTCATCACTCACCCGAAGTACATCGAAGATATCGAAATCCGGGTTCGGATTGATGTGGGCGCGGCGTTTGTTGCGGCGATGGTAGTCCACGCACATATTGTACGAGATACGCATGGCCCATTGCACGAATTTGCCTTCGTGGTTGTACTTGCCCTTGCGGAGCGTGTCAATGATTTTGATGAAAACTTCCTGAAAGATGTCTTCCGCCAGTGCGCGGTCTTTCACAAAGAGATAAATGGAGGTGTAGATTTTAGCCTTGTAGCGAGCGAGAAGTGTCTCGAAGGCTTGTTCATCACCATCTGAGTAGCGGGCGATCAGTTCATGATCGTGAAGCATTGGCATAACTTGCATGAGCAATGGATTTTGCTGTTAACCAGTTAAATTAAATCAGAAATTTAAATGGTGTACAAGTTTTAGCCGATACGCAGATATAGTTGGTTGATGATGAAAACCGGGCGAAGGGGCCCTTTGATGCGGTCAAATGTATAGGTTTATTGTAAGCGGGCAAAAATTTTTTCTCAATTTTAACAAAATTTTTCTTTAAACTCAGGCAACCCCTTAATTTTCAGGTGGAAAATTTGTCGAATTGGGTACTTTTGCCCGCGAATCGAGAACAAAGTTGGGCGCAACTTTTTTGGCCGATTCCCTTATAAAAGGTTCAAATAGTGTTATCGCCGATAATATGAGTCTCAGCAAAAGCTCAAGTATTAGGGCCTTTAGCTTCTTGAACCGTTGTTAAGCCGTTAAGCTGCCACGCCGCCGCATTCAATTGCGCCAACATCACACACCCTTTAAAGCGGCCATGCAGCATTCTTCTCATGGAAATTGCCATAGTAGTAGTCCTCATTATCCTGCACGGTTTCCTTGTGCTGGGCGAAATAGCGCTTCTCACCGCTAAACGCTCAAGGTTGGAAGGAGAAAAACTAAAAGGAAACCACAACGCGGCCATTGCTGTTTATCTGCTGGACAACATTGACCGATATCTTTCTGCCATGCAAATTGGCATTACACTTATCAGTATTGTGGAAGGCGCTTATGCCGGTGCGGCTATCGGTCACAAATTAGAGCCCCTGATCTCTCAGGTGCCGTTCCTGGCGCCTTATTCGGAGCAGATCTCGATTTCAATTGTCATTTCGCTGATCACTTATTTCTCTTTGATCGTGGGCGAGTTGGCCCCAAAATACATTGCCATTCAATATGCAGAGCCCCTGGCTATTGCCTGTGCTCCGGTGATGAACGTGATAACCAAAATTACAGGTCCGGTTTCTACATTCTTAAGTTGGAGCACAAAATTGTTCATGCGAATGCTGTTCATAAAACCCAATGACCAGCAAAGTATCTCAGAAGACGAAATTAAAATAATGGTCAAAATGGCCAACCAACAAGGCGTTTTGGAGCAAAAAGAAAGCGAGTTCATTACGAATATCCTTCGCTTTGCGGATCGCGACGCCTATACCATTATGACCCACCGCAATGAAGTGGAATGGATTGACATAAAGAAAGACATGACCGAGAACGACCGTGTTTTCCGCGAAAGCGGCTACACAAAATTCCTTTTGTGCGATGATGATATTGAGAATATTTTAGGGGTGATAAAGCTTCGGGACTACATTGTGAACCATAATAGGCCAGACTTTGACCTGCACAAGATTACGACTCAGCCCTTGTATATTCCTGAAACAATGAATGCGCTGAAAATCCTGGAACGATTTCGAAAAGAGCGGGTCTACTTTGCAGTAGTAGTGGATGAATACGGTTCCACTCAAGGTATTATTACACTTCATGACCTTACAGAAAACATTTTCGGCACCTTGCCGGACATTGATGACACGGAAGATCCTGATATTGTAACCCGCGAAGATGGCAGTTTGCTGGTGGATGGCATGATACCTATTGATGAATTGCGCGAGACGCTTAGTCTCAAAGAATTTGATTTAGAGGACGCAGATTATTCCACCTTGGCTGGATTTATTCTCTACAAACTCAGTGAAATCCCTAAAGTAGGCGATAAGCTCAAAACAGAAGGATACTGTTTCGAAATTGTGGATATGGATAAAAGCAAAATTGACCGGGTATTGGTAAGCAAACTGCCGGAATAAACGCGGTCAAGGACAAAATAACAACCATAACGAAATGACGAATAATGACGGAATGTCCATGGATGCGCCTCCATCCAGGCTAGAACCTTTTAAAAACCGGTTGAGCAAAAACTTTCGGCATTTTGGCAAATGGGCTCGTCGGCAAGGCATTACCTGCTTTCGGGTGTACGACAACGACATTCCCGGAACTCCCTTGGCGGTGGATATTTATGAGCGTGTTGCGCACATAGCTGAGTACGAGCGCGATCACGGCATGGATCCCGACCAGCACTCAGCCTGGTTGGCTGAATGCGTCCAGGTTGTTTCGGAAGTTCTTGATATTCATCCGGATAGTATCTTTTTGAAATACCGGCAGCGGCAAAAAGGCCTTCGGCAATACGAGCGTTTTTCCCGAGCAGGATCTGAATATATTGTTCATGAAAATGGCTTGAATTTTCTAATTCGCCCAGCAGATTATCTCGATGTTGGTCTTTTTCTCGACCATCGAAACACCCGCCAAATGGTGCGAAAGGAGGCTCAAGAGAAACGGGTACTAAACCTGTTTGCCTATACCGGGTCATTCTCTGTGTATGCCGCCGCAGGCGGGGCCGCCTCTACGCTGACTGTGGATATGAGCAATACTTATCTTCAATGGGCTGACCGCAATCTTGCATTGAATGGCTTTGCTTCTGGTCCGCATCGTTTGTTGCAAGCAGACGTGACTGCCTGGCTGCAAATGCCCGTACAGGAACAATTCGACCTGATTGTGTTAGATCCACCAACCTTCTCCAATAGCAAACGAATGGATGGGACCCTGGATACCCAACGCGACCATGTATGGATGATAAATGCTGCACTAAAACGCTGCGCTACAGGCGGATCAATCTGGTTTTCAACTAATTACCGCCGATTTAAATTAACTGAAGGAGAAATTCTAGCGTCTAGGATCGAAGATATTTCAGCAAAAACCGTCCCGGAGGATTTTCGGAACAAGCGGATCCATCAATGTTTCAGGATATATAAATAATGTGGAAAATGAGTAGTCGCAGGTGTTTGATCGAAACATATTCTCGCTTCACAACCCCTTCACGTCCACATTCAGTTTTCCTTTTGAAAAAAGATTGACCCGGATTCCCGCGGGTGTAACGTGGGTACCCTCAATAGCTATACTGTCGAGAACGCCGTTCAGGGTAATTCCGGGTTGAATTTGGTAATTTTGGAGTGATTCCTGAATGGCATTTTTTATTTCAGAAATATTCTGCTCAAGCGGGAATGTCATGCTGTCTGCCATTTTCCTTTTTATAGTTCCATGAAAAATCCACGAAGCAGAACGAAGCAGCAAACTTTTTGTATCTACATGGAAATCAAGATCTTTTACTTCAATTTGATTTTTTTTAGGGTTGAATACCGGCCTGCCCATAAAGAAAATCTGGCCGTTGAATGAACCAGACAATTTGGTATTCACCACCACTCGGTCATTATTGCCCCAAAGCGTTAGATCTTCTACTCTTACCTTCTTTTTACCGGATTCAAAAACCTGTCCAACCAAGCTGTTTTTTGCCACGCGTTCTGCTTCAGCAAAGGGCACATCAGTGGCAAACCGCATTTGAAAATCATCCGGTGCTTCATCTAGCAATGTCAGGTTTGGGAGGGTAGAATTTTCTCTAAAACCTGGCTCTTCACCAAAAGTTACTTCATTGAGACATTCTACGGCAATGCTAGTTTGCAGAGCATTATTGTAGGTTTTTAAGGGGGTGATGCCAATACTGATTGGAGTAGTTTTTGACCACATGCGATATTCCTCATCGAGTAAAACTGGCTGTTGGATAGCCTCCCAAGCCTCCTGCACATACGGCCGGAGGTTAATTTGCTGGCTTACAAATTTGTCCAAAGTGCTGCTCAAGGTCTTTTTACTCCGATTGAGCACAAGATTGGCAATGGTTTCTACACTGATATTGCCGATGCCTGTTTTTAGGACAGGCTGGTTTAACCACTCGTGGTATTCAACAACTGTTTGGGTACTCAGGCTCCAATTAGAATTGATGTTGAATGTAGTTTTGAAATTAAGGGCAAGTTCGCCTTCAGCTTCTGCGGCTGTGCCAAACACAAGTTCCTTTTTCATCCAGAGTTTGAGTGGAACTCGATATTTCACAGTGTTTCCACTAAAAAAAAGGGAAATATCATCGCTTTTCCAGGCATTCATCATAAGTCCGTCGTGGCCATTGTCGTCAAAGGAATAATCCTCATAAAGTGCTGACCCAGAAAGTCTTGAGTTCAGGGAACGTAATATTTCGTCTACAGAAATGCTGACGGGAATGCTAAGTGTGGAGAAGACGGGGGTAGGTTCCGTATTGGAGTTGTACTGCTCACCGGGGGAGGGTGCGTTGGTATTTTTTGTGGTGCTGCAGTAAGCCAGAAGGCATATAAAGGGGAGGAATTTGTAGAAGTGCATAGTGGGTGGGTGGTTAGTCGCCTAGAATGCTCTTGGTCGCCATAACAAATCGCTTTGCCGCTTCGATGGCAAAAAAAGCGTCTTCTTCAGTCAAGTCAGCATCCAAATCATAGTCGCTGATCTGCCGTAATTCAAAAACATTACGCATTGAGTCACCGTGTTGGCGCTCCATCAAAGATGTTTTAATAAACAACTCGCTGATCTTTGTTTGTACACCTTGGTGCGTTTTAGCATAAAGTCCTTTTTCGTGCAGTAGTGCACGAGCACACCCAAAAATACAATAGTAAGCACGATTGATTGCGCCCAAATAATGTTCAAAGTCAAAAAGTTGGTGGGCTTCTTCAAGACATTCTTCTGCTCTCACAAGTAATTTGGCAGCATCTTTTTTCATACCTCAATACCTTCACGGCGCACATTTTGGTAAAACAAATAATCTGAAGTATTAAAGCGCCCCAAAGTGGTAGGGTGCGCAGAAATAGTTGCACTAAATTGCAACTCAAGGTCATACAACGCACTATTCATATACCTAAGTTCCGAACCTGTTTTGATATTGTCGTCTTTCAGAACTACCAAAAAATCAATGTCAGACCCTTCGTGTTGATCGCCACGGGCATGGGATCCGTACAAAATCAGTTTGGCTAGCCGAGAACCATATAAGGTTTGTAGTTCGGTTTTTACGGCTTGGGTGAGACTGTTTTTGTTGAGCATGGCAAATGAATCTATTGCAAAAGTAGCAGTAAGCAAAGATTTATTGAAATGAAAAGGTAAAACTTCACAGGCTACACGAAAACCGATATTTGCATCACTTTCTTTTCGACCAATATGATCCCTATGGGTAATTATGCAATTTTCTGCACCGACATAGAAACTCCCTCCCCGACGAACTCTACGCTCACCTCTAGGACTATCCAGCCAAGCACGGCCATCCTTTGGTGCGTTATTGTAAGTACAATGCCAGTCATCCTCGACCCATTCCCAGACATTCCCGCTTAAATCATATAAGCCAAGTTCATTTGACCCCTTTTCGCCAACAAGATGGGAAGTCTTTGAGTTTTTACTATACCAAGCTACATCATTCAGATTATCACTACCAGCATAAACATAACCTCTGTTGAGATTTCCGCCTCTTGCTGCATACTCCCATTCTGCTTCAGAAAGTAACCGATAAGGTTTCCCCGTTTTTTTAAAGAGCCAGTTGCAATATTCATTTGCATCGTTCCAACTGATATTGACTACTGGTTGTCGTCCTCGACCCCAGCCCATGTCATCATCTATATCTTTCCCAATGTCAATACAATAGGCATCATATTCATCAAAAGCAATTGCAGTATTTCAAATCACAAGGCCTCAACAATATCCCCACCGCAATCGCCTCGCCCGCCTCGTGCCTCCGCAAGGCAATCGGCGTTTCCACCTCATAAAAATAATCCGAATTCAGCGCATCAGGGCTTAGCAATAGCAGAATCAGGTCAGAATTTTCCAGTTTATCACGAACTTCTGCATCCCAGTTTTTACCCGCTTCAATGTCGTAATTATCCCAAATGTCCACCTTCCCTACACGTTGCAAGGGACGCAGGCGTTTGCGGATTTCGTCCTTAAAAACGAGGTCTTTGCTGGAGTAAGCGATGAAAATTCGAATCATTAGGTATATGCCTTTGTGGCAGGGCTCAGATTCATGTAACGAATTGACAAGGCACAAATGTATACAACCCAATCAAAAATGGTGCATTTCAAACTTTCACATTTAACCCTTGTAAGTTTTTAAAAACCTACAAGGGTTGCAGAAAAAGGCAAATATTTGAAATGCCTCTACCTAAAAATCCCAAAATTGAAAACAATCCGATTATCGCTACATTTGTCGCTAAAGTTTTCAACCACAAACCTATCCACCATGGCAATAGCAAAACCTTTCAACCTCAAAGCCTGGATTGACGAAAACCGGGATTTGTTGAAACCGCCTGTAGGAAACAAGCAAATTTATCTTCAAAATGACGATTTCATCGTAATGGTGGTGGGCGGTCCCAATGGCCGCAAAGATTACCATTGGGAAGAAGGCGAAGAATTGTTTTATCAGCTGGAGGGAGATATCCAGGTCAAAATCATCAATGAAGAGGGCAAACGCGAAACGATCGACATTCGTGAAGGCGAAATGTTCTTGCTGCCGCCACGAATCCCACATTCTCCGCAACGTCCTGCCGGCACCGTTGGCCTTGTACTGGAGCGACACCGAAATACGGGCGAGATCGACAAACTACTTTGGTTTTGCGAAAAATGTGACAAGCCGCTTCACGAAGCCGGTTTCCCGCTCAAAGATATCGGGTCACAAATTCGAGAAGCCATTGGCGAATTCAAGGAAGATTTGGAAAGTCGTACTTGCAAACATTGTGGAGCAGTAATGGAGTTGTAGGTTTGATACTCGGAAGTGATCTTTTTCATCGGAAAAATACATCTTTGCGTCGAAGAACAGGAACCAGAGGGAGAGATTTTTAAGGATTTGTCGTTTGACTGATGTATGCTTTAATATGGGGAATCAAAGACCCCAACCACAACCAATCAACACTTACAACCAATTCAAATTCAAAGCCCTATGGCACGTCTAACAACAGTTTCAAAACTTATGATCACTGCCGGTATCGTGGCGGCAGTCTTTTTCGGAGCAAAATATCTCTTGGGTGGTTCAGGCCTTTTAGAGAAAAAAATCAACGTCGTTGACCTTGAAAAAACTGACGCTACCACCAACGACATTCTCGGCTCGGCACCTAAAAACTTTGAAAGCGTTGGGCTGAAGCAGCTCCCGTTTCCTTCAGACAAAAATTCTAGTAGTGGTACGCGCATGACCTATCTGGGCATGGGCTGGAACGGGCAAACAGCGATCTCTTACGCAAATGGCGGCCCAAAAACTAAAGAAGGAAGCCTGATCGCCGCCTCGGGGATCAATCTGAACTTTATCCGTCAGGATGATTATGGCAAAATGCAGGAGGCCTTGGTCAAATTCGCCAGTGATTATAAAAACAACCCAAGTGCCCCTCCAGTTTTCTGCGGTATCATGGGCGATAACCTCGCCTCCTTTAAAGTTGCCCTTGATGCTAAGTTGAAAGAAGTTGACCCCAGCTATGATGTTCGCGGGTTTTACATTTGCGGTTATTCGTATGGAGAGGACAAATTCATCGGACCTGTGTCCTGGAAAAAAGACCCACAAAAAGCGAAAGGCGGTGTTTGCTCGGTGGTACTAAAAGACGGGGACCACAACATCGTCATCAAATGGGCTGCCGACAATGATGTTCCACTAAACCCAGACCCAACGGTTTATGATCCAGGTCGCCTCAATTTTGTGGGTGTAAGCACCTTTGTGGAAGCTGCAGATCGATTCATCGCCAACCAAACCATAGAATTACCCGAAGCCAAAGACGGCAAACGTACTGGCAATACTGCCAAAGTGAAAATCGACGCGACCAGCACCTGGTCTCCGGAAGACGAAAAGGTGTTCAAGAGCAATCGTGATGTGGTGACACTTCTCAGCACCCGTGAAAATACCAAACAAATGCCTTGTATGATGCTCGGCCTCAATAAATATCTGGAACAAAACCGCGAAACAGTTAAAAAATTTATTGGTGCATTGGCATTGGCTGGCGACCAAATAAAAACATTCGACCCGGCTTTGCGCTATGCTTGCAAAATGAACGGTGAGGTGTTTGGCCCGGAAGCCAACTGGTACGAACTTTATAAAGGAAAAGAAATGGAAAGTGGTGCAGGACGGACTGTCAGCGTTGGAGGCTCCCGCTCCTGCAATCTCGCTGATGTAGCCGACGACCTGGGAATAGCTGAAGGCTCCAGCAACGCATTTGCCTCAGTATATACCCTTTTTGCCAATTATATGAGCAAATTGTACCCGGAAGACCTGCCTTCCTTCCCACCTGCAAATGATGCACTCGATATTTCTGCACTGCGTTCGCTTTATGCCAGTACTGACAAAGGCAAACTCACAGAAGGCTTTAAACAAGAATACTCAAAAGGTGATATGAGCGATGTTTATGGCCGCAGAAACTACAATATCGAATTTGCTACCGGTAAAGCGACCATTACTGCTTCAGGCGAAAAAGTGCTCGAAGAGATTTACAATTCCTTGAACACCACCAGCTTGCGCATGAGCATTCGCGGCCATACCGACAATGTTGGTTCCTATGAAAGCAACGTGGAACTCTCCAATGCCCGCGCCAATTCGGTACGCTCCTGGATACAAAAACGCTCCAAGTACAGTTTCCCGGCCGAACGGTTTGCACAAGTACAAGGGTATGGCTCGGATAAGCCCGTAGCCTCGAATGACTCTCCCGATGGTCGTGCAAAAAACCGTCGTGTAGAGATTGTTTTTGGCGACTAATTTTTGACGTATGATGTATGGTGTATGATGCTGGAACTACAACCAGAGTTAGTTCCTTGCTTCATACACCATACTTTCTTTTTGAATATTTATGAAAGAACTTTTCCGGTGGAACGGTACGCCCTCCCCTACTGTCAGAATGTTGGTGGTGGTTTTTTATGTGTTGGCCTTTTTTCTTCTTTGGCAATTTGCAACGCCTCCTGGCATCCCGGGACCAGGCAAATGCTGGACAGCCTGGCTTGAACTCGTAGGCCAGTATAACCTGGTAGGCGAACTCTTTAATTCAGCCCAGACCTGTCTGGTCGCAATGGCGATCACTATCCTGACGGCTATGATAATGGCTTATTTAAGCCGTATTCCGATTTTTGAACCTTTGGTAAGTTTATTTACGAAGTTCAGATTTTTATCGTTGATAGGCATCAGTTTTATCTTTTTACTTTTCACCAGTACCTCCTGGCAAGCAAAACTCACTACCATGAGTTTTACGATATTGACGTACTTACTGACCGGATTATTGGCAGTCATCCGGGATATTCCACAAAAGATGTACAATTATTCCCGCACCTTACGGATGGGCGAAGCCGAGGTAACCTGGTACACCGTAGTACGTGGCACCCTATATGAAGCATGTGATTTGATGGTACAAAATTTTGCTATCGCATGGATGATGCTTACCAGTATTGAGGCAATGTTCCGCGAATATGGAGGTGTTGGCGCCTTGCTGGTCAATGTTTATCAGCGAAAAGGCTTTGAGTATGTTTTTGCCATACAAATCACGATTCTTTTGGTAGGTTTAATCATGGATAGCCTGCTGCGCGGGGTCATTTGGATTGCTTTTCCCTGGAAACGCAAAGCTACGCGCAACCCGTTTTTAAATTGGTTGGCTGCTGGGCAGCACTAGAAATAATAAACAATGGCATCTCCTTTTAACCCGGTAGGGGTACTCGGCGCAGGCAGTTTCGGTACAGCTGTTGCCAATTTACTGGCCTGCAATTCAGAAGTTCTTTTGTTCAGTCGCAAATCAGAAACGGTCAACTTAATAAATGAACAACGGGTACATCAGGGGGTAAAATTAGTGCCCAGGGTGACTGCTACCAACGACTTGGAAGAATTGGCGAAGCGCTGTACACTTATTTTGCCCATAGTGCCGAGCAATAGTTTCAGGTCGATGATTCATGCTCTGGCACCCTATTTAAGGCCACACCACATCATAATACATGGTACAAAAGGTTTGGATTTAAAGGGATTGGATGAGGCTGACCTTGAAAAACCTGGTGTCATTGTCACTCGTGCCAATGTGCGAACCATGAGTGAAGTGGTGCGCGAAGAAAGCAGTGTGATCCGTGTAGGATGTTTGAGCGGACCAAACCTCGCGGCCGAGATCGTCGCAGGTCAGCCCGCGGCGACCTTGGTGGGCAGTCGGTTCCGGGAAGTGATACAAGCAGGTCAATTTGCCTTGAACAGTCCAAAATTTCATGTTTTTGGATCTTATGACATCTTGGGAGCGGAGCTAGCCGGGGCATTGAAAAACATCGTTGCGCTTGGTTCGGGCATCATTGGGGGATTAGGGTTAGGGCGCAATATTCAAGGTCTTTTGATTGCCAGAGGACTGGCAGAAATGGTACATTTTGGCAAAGCATTAGGCGCAGAGAGCAATGCTTTTATGGGGGTGGCCGGAATCGGTGATTTGGTGGCTACGGCTACCAGTACCAACAGCCGCAATTACACCTTTGGCACCCGTCTTGCAATGGGCGACACCACGGATCAAATTCGCAAAACAATGCCTGAATTGGCAGAAGGTGTGCGTACGCTGCGAATCGCACACCAACTGGCCCGGCATTATAAACTGCATGTCCCCATAACCACCATGCTGCATGCAGTTGTATTTGAGAAATTTCCCATAGAAAAAGCGCTGGAATACCTGATGAGCTACCCCTATGGGGTGGATGTTGATTTTTTGTAAGGGGTGTTATTCTCCGCGTAGGTGCTTTATCAATGCTAAGCGCACATCGTTGCGCAGATCAGACTTGTCCTTGGGATCAGGCTTGACAATTTCAGGTATCTCAAGGTTGTCGCTTTTGCCATCGGCTCCAACTGATGCTTTCAGAAAACCCATGTTGGATTCATTGCCTGAAAGCAAGAAATCAGGGAGCGCAACCCGGTATAATTTATTGTCGTCCAAGCTATTGGCGCCTATAAACCACTTGCCTGTTGCCTGGTCGAAACGAGCCTTGCTAAGTTGAAGAAAGCCTCCGTTACCTTTATTTGTGAGGCCTGTTTCAAGCGTTTTACGGAGAAGCCCACCTTTCATTTTCACCTCTGTGATGCCTCCGCCAAAAGGCAACATCCGTACGATGTCCAATTCGGTGAGCGTGCCGCTCAGCACATCGTCCACCCGTATTGAACCGCTATTCAGTACCGCACATTCGGGTTTGGTTCGCGATACAGCCAGCATTGCTTCGGTGATCATTGTGCCTACCGGGGCTTGTCCGTGCCTAATAATGGTTTCTCGACAATCGAGCGGCTTTTCAAGCTTGGTAACTACTGCCGTGGCATTAAAACCAGAAGAACTGAGCGATTCATTTTTGATTTTTTCCCATTTTTCAATAACAGCAGCAGTGGCTGGCTCATCGGCGATACTGGAATTAACTTTTTTGAGTTCGGAGCTTACGCTGCACTTTTTTTTGCGCTTATCGTATCGAATGGTATGGATATATACCGTTTTTGCATTGGCATCGGCTTTCGTCACCACACTAGGTCCGACTGGCACTCGCATGTTATCATGTTCATGTCCACCCATCACCAGTGGAATTTCTGGAAGCATCGCAGCCAGTTTCTTATCGTCTTCAATAGCGAGGTGGGTGATTGCAAGCACTACGTCGGACTGGGGTTTGAGTTCAGTGAAATTCTTTCGAGCAGTTTCAGCCCAATCTAAATACTCGACCCATGGCTTTTTGCCAGAGTTGATGAGGACACCAAAAATGCCTACCTTAAGCAGGGTGCCGTCCTTGTCCTGGAGGGTTAAAACACGATTGTCAGGGCAAGGTTCTTTTGCGCCGCCCAGCACAGTTTTGTAAAAGGGTTGGGATTTTTCATTGCTCATAGGGAGTTTTAACCGTGCATTTGCACCAAACCAACTAAACTTCGACTCATCGAGCCGCGACTGTAAATCTGAAAGGTCATCGTAGTCGAATTCATGGTTGCCAAATACGACCCAGTCCAGGCCCAGGGTGTTGAGCACTTCAACCATGTGTTTTCCCCGAATTCGCTTGCCCTCGTATTTCAAAGTACCTATTACGGATGGACTGATAAAATCGCCGGATAAAACCGTAAAAGTAAGCGGGTTTTTGGCGAGCATTTCTTTCCGAATGGTCGCAACTCGGGCAAGACCACCGATATTGTCAGAAGCTGAAGGTGATATTTCATAAACATCGTTCATTTGGAGTATCTGGAATTCCAAAATACCATCGTCACCTACCGTCGTGGATTTTCGGGCAGTTTCGCAAGAGAAAAGGCAAAGTGCGAAAAAGAGGACGGAGAGCAGTTTAATTGATCTCATAAATTTGAAATTTTAATTTTGGTCAAATGTAAACCAGAAACCAGGTATTTGATGTTTATCTTCAAAAAAACAGTTACCTTTATTCAAGCACTTTTAAGTGCTTACATACCAAAAGTAAAAGAATTGCTTGTTCGCTTCGAATGCTTTCATTTTTTTTACAGGTTATGAAGAAAACTTTTTTCAGCAGATTTACCACTCGGTTGAGCGCGTTGTTCGTGTATGCGCTTGCTTTTTTCATCCAAAACGCATCTGCTCAAACTTTTATAAAAGGCGAGGTAACTGACGGGACGGAGCCCCTGCGCGGAGTGACGGTAAAATTGATGCACCAAGACCGTTATGTTTCCGGTGGTATAACTGATAAATATGGAGCATATCAAATTGCATTAGATTCCGGGACATACAACCTGGAACTGTGGTACATAGGCTTCCAAAATGAAAAAATACCCGGTGTAAAAGTACTGCCAGGGCAGACAACCATTCAAAATGTTGTGATGTCAACTCCAAATATCTTGAAAGAAGCTGAATTTGAAGATTTTAAAATCCCTTTAAGAGACCCCATTATGTCTGGGAAGGGTATGATCGATTTTAGTGAAAAACCTCAAAAAGCAAATCCTGAAAAACCTAAGAAGCCAAACAAAAAGCCTGTTGGAGGATAAATAATTTTCTATTTTACCTTACTTTTGCACATATATTTTCACTGGCTGGCATGAAAACTCCGGCGCATAAATCTCCCTTTCCGATGTTTCGACTATTCCTTTCTCTGTTTATCATCGCGCTGTTTATCAATAGCGCAGAAGCACAATCCAACCCCACGGCCTCCAGTCGCCTGACATTCCAGGATCTAAGTCCCTCTGAATCCCAACATCTAAAAGAAACAAACGAGGTAAATGATTTCGGACGATATCTCGCAGCCCTTAAAATAGCCTTGGCTGAAAAAAATACCAGCCAAATTATCGCCAATGAATCTTACCTTTTATTGGCAATGCGTATGGAGGCCGATCAGTTGTCTGGCAAAATCGCAAATTCCACCGAAAGCAATCCAACTACTGAAGCTGCTAAAACGCGTGTGGAAAAAATGAAAACCACACTTTTAGCCTTTAATTCCCACACTTTTGACCCCGACCAGCCAGAAGCCACAACCCGCGATTTGGCTAAACTTGACGAATTTTTGAAAATTATGCAGGAGGAGTTGAAGGCTGCTGGTAATTAGTTATTGGTTATTGGTTCAAAAAGTTGCTCAGTTACCAACTTATTTCCTTTTTCATTGAGATGCACTCCGTCGGTGGTCAGGATGCCGCTTTCGCGGTTGTCGGGGTTGTTTTTTGCAATAAAGTCCATAAATGCCTTGCGTAAATCGCAGATAGGTACTTTTTGTTCCTGGGCCACACTGCGAATAATACTTGAAAACAAATCCAGTTCAACATCTAATTTATTCTCACCCGAATGGCGTTCGCCTATACAGGCAGGCGTGCAGGCTATGACTCTAATGCCCTTTTTTTGAAATTTTTGGATGAGCGCCGAGTAGAATTTCTGGAATTTGTCTGCATCGGTACCGGTGCCAAAAAGGTGTCGGTGCCAAACGTCATTTACTCCTACATACAATACCACAATTTGAGGTTTTCTTTTCAGGACATCCTCCTCCAATCGAAGATAAAGGTCATAAATCTTGTTACCGCCAATACCGGCTCCAATAAATTCATAATCATTGGATTGCCCTCGCACTGCCAGGGAATCGCGAAGTTGGGAAATGTAACCAGCAGGAGATACCCCGGCTTCCGTGATACTGTCGCCAAAAAACACCACCCGGGTGCGTTTTTTTGCTGGCTGGAAAGAAAAAAGAATGCAGGCCATAAAGGGGAGAGCGAGCATGATGGATTTGTAGTGCATACTCTAATTTTTGTTGAAATCGGCGCTCTTGATTTCGACGTAGTTTTTTTAAAAAAAACCGCAGACCTGTAAGCCGGATTCTGTATTTCACCCCAACCAAAGTTAGGACAAAACCTCTGCCATTTATCTGGTCCCGAACCAAGTCGGGATCTGCGCTGCCTACCCCCCTTGTTCCCGCCTAAGCGAGACTACGCGAGCCGCGCATTCACCCGCCTTCGCCATGGCTATGGCGGGTAAACAAGGTGTACATGGCATTTCAACCCGCAAGGTTTGTCCATCCCGGCTGTTGCCAGCCGAAATCGTGCGCTCTTACCACACGTTTTCACCTTTACCCGCCGAAGCCCCGGCGAAGGCGGGTTTACCCACCTAGGCATTGGCAACAACGGGAAGTTATTTTCTGCGACACTTTCTATGCCCTTCCCAACAAATCGGAAAGAACTCCGCCGGTTAGGCGGTGCGGTGCTCTGCGTTGTCCGGACTTTCCTCCCCGAAAGGCGGCAGAGCGGTCTGCGGTTTTTAATTTTTGTGGCTATAACAAGTAATTGTTAAAGTCAATTGCCAAAACTGGTAGCCAAATTTCAGTATTGGCTTAAACTTTGTTTAGGTACTTTTGCCCGCCTGATAAACGGGCAACAAATACTAAACTCCAATCCAATTCCCTCAATTGTTGCCTTTGCATTCCTCAAAAACATAAAATATCAAAAGACAACAGTTGGCAAAAAAATCCAACGTCCACCTAATCTTATGATCAAACGTGCGCTCCTGTATGTGGTTGTTATGTTCATTTTTCTCGCGCTGGCAGTCAGCGTGGGACAATGGGACAAAAGTACGGCATTGCTCCAACAACATGCTGCTGAAATATCGGCATGGCTTGAAAACCAGGAAATTGAATCGAAAAAAAATGCCGCTACGGTGGCTACTGTTTTAGTTCACAGGGCTGACTCCTTGCTGGCCTGGTCGAATACTAACATAATTCCTGCATCTAAGGACTTGAAAATGATGTCTGAAAAGACAGCACCGTCCATAATCCGGCTTCCACAAGGTTGGTTTTTATTAAATATCGAAAAGTCTGGAGGCGAAACACACAGTACCCTTATACCGATTCGTTACGACCTTAATTTCAACAAGTTAGCTACGAACAATATATTTCCAGCCAATCCGAAAATCTCTTCCAGCGTCAATATTTCAGAATCAAAAACGGATTATCCAGTTGTGTTCAAAGGCCGGGAAGTATGCTGGCTGCAAGCTTCAGGATCGGTTCATTCGAGTTTCTTACAATGGCTCAAATTGGGTACCTGGATTATCTTTTTGGGCTTCTTTTTAAGTTTGTTGGCACAATTAGCGCGCACATTCGGGAATAAGTTTGGCGCTATGTTCAGTTCCGCATTGGTAGCCATAATTGCAATGGGCCTATTATGGTTAAACCTGAAAACTGGTTTTACTGCGGAGCAATTTGGGGCGCTTCCACTTTTCGAACCAAGCTTTGACCATGCTTCCCTAATTGGCCGATCTGTAGGCGACTGGCTCGTTCACAGTTGTTTGCTGGTATTTGTAATGGGCTTTTTCCACCGAAGTGGTACCAATTTGCCTATAACAAAGTCCTCGGGCTTGTCAGATTTTCAAGGTGTGGGGATTGCAGTGTTTTCTTATCTCCTTGCCATGCTTTCCGTACTAATCGGAGCAGAAGCCATGCGCCAGCTGGTATTCCTCAGTCGAAGTGGTTTTGACCTGGACCACGTCTTAAACCTGGGCATACAAGGATTCTTGATGTTGGCTGGAGTAGTATCGCTTATGGTCGGGCTATTTTTATTTAGCCATCGAGTGATTTTGGGGATTCTTCGGCTTCAACTCTCTCAAAAACAACGTTTTGTGGGTTTAGGCATTGCAGCGATCATATTTGCCACACTCAGTTATTTGGTTGCCCCAAAGGAATTCACCTTGCTTTGGATGGTAGTTTTCGGATTGCTTTATGCGCTGGTTTTGGATGCTTTTGTACATTGGCAAGGGGCCAGGTTTGGCTGGGCAATATGCTGGCTGGTGCTTTTTTCCATGTTCGCTTCTACCCAATTATACCGTTACAATAGTTTGCGCGATCAGGGATTGCGACGAAGCTACGCAGAAGCATTGGCGTATGAACGTGATACTTCACTGACCGAAACGCTATTGCCAAAGGTCCTTGATGAATTAAAAAAAGACTCCTCCCAAATCGGGCGTTTGCTCAAACCATGGCCTTTCAAAGCCACCGCTTCCGAATTGCGGGATTATCTGAACGAAGCCGTTTTTGATCACAATTATTTATTCCAGCATTATCGCCTGGATATCTATGCCTTTGATAAAGAGAATCAGCCGATTCTTTTAGGGCAAAACCTTGGATATGAACAAGTTGTGTTGGGCAATTGGTCTACCGCAAAACAATTGCCGAAGGTGCCAGAGATCCGTTATTCCAGCAGCTCAGACGGCACATTCCGGTACCTGGCTAAACTTGTTGTTAATCGCATGGGCGATCCAGCTCAGCCTGCTTCAGTGTACCTATTCTTCGATTTTGTCCATCCTATACCTACCCGTACTTTTTCGCGGTTGTTTTTTAACAGTCCCCTGAAGAATCTTTCCCAACTCACCAAATATGACTTTTCCATATCAAAAAATGGGCAGCTAACGGTTGATCAGGGCTTGGCAAACATGACGGTGCTTGGATCAAAGCTAGAGCCTGGTTCGTGCGTTGAATTTATTTCTTCAAATAGGGTTGATGCTGTTGCAAAAAGTGCTGATGGTCAAACTGTTGCTGCAGTTGGGTACAAAGTTGGCGGTTGGTTAAAACAGGTCTATTTGTTCTCCATTGTCTTCATATTGGCGGCTTTGTGCCTGTTGGCCCTTGCATTCGCCAACGCCTGGCTGGGATTTATGCCGGCAGAGTACGGCTTTCGACTTTCGGCAGCTGGCTCCCTTGCACGTCGTATTCATTTTTGGAATGTAAGCTTGCTTGCCGTGTCTTTCGTAGTGGTGGGGTATCTAACCTACCAACATTTCACACACTCCGCGAAAGATGCCGAGCGCAACGATTTCAATTATCGAGCAGCGGCTTTGTTGACAAATCTGAAAAACCAGGCGCTCAATGCTTCTATTTCTGCCGACAGCTTGCGCCAAAATTTGCCCCTGTCATTGGCTACTATGACCACCAGCCTTGGCATGGATGCCCAATTTTTTGATCCGGCAGGGAACATGGTTTTCAGTACGCAGCAGGAATTGACCCGCTTGGGGATATTGCCGTCCAAAATGAACCCAGGCGCACAGGTTTTTTTGAAATCCAACCCCCAATCAGAAAGAATTGAAGCAGAGCAATCTGCAGGTCTCTCTTATTTTACCCAATACCGCGCGCTTCAAAACGCCCAGGGAAAATTATTGGGGTACCTGGCAGTGCCCTTTCACGAAGGCAAAATAAACGCGGGGGCTGAAGTGTCAGATTTTATGGGCATGTTGGCAAGTTTGTACGTTTTTTTGTTGCTTATTGCTTTCGGAATCACCTATTTATTGGCCCGTTCAGTTACCCGCCCTGTAAGTCTTTTATCAGAAAAAGTGCAAGAGCTGCGGCTTGAAGACAAAAACGAGCCCCTTGCTTACGCGGGCGATTCTGAGGATGAGATCAGTCAACTTATTGAACAATACAACAGCATGGTGGGAAAATTGGAATCATCAAAAGTTCAATTGGTTAAACTGGAACGCGAGGGTGCCTGGAGGGAAATGGCCCGACAAGTGGCGCACGATATCAAGAACCCGCTGACTACAATGAAGCTTTCAATGCAGCAGCTGGAACGGCTTTCGGGAAGCCCTGAACAAGCTGCAGCCTACCTGCGCAAGGCAATTACCCGATTGATTGAGCAAATTGATTCGCTGGCCCAAATCGCTTCGGAGTTCTCCATGTTTGCAAATCTGGACATCAAGTCCAAAAACGATGTAATAATAAATGAGATAGTGGAAAGTGTGCACGATCTGTTCAGCGAACAAAAACAGGTGGAACTTTCCCTGACCTTACCTGAAGAACGCTTCCATATCCAGGGAGATAAAAATCACCTTATTCGAGTATTCAACAACCTGGTTATCAATGCGATTCAAGCAATACCTTCGGACCGAAAAGGCCAAATAAAGGTATCTTTAAGCCGAAAGGATAATCTATCCATCATTCAGATCAGCGACAATGGAGGTGGTATCCCGCCTGAAATCAGAGACCGGGTATTTGAACCTAATTTCACTACCAAAACCTCTGGCAGCGGTCTTGGGCTTGCCATCTGTAAAAAGATAATCGAAGCCCATGATGGCGATATCCGTTTTGAAACCCGCGACAACGAAGGCACGGATTTCTTTGTGGAAATTCCGGTGGTGGCGGTGGGGTAAAAAAATGAGCCACCCCAAAAAAGATTTCGGGGTGACTCATTGCCCAAAAGAGCAAAATTCAGGAAACCAGATAGGCCCAAACACTTACTTTTCTAGCCTTAGCGTCACGGGTGTTTTGCGATGCCGGAACGTTGGATTCAAGGTTCACATAGCGACGGGCGCCCATTTCTCCCCGCTCGTCAAAAGCAAAAACAACACCCAAATCAACGGGCAGTTCATAATAAAAAACGCTTACTCAACCCATCGAGTGCAGCCCTACTACATTTCCCTCAGAGTCGGTAAAAAAGGCATAGTTGCCCATACCCGGAGCAATTTCTGTTTTGGGTAAAACGACGGAGCCGCCTGCGGCCGAAACTCGATTTAGTACCGTGTTGAGGTCGCTCCCTCCATTGAGATAAACCTTGGGACCATTTGCCCCGGCAGGAATATGGTCCTCGCTGTAACAGATGGCTCCTCCAACTCCATTTTCCTGGTCTGAGAGAAAAATGCCCATTTTAACGGGCCCCATGTCCATTTCGGGCATTTCAAAGTCGAAAATGGTTTGGTAGAAGTTTTTTGCGCGAGCGAAATCCGATACCGGGATTTCAAACCATGCGATGGCGTCTTTAACTAATTCCATAGCTTAACTTTTTTTGTTAGTGAAAAGATGTTTGGCAAAGGTCTGTTTTTGTTTCAAGATTACAAAACAAAAAGTTTTATTTTGTCGAAAAATTCTTTTTCTACCTTTGTGCCAATTAAATACGAATAAATGAATCGAGAAATCCACCAGTGGCACAGCCCACGTCTGAACAAAAACATGGAAATTGCGATGTACGGTCATTTTGGCTTCGCCTTGCTTCTTTTGCCCACAGCTGCTGCCGATTACCTGGAATACGAGCGATTTTTACTTTTAGATGTTCTGGAGCCGCTTATTGATGCGGGGAAGGTCAAAGTGTTCAGCATCAACAGCATCAATTCAGAAGCCTGGTTGAACAACCGAATGCACCCCAGGCACAAAGCGATTCGACACCAACAATTCAACGCATACGTTGAAAATGAGGTGGTGCCATTTATAAAAATGCACACCAGCCCCGATACGCCGATCATTACCAGCGGCGCATCACTCGGTGCCTTGCATTCCGCCAATATGTTCTTCCGTCGCCCGGACCTATTTGCTGGCACTATTGCCATGTCGGGTGTTTACGACCTGACTTCTTACACCAAAGGCTATTATGATGAGGATGTGTATTTCAACTCACCCTGCCACTACCTGCCCAACTTGACCGACGAACACACCCTTAATCTGCTAAGGAAGAGCGGGCATATCCATATCCTTACAGGTTCGGGCAATTATGAAGACCCTGATGCTTCGCGTAACCTGGCCGGAATTCTTGCCAACAAGGGTGTTGGCTGCGACCTCGATATTTGGGGCGGCGATATGACCCATGACTGGCCGACATGGAGGGCCATGCTGCCTTATGTGATTGACCAGAAGTTTTAGGTGGACGGTGGACGGTGGACGGTAATGTGTAAAAGTTAAAAATCAATGGAAAAAAGGCAGCAAAAAATAACCTTAACCGGTGACCTCGGCAGCGGCAAAAGCACTGTGTCGAGCATTCTCTGCGATCTTACTGGTTTTGAATATGTTAGCACTGGAAAGGTGCAGCGCCAATTGGCGCAAGAACTCGGCCTGGATACCCTGGAAATGAATCGCCGTGCGGATACAGACCCAAGCATAGACCAGCGGATTGACAGTATTTTTGTAGAACTCGGCAAGGATCCAAACGGTTATGTTGTTGACAGCCGCATGGCCTGGTTTTTCCTGCCCGATTCCTTCAAGGTTTACCTAAAAACGGATGTCCATGTGGCCGTGCAAAGAATACTGAATGACCCCGACCGCAACAGTGAACAATATAAGTCCGCAGAGGAAGCCGTTCAAAAAATCCTTGCCCGAAAAGCCAGTGAAAATGACCGTTTTTTGGAAAAATACGGTGCAGACTGCTCTAACTTGAACAATTTTGACCTGGTGATCGACACCGATAAACGTTCTCAGGCAGTAGTGGCTAATATGATTTATGAGGCCTGGAAAGCGAAGAATGAAGGAGCAGCATAATAATATTCGGGGTGCGACTTGAAGTCGCACCCCGAATATATCGCAAACAAAGAAATGGATGTTTAGATTTTGGTGACTTTTCCGGCGTCCCAAAATTCACTCGATTGAATTCGCCACACGTACACGCCCGCTTGCAGCATCGCCGAAGCCGGAATTTCCAGCGTATGGCTGCCTTTTTCCAAACTTAATTTATTGACCCAGAGCAGCTTGCCTGCTAGATCGCGGATTTCAAGCCGAATGTTTTCGGCTTGCGAAAGCTGAATGGGCAGTATCGCACTCGCCGTGGTGGGGTTGGGCTGCGGCGCAAAAATCTGCAGCGTTTCAGTTAGGTTTTTTTCAGAGAAAACGATGTCTAAATCTCGGGCAACACCATTTATATCGTATGCTTCTGATCGAAATCTTGGATTCTCCGGGGTTTTAAAAACCTTGGAAAGTGGAATGTCAGCGCGAGCTTTTAACCGCAAACGAATCAATGCCTCATTCGAGGAGATGGCGACAGGTAACGCCGAAGACCAACTCAATGTGAGGCGCCCGGCTTGAGACAAGGCCCAGTTGTTTTGGTCAAAATCCGAAAGGATTGAAGACTCAACTGCTTCTATATCAATCCATTTCGGGTCAAAATCAAGGCTGAATTGCAAGCCCAGCCAATTGCCTATTTCGGTGGCGCGAAGGGGAATTTCATACGATTCACCTGTTTTCAACTCCAAATCAGGAAGGACCAGGAAACTGGATGCGCGGCTTTCGACGGGTGGAGGGGAGGTGGCATTGGGGATGGCGGTACCATTTGCATCGCCGACTTTGATGCCGATGAAATTAAAACCACTAGGATTGCCCGGCCAATCTTGAAATACAGCAGTCTCCTGAAAAGCTGTTTGGAAAGGATTTTGAGCGTTTGGGAATACGAAAGATTTGTCCACAAAACGCCACGAAGTGTTATTGGGTAAATAAGTATAAAACCCTAGAATGAGCTTGCGAATCTCTAATATATCAAAGGTGGTAACACTACCGCTTTTATTCACGTCTGCGGCGATCATTTTATAGGGCGAATTCAAAGATTCAATGGCAAGAATATGCTTGGACATGAGCACTAAATCATAAGTTGTTACACCATTGAGCGGGTTGTCATTTTTTGAAGGGGTAAGCGTTATGTCTAAGTTAGGAAATAAAGTGTGAAATGCTCCACAATCAAGCCCGCTGGAATCAATTCGAGAAAAAGGAGGGGAAAAATCAGGGGTTGCTTCCAATAAATAGCGCACATTTTCAACCCAATCCTGTAATTCAGTCTGGGTGCAAACTGAAATATCTGAAGGCTCCAAAATTGGACAAATCCCTAAACTATCCGTTATTTTAATATAAGAAATGCATGACTCGGTATTTCCTGATAAATCTTTAACCCAAAGTTCAAAAGGAAAAGTGTTGTAGGCAAAGTCACAGAGCAGCAAAACAGAAGGAATGGGATTCCCATTATGGTGCGTTGGGAACTCATTGCCTGGGAAAAACCACGGAGCGCGAATAGAAAAAATCAGTTTTTCTGAGGGTGTTAGGTTATCCGATGCACTTTGAACCATTTCAAAATCTGACAAAATCGCTATTCCAGGAGCGATAAGGTTAACGGTCAGCTGCGCAACACAACTCACTACCGGTGGCGCACAATCCTTCACGTCCATCCCATATTCACAAAATCGCTCTACCCCACCCTGCTCGATGCGCCATAAAATGCGATGTTTCCCAATGGGTAAAATCGGGTTGGAGTAGTTCAGGTTTTCAATGCCCGTTGTCCATTTCAGTTTGGCAACGACCGAGTCGGCAAAATGGGTCAGTTCCAATCCAAACCGGTATTTCATGGAGTCCTGCAAACCCGTTCGGTGGTCAAATTCGATGGTGTCTCCCAGCGCATAGTTTGGGCTTAAAATATTGTTGTACAACACTTTGCCAGGTAGTAAGGCCATGTTGTTCTTAATCACCGTCTCCGCTGTATCGTTGCCATCGAGGTCAAGAAAAAGCGTGTATTCCACCGATATGTCCTGCCCCCAGCAGCTGTCGCGTGCCACGATACCGACTTCAATTTCGGTCTCTGGCAGGTCTGAAAGCATGAGGCTGGGATTCCAGGTGTAGGGCGCTGAATGCCAATAAAGAGTGTCATTGATGGAGTAGTCGCAGAGAAGTTGCGCAGTTGTGGGACATACGGCAAAATAGGGGCACTGAGCAGCAGCAGGGCCTGCTGAAAGGAATGCAAAGAAGAAGAGAAGATTTTTCATGGCGCGCAACAGGGCTGAATAATTGGATATTCAGATATCAGGATATTGAACGGCAATTATAGTGCCGTGGATACCAATAAGCCAGAAAGTGACAGTTCTAAAAATAATCGGGGTACGACTTGAAGTCGCACCCCGAATATATAGCAATGCTGATTTTTTTTAACATCCGGGATCAATTTTATTTTAGGTTTTAGATAAATTTCACACCTTTACACCTGCTTTATCACACCATCATTTCATTTTTTATCTTTATTTTATGAAAAAACATTTTCAGCAAACCGCCCTGCTTTTTGCCTTTCTTACTATTTTTGTTTTAGGAGGATGCGAAAAAACACCAAACGTTGACCAGCATGATCTTTCCCAAAACTGTAACTGCGAAACAGAAATGTATCAAGGCAGTACCGTAGGCACACCAACGGCTGGCAATTTGGACGGCAGGGAAATTACTTACAACAAAGTAGATGGCCTGAATGTATGGGAGGGAGACATTCTGCTTACTGACGAGCAACTTAAAGAATTAGGAGCCTTGGACCGCGGCACGATCAGCACGATTTCATCGCATGTCTGGCCAAACAAAACTGTAGTTTGGAAATTCAAAAACGGGTTGGATCAAGCCACCAAAGACAAGTGGAATGCTGCAAAGGCACACTGGGAAGCAGTAACAAACGTAGAATTCAAAGTACGCACGAACGAGGCTGACTACGTTCAGGTTATCAAAGGCTCGGGCTGCTACTCTTATATCGGTCGTATTGGCGGCAGACAAGACTTAAGCATTGGTTCAGGCTGCAGCACAGGTAACGCCATCCACGAGATCGGGCATGCCATCGGTATGTATCACGAACACACCCGCACGGATCGCAACAATACGGTGGTAGTACATTTCGAAAATATCACTCCCGGATATGAGGGCAATTTTCAAATTTGCTCAAACTGCACAGCAAACGGAGTGCTTGATTTTGGCTCCATCATGATGTACAGTTCCTATGCCTTTTCCAAAAATAGCCTACCCACCATCACCAAAATTGATGGCTCTACCTTTGGTGTTCAGCGCAATGCGCTGTCTGCCGATGATATCGGAATCGTAGCCACCAGGTATTGATTTTACGGTCAGAAATTATTTTATAAGTCAAACATGAGTCATTCCTGATTTGGGGGATGGCTCATGTTTTTTTTAGTTTGTCCGGTAGCACCTACTTCGAAAATTCGGGGTGGCTCATGTTTCGTAAAAAACATTGGGGGTTGTGTCAAAAGGCCTGGCTACGAAAAACAAACCGATTTTAATTTCGTTTGAGCACTTAGACCTTGCAGGTTTTGAAAACCTGCAAGGTCTTGGCCGATAAAATCGAAATAAAATTTGTCAACATTTTCAATTCCGACCCTTTTGACACAACTCCCAATATCACAGCCTATTCTATTCTGTCTCTATTTCTTCTTGGCCTTCGGTGCGGTTTTCCCAGCCGTTTTGCCCTTTGGCGCCGCTTTTTTTGCATCAAATGCGCCTGGCAATTCTTTTTGAATGATCGCCTTTACGTCAGCCAATGAGAGGCTTGAAGCCTGATCGGCGGTCATTTTTGAACCATTCACCGAAGGCAATTTCAGGTTTTCTTTTTTAAATCGGATAAACGGCCCCCAGCGGCCGTTTTCAATAGCGATGGTCTCCTCTGGCCAATGCTGAATGTATCGGTTGGCCTCTTTTTCCACTTTTTGCTCAATGAGTTCTATTGCCTGCGCTTCGGTCAGCACATCAAAATTGACCTTGGCTGGCACGTTTACAAACAGATCAGCCCACCTGATAAATGGACCAAAACGCCCTTTCCCCTTGGTAATTGGTAATTTTTGGTAATGGCCCAGGGGTCGGTCGGCCTCCAATCGCGCTTTTACCAGTTCCACCGCCCGATCATAATTTGTCTCAAAGGGGTCTTCTCCCCTGGGCAGACTGATAAATGTGCTGCCGTACTTTACATAAGGCCCGTATCGACCTGTATTCACCTCCAGGGTTTCGCCATTGTATTCGCCCAAAGCCCTTGGAAGCTGGAAGGACTCCAGCGCTTCTTCAATGGTGATGGTTTCCATGCTTTGTCCGGGGCGGAGGTTGGCATATCGTGGCGTTTCTTTTTCTGCAAGCTCGTCGCCTGTACCAATCTGGATCACGGGTTTTCCCAGTTTGCTCATACGAACCAAAAGCGTGCGCCCGGACACTGGGTCCAGGCCGAGAATGCGCTCACCGCTAGCCCTTTCGGCTTCTTTAAGGGTTTTTTCAACGTTCTCGTGAAAAGGTTTGTAGAACCGATCAATCATGCTTGGCCATTGCAGTTTGCCCTCGGCTATATGGTCAAACTCTGCTTCTACGCTCGCAGTGAACCCATAATCCATTACCTTTTTGAAATGCCCTTCGAGAAAATCGGAGACAATCATCCCCATATCGGTGGGGTAAAGCACATTTTTTGTTGTGCCGGTTATTTCCTTGCTTTTTGACTTCGAAACCGCATTGTTTTTCAAGATAAAAACCTGAAATACACGCTCCTCTCCTTCCCGACTTTCCTTGACCACATAGCCTTTGCTGGTTTCCATTATTTTTGAGATCGTCGGCGCGTAGGTACTCGGGCGTCCGATACCCAGTTCTTCCAGTTTTTTGACCAGTGCCGCTTCTGTATAACGGGCAGGCGGTCTGGTAAACTTTTCAGTGGCCGTCATATCGTCCAATTCCAGGTTTTGGCCTTTAACGAGCGGTGGAAGCATATCTTTGGTGTCTTCGTCTTCCTCGTCGGTGCCTTCGAGATAAACCTTCAAAAATCCATCGAATTTCAAAATTTCGCCTTCAGCCACCAGTTTTGCACTGGGTTGGGTACTGATATTAATGTCTACCACCGTTTTTTCCAACTCTGCATCAGCCATTTGCGAAGCCATGGTACGCTTCCAAATCAGTTCGTAGAGGCGTTGTTCGTCGCGATTGCCGCTTACATTTTGTCGCTCGAAATAGGTTGGCCGAATGGCTTCGTGCGCCTCTTGAGCAGACTCGTTTTTGGTTTTGTACTGCCTGCGATGGTGATAATTTTTGCCGAACTGCTTCAGGATCTCCATTTCAGTGGCCTGCAGAGCCGTCTCTGAAAGGCTCGTGGAATCAGTACGCATATAAGTGATAAAGCCCTCTTCGTAAAGTTTTTGCGCCACCGACATGGTGCGGTTTACCGAGAAGCCAATTTTTCGGCTCGCCTCCTGTTGAAGGGTGGAGGTGGTAAAAGGAGGCGCCGGTTTGCGGCGGGCAGGTTTCACTTCTATGTTAACGACCGAATAATTGGCGCCCACACATTTTTGCAAAAACGCATCAGCTCCAACAGGGTCTTCAAAACGCAGCGGGCTTTCAGCCTTAAAGGTCACCATTTTGCCCTGGGCATTTTTGGCAAAAAACTGCGCTACAATTTTGAAATATGGCGAAATCTTAAAGGCTTGAATTTCTCTTTCGCGTTCTACAACCAGTTTTACGGTGACTGATTGTACGCGCCCGGCAGAGAGCTGGCCCTTTACTTTTTTCCACAAAAGTCCACTCAACTCCCAACCGACCAGGCGGTCGAGTACCCGGCGGGCTTGTTGGGCATTCACCGTGTTCATGTCAACCATTCTGGGCGATTGCACGGCTTTCTGGATCGCGTTTTTGGTTATTTCATGGAAAACTATCCGCTTCGTAACGCGAGGGTCAAGGCCCAATACTTCGCATAAATGCCAGGAGATGGCTTCGCCCTCCCGGTCTTCGTCCGTTGCCAGCCAAACCTCGCTGACTTTGGCAGCTGATTCCTTCAAGTCCTTGACTGTCTTGTATTTATCAGATGGAATTACATATTTGGGCAGGTACCCGTTGTTTACATCCACGCCCAGATCGTTTCCTTTTTCAAGATCGCGGATGTGGCCGTAAGAAGACTTCACGGTGAAGTCTTCTCCTAAAAATTTTTCGATGGTCTTCGCTTTTGCGGGCGACTCAACAATAAGAAGTTTTTTTGACATAGAGGACTAATGGCCGTTGACAACCGACCGTTGATTATTGGCCGTTTCGAAGGGCAAAAGTAATGGTAATTTGAGGTTTGCGCCGTTAGGGTTAATTTTTGTGCAACCCAGTCAGGTTTAGGGTGTCTATTTGGCCAAACTTTTCACCAACAAAATTTTAGAGTATGATACGCAATTTTCCTGGCTTTTTATCCGCAATTCTTCTGGGTCTGTTTTTTCCATTTTGCCTGGAAGCACAAAATTCCACGGTAACCCGCAACCTTGATTCCTTTGATAAAATTGGCATTTCTGGAGGTTTTGACGCCGTTTTGTTAAAGCAAGGCGATACTGAAAGCGTAACGCTTGACGTCAGCGGAATTGACCCAGACAATATAGAAACAGAGGTGAAGGAAGGAAAGCTCAAGATCAGCACAAAAAAAGGTCGTTATTCCAATTTTAAAGCCACCATCACAGTCACATATCGCAACCTTAAAAGCGTTGCCAACAGCGGTTCGAGCAACATTGAAACTTTAAACCCGATTAAGGCGGATGAATTCAAATTTGCTTCCAGCGGTTCCGGGGATTTCAAGGGCGAACTGTATGTAAAAGATTTGGACATTGCAATATCCGGCAGCTGTGATATGACATTGAAAGGTAACGCTGACGCTCAGGAAATTGCAATCAGTGGCTCAGGGGATGTTAACGCTACGGACCTTAAAGGCTCGACAGCCGAGGTGGCCATTTCAGGCTCAGGAGATGTGCGTTTAGGCGTATCTGGCAAGATCAAATCGGCGGTTTCAGGTTCCGGGACGGTGACGAACAAATAAATTTGTTCCAGCTGACAAAGGTCGCGAAGCGCCAGGATTTCCTACCTTCGCCTCCAATGCAAAACCGGCTTTCAGCAGCAGAATTTCTATCTGAACGAACAGATCGGGTTATACTCGATGTTCGCTCACCAAGTGAATATGCACAGGGTAATATCCCTAATGCGCACAATTTTCCGCTTTTCAGCGACGAAGAGCGGGCATTGGTTGGTACGCAGTACAAACAGTTGGGGAAAGAAGAGGCCCTTGCCTTAGGTTTGCGCTTTGCAGGCCCGAAAATGGAGCAGTTTGTAAGGCAAGCTAATCTGTTGGCTCCCCGGCGAAAGTTGGGGGTACACTGTTGGCGTGGCGGCCAGCGGAGTGGAAGCATGGCCTGGCTTTTCCAACAAGCAGGTTTTGACGTCGTGACCCTAGAAGGCGGTTACAAAAGCTACCGGCACCATGTATTGGAAAGTTTGGAAAACACCGAGCTGAACCTCTGGGTTTTGGGTGGCCGCACAGGTACTGGCAAAACTAAAATTCTCCATGCCTTAAGCGAATTTGGCGAACAGATCATTGATTTGGAAGCCCTTGCTCACCATAAAGGTTCAGCGTTCGGTTTTATTGGCGAGGCGCCTCAGCCTAGTGTAGAGCAGTTTGAAAACGACCTTTTTGAAAATACCTTGAGCCTGCAACCCTTACGCCGAGTATGGATCGAGAATGAAAGTCGCAGTATCGGAAGGATTTATATTCCTCCCGGTCTTTTCTCAAAAATAAGATCCGACCCATTGGTAAATATCGAAATTCCTGACGAAGCACGGATTGAAAACCTGCTGGCTGATTATGTGCTAAGCGATCGTGGCGAGCTCGAAACAGCCTTCCAAAAAATTGGCAGTAAATTGGGTGGGCAGCATCTAAAAACAGCGCTCGAAGCCTTGCAACAGGGCGATTATGCCGCCGCAGCCCGAATTGCGCTCGTTTATTACGATAAAACCTATCAGCATGGATTGGACACAAGGCTCTCCAGTGATATTCGCCTGCTAACATTTGAGCACGGGGATGCGGTAGATATAGCAAAGGCCTTGACTCAACTGGTATGATTAGTGGGTAGTAAAAAGAATCCCATTTAATTATGAACATGCCGGTTCCTGTTGAGGCACTGGCTTGGGGCCGTGGCCTCATATGCATAAGGCAAGTCTGCACTTTTAGCTGAAGCACGAAGTACCACTGCTGGCCAAATTCATTAACTTTGCCCGTTCAAAGTTTTAAGTACTTCTGCATCACCCATGCACTACCACTCTCTCGGCGATATCCCCTCCAAACGTCACACCCAATTTCGAAAACCTGATGGCTCTTTGTACCACGAAGAATTGTTCAGTACAGAAGGATTCAGCAACAACTATTCGTTGCTTTATCATGCGAACGCACCTACGCAAATTGTACAAGTTGGCGAACCGTATAGTGTAGCGGCCAGGACCGTTCACGACAAACAATTGAAACACAGGTGTTTGAAAGGATTTCAGCTGGCGCCCGAAGACGATTATCTTCGCGCACGCAAAGCTGTGCTGGTAAACGCCGATTGCAAGATCATCCTTGCTGCTCCGAGCAAAAGCATGACGGATTACTTTTATAAAAACGCCGATGCCGACGAAGTAATCTTTATCCATGAGGGTTCGGGCAAATTGCTGAGCATGTACGGAACGCTTCCATTTGAATACGGCGATTATGTAGTTATCCCACGCGGCACCACTTATCAACTTCATTTTGACACGCCCAACAACCGTTTGTTGATTGTCGAAAGCACCGGACCGATCACAACTCCCAAACGCTACCGCAACGAGTTCGGCCAGCTTTTGGAACATGCTCCGTTTTGTGAGCGGGATATTCGGAAACCTCTTGATTTGCAGACTATTGACCAGCGTGGCGACTTCCTTTTTTACATCAAAAAGCAGGACAATATATACCCTTACCACTACCTCAATCACCCTTTTGATGTGATCGGCTGGGACGGCTATGTTTATCCTTATGCTTTTAGTATTCACAATTTTGAGCCTATAACCGGGCGCGTGCACCAGCCCCCGCCCGTGCATCAGACCTTCGACGGGCACAATTTTGTGATTTGCTCCTTTGTACCCCGACTATTTGACTATCACCCGCTTGCCATCCCAGCACCCTACAATCACTCGAACATCGACTCCGATGAGGTGCTTTACTATGTTGATGGCGATTTTATGAGCCGCAAACACGTGGAACGCGGCATGATTACCCTGCACCCAGGTGGAATTCCTCACGGACCGCACCTCGGTACGGTGGAAAAAAGCATTGGAAAAAAAGAAACCATCGAGCTGGCAGTCATGGTGGATACTTTCCGCCCCTTGTTGATGACAGAACACGCCGTTGGAATTGAAGACGGGGATTATTATCGGTCGTGGTTACAGTAGGGCGAAATTCATTTCGCCACATTCATTTCGCCACATTCATTTCGCCGCATATGCCGAAATGAATTTCGGCGTACAAAAAAGCGCGGAACCTCTTTCGAGGCACCGCGCTTTTTTGTTTTGAATGGAACGATAACGTTGATATGCTTACCAACGGTCGCCGCCACCGCCGCGATTGCCGCCGCCGTAACCGCCGCCACCGCCGCGATTGCCGCCGCCGCCGTAACCGCCGCCGCCACGATTGCCACCACCACGAGAATCACGAGATTCGCGAGGTTCTGCTTTTTTGACCACAATAGTGCGGCCATCAAATTCTGTTTCGTCGAGAGCCTCAATGGCAGATTGAGCCTCGTCATCGTTGTCCATTTCAACAAAACCGAAGCCTTTCGACTTGCCGGTCATTTTGTCTTTGGCGATAGAGCAGGAAGAAACCGTTCCATGTTGCTCGAAAGCAGCTTGGAGATCCTCTTCAGTTGTGTCGTAGTTTAATTTTGCTACGAAGATGTTCATTGCGAAAAAATGAAAAAATGAAAGAAAAATCGAGCATCGACTTGGTGCAGCAAAATCATCTTCGAACAAAAAAAATGCCGGGTAAGAATGGCTTGCATTTGGGTTGCGATACTCAGTGAACGCAGCAAAGGTATAGTAAGAATCAGTTGTTTGTTAGAAAAATTAAAAAAAGTATGATTCAAGGCCTTTTTAAATCATTGGTTTGCACAAGTTTGTATGCTATATTACTGCTTTATTCTCCTAAAACCGCCACACATTTCAATTCTATTGCGATTGGGGTCGGCAAGCGATCAATCCCCACAGTGGTGCGGCAAGGCTGATTTTCTTTAAAATATTCCGCATAAAGGCGGTTAAAAGTGTGGAAATCCCGCTCCATATTTACCAAAAATACGGTCACATCAACAAGGTCTTCCCATTTGGCTCCACTTGCTTCCAATACACTTCGGACATTCCGAAAAACTGAATGCACCTGTGCTTCAAAATCAAATTCGGTGTAATTACCTGTAGGCGAACGAGTTAAACCTGGAATCCCGTCGGTCTCAGGTTCTCTTGGGCCAATTCCGGAAAGGAAAATCAGGTTTCCCGCGCGGCGCGCGTGCGGGTAAAGTCCGACTGGTTTAGGGGCGTTGGGAGCGTTAAATTTCATAATTTCAATTTAAAGCTGCGTTAATCTGTATTCTAATCTTCAAAATCCCGCAAGGCCTGCAGCAATGGCTATTTTTTTAAAAATTCACAATTCGCCTATTTCACGAAGTACACGCTGCATTTCGCCCAATTGGTTGTTCAAAAGACGGGTAATATCGTAACGCTCGAACTTGTACTCAAAGTCAAAATGGCGGTTTTCATAATGATTTTCGGTGGTTGGGAAAAGCCCCAGAAAGAGAGTGTGCCACCGAATGCGGCCACGGCCATTCAGTTCGTCCAAGGGTATTTTAAAGTATGCTTCATCCGGGTAATAGCAGTAAATGCCCTTTATTTTCCGAATAACTTTTACTGCAACTTTGCGTTCGGGCAAGCGGTTTTCCTTGCGGAACTCGCTAATTTCACGAAAATAAAGTGCCTCGATATCCCGCATACGGTGCGCAGCCACACGTTTGCGAAGTTCAAGAAGTCTGAATCTTTGTGGAAGGGTTTCGTTTAATTCAAGAAGTACCTTGATAGGATCGAACACTGGGGAATGCTTGTAAACCACCTCCTTACCATCATCTGTCACATCTATCCAACGGAACTTGATCTCTTCAGTCAATTCGCGCCAAACCAAATCCAGATAAAGTGGGTTTTGGTTGAGTTTATAGGCACAAAGCGCATGATATAACAGAGAGGCACAATGATCTCGCTGTTGGTTGTCGCCCGTTTTTATAGCTTCATAATCGGGCAAAATTTGTTTTTGAAAAATATTCTCTGAAATGGACATCCGCAGATCTTCCTCGGTATAACGGGTTGATCTCAAAAGCATTTCCCGCAATTTCTCGCTTGCATCGTATTCCAGGGAAAGACTATCGGGAAGTGTGCTCAATTGCCTTTTGTTGTTAAACCCAAGCCAGACCAACAGCCCCTCGCCCGATATTTCACGGATAGCATTGTCTAAAAAATCCTGGCCCAACTTTTCCGGATTTGCGAAGTACGCGCTTTGCCAACGCTGAAGGCAAAAAATGAGCCTTCTGCGAGCATCCAGAACATCCATGCGGCGAAAATCGGTGTAACTGAGCTTGGTCTTCACGGCCTCCCATTCTGCCTGGGTATCGGCCACAAATTGCATATAAACACGCTGTTTTATATTCGGCTGCACCTGAAGCCAGCCTGCCTGCCCTGCATGGTCTCGCACAATTTTTTCAACAATTGCCAATACATCAAAACCGTATTTCGAACAATCAGGATGCGGCACTAGTTCGCCGTTTGCATCCAGGGTGAACCAGCGCACGCCTAAGTCACTTACTTGAGTTGGAGAGACCAACAATCCAGGCAACAGATATTCCAAAGCAAGGCGATAAAACGAATTACCCCTACCGCGCTCGTCAAGATCAGTAAAAATTTCAGCCCCCAACAGGCATGCATAAGTAAAACGCACGATCGATTCACGTATATCCGTAAATGGGCGACGGCGTTTTTGGTCTTCCTCAATTTGATTGGCAAGGGCCTGGCGTTTGGCCAACAAACTAAAATACAGATCTTCTCGCAGCAAACCCTTATCTTTCACAATCTTGTTTTCGCCTGAACTTTCAATGTCGCGGAGCATTCCAAGCAATTCATGGATTTCGCCGAGCAGATCGAAATGGCCGTTCGGAACGAACTGGTACCGTCCGTTCACCACCTCCACTTTTTCTAACCAGGCACACTTTCCGCCCCCGCAGCATTCAATGACTGCCGCCTCCAAAAGTTCCTCGGATGGATGCACCAACCGGCACACTTTCAAGGTATTACCCAGAATAATGCGCAACGGTCGGCGGTTGTCGGGCACCGATTCTTCATGTTTTCCAGTGTGGCGCAACGGGTCGTTGGGCAGTGCATGGTATAGCCGCAAAGCCGCATCTGATATGCCCTCAGAGGCGATGGACAGGTTGTGGTTGGAAGTGCTGGAGCGGCATTTGCCCTCGCGTTCGTAATCACGCAGGCGGCTTGCATACATCAAAACGTACTGAAGCAGGCGGTCGTTTCCATTTACTGCTTCCTGCATCACCCGCGTTGCGGTTTCTTTCTGCAAAAATGTAATAAGCAGGTACTCATACAGTTGGGCCGACTGCGGATCGACCTTCGTGCGCACATGATCGCAGTATGCATAGGCCTGAGCGTAGTTTTTTACGGCCATCGCGTCTTTTGCCAGCAAAAGGGAGCGGCGAAAATCGGTTTTTTGTTCAAACGAAAGCAGGCCTATTTGCTCCAAAGACTCCTGTTCTCGCGGACCGACGGGCAAATTCAAAGATTCGGGGATTATTATATCGTCCACCGGGACAAAAAATGGGGGCACTGTGCTGTCTTCCCGGCTATTGGCCACAAAACGATAATAATCACGAATAAAAATCTGCCTCCATTCAGCCACCAAATCATCTTCCTGCAAACGCTCAATGAGATTGAACAAATCAAATTGAATGGGATCAGCCTTCTTCTTGAGTTCGGCAAGGCTGATTTGCGAAAGGCGGGTTTTTTCACGCAGATGCTTGAAAGAATCTTCTACATCCAAAACACCCCGTTTTACCTGTACGTCTCGAATCAGACGTTTTAACAATGCCAACAAAGGAGCGTGGTTGATGCGGTCGGTCTGTGCCAAAAGACGTTCTCGCAAGTCCACGACGCTAAGGGGAAGTTCGATATTTCCTACACTGATATTGTTGCTTTCGGGCGCGGCTGCGAGTACATTAACGGCTGTGGCTGTAGCGCGCAGCAGCTGGCGATCGCGTGCAACGCCTTCGTTTTCAATGGTTTCTCCGGGCGGAAGTGCTGTTTGAAAAGCTTGCAGTGAGGCTGGAATAGCCGCACTCCGGGCGAGCAGCGTCAGAATTTGAAGACCTGGTCGACTTTTTTGAACTTCAATCGCCTGTGTTGCCTCCCAATAGACATCTGCCGTATCCGTATATTGCATGGACAGCACGGCAACGAACAGGTCGGTTTTTTCCAAAAAAGCCAGGGCTTCGGCACGGAAAGCCTCCGTTGAAACCGCAGATTTATCCCAAAAAACCACAGACTGTGGTTGCAGGGCCAGCGAAAGTTGGCGTTGAAGGTCTGCTGCGGTGCGGGCATCGGCAGCGTCGGAGGAGAGGTAGATGTGGACGGGGGTGCTCATTGGTGGTGCAAAAATGCAAAATCCCCGCGAGGTTGGCGCGGGGATTTTGTGGGGGGGGGTCAAAGACCTGCTATTGTCCAATCGCAAAAGCATCCAAGCCCAGCACAAAAGGCAGCCAATTATCTCTGTTTACCGTGTGGAAAACTGCCTTGGGATACGTTTCTTTCCAAGCTTGAGGGGCTTTGGCAAACTTGTTTCCAAACTTGAATTCAAATCCAATCAAGTTCTCCTCGTATTCTTCCACATAATCGAGTTCGGCGCCTGTCTGTAGTCGCCAAAAAAAGCGGTTTGCCCGCCATTCATGGTTATCGAGCAGTTTAGAGCGTTCGACAAAGAGGAAATTCTCCCAAAGCCTTCCAACATCATCGCGCAAATTCAAGGGTGCAAATTTTTCTATCAAGGCATTTCTTATGCCCAAGTCTTGAAAATATATCTTTTGCTTTTTTGAAATTTCCTTACGCAGGTTACGGCTGTATCCGCCCACGGTTTTGATTACAAATACCTGCTCTAACAAATCCACATAACGTTGCACTGTGGCCGTGTCCAAGCCTAATTGCCGCCCCAATTCGTTGAACGAAACTTCGGAACCTACTTGAAAGGCCAAAAGCCTTAACAAGTCGCGTAACTTGGCACCCTGACGGATTCCGCTCAATTCCAGCACGTCTTTGTAAAGGTATGCATGGGTCAGCTCATTCAAAAATGCAGCTTTGTCACGGCGGTTTTCCAATTGGAGCACACCGGGATAGGTTCCAAAAAGAAGCCATTCCTCGAGGCGGGAGTGGTAATCGAGCACACTGGATTGGGCAGCCAATTCTTGGGCAGAAAATGGATGCAGGCGAAAAGTCCATGTGCGTCCGGTCAGGGGTTCGTTGACTTGGTTGGCAAGCTCGAGGGAAGAGGAACCGGTGGCCAAAATCCGCAGGCTTGGAAAATTGTCGTGCAATATTTTGAGGTTGATGCCGATGTCCGGGATGCGTTGGGCTTCATCAATGAACAAATAATCAAACCCGGCCACGAAAAGCCGCAACTTGTCCAAATCTCTGGAAGAGAAAACTTCGATATGGGGGTTGAAGTCTGCATTGATGTTCAGCACTTTGGGGCTTCTGATTTTTTGAAAAACATGTTGGGCGAGGGTGGTCTTGCCCACCTGGCGTTGCCCATACAAGAGTACGATTTTGCGCGGATCTGTGGTAAGGCGTCGTGCTATTTGCTCCTCGATGGTTCTAGGAAAGAAATTGTCCATAGGTCTTATTCCATATTTTAGCGCAAATTTATCGAATACCTTTTACAAAATAGCGTTAATTTATGGAATAGATTTGAGATATTGGTTGATTTGTGGGGTTTGTGGATTTTTTGGTGGTGCAAAAATGCAAAATCCCCGCCATTTAGGGGCAGGGATTTTGTGGGGAGGAATCTACACTAACACGTTTACCGCGCCAGTACCACCCGTTTTGCAGTACGCACACCGTCCTTTTGCAATACGATCAGGTAAATGCCGTCAGGTAGGTCTTTTGCCTCGAAGGTTTGCTGGTAGCTGCCCGGTTCTTGCCATTGTTGCTGGACAGGGCTGGCGATGAGCGTGCCTGTGGCGTTGAAGATTTGCAGACTCAGGTTGGAGGCTTCGCTCAGGGAGTAACTGATGGTGGTTGCGGTGGAGAAGGGGTTGGGCATCACCCTCAGTGTCGATTGATCTTGCTGTCCATCGAACGTTGATATGGCCGCTTTTGCAGGGGCTTCATTTCTGTCCGCAGCATTCAATGGGTCGCAATTGTGGATATATGCCCTGAAGGATGAGCCGGTTAGTGCTCGAAACCCCTGTCCAAGTACCACTATGTCGCTTGCTCTAAAACTACCTTGTGATCGGTTGTGGAAGTCGAATTGATTGGTAGCACTACTATAGCCGAGTTCTGAATTTGCCGCCATGTGGACAGCTTCATAGGAACTGATGTTGTAGTTGCCGCTGTAGGTTATACTTCCCGGAACAACCTCATAATCAACTATAGTCTCGCGGGTTGTTACATGCCCAAGCACGTTGTTTTGCGTAGGTGTGCCCGTAATGTAAAACGTATTGGAGGGCGCATGGTAGTAAGTATTGTTTGGGCTTGAATATTCGTTTACGCGCGGACAATCAGGAGCTCCGCAAGCAGCCGGGTAGGCCATTATTGTGCGAAACACGCCGTCAGGCTGGCCGTATCCCCTGAATATAGAATTCCCGCCATAATCCGAAGGATCATGTTGACAAGTATAGTTGTGTCCCAGCTCATGTTGGAAGGTCATGTTGTCCACGAAGGTGCGGTTTGTACAGCTGAATGCATTTGAGTAAGTGGCTGTTGTGCTTGCAATTCCTGAGCCAATGTTGGTTATCAATGCACACAAATCTGTGCACCACCTTATTCGTTCGGTATGTACCTCGTCCATAAATCCATCGCCATCAGCCCTCCATCGGTTGAGGACGGTTCCTTGCTCTAAACCGATGTCATCAAAGTCAGTGTGATACACCCGTGCCAATTCGATGCGATGGAGAAGGCCGCTGTTGGCATAGGCATCGTTGGTTTGGTCAACTGCATTCAGAATCAATGCCAAGGGGTCGCTTTCAATTTGAGCGACCTGATTGGTGTAAGCGACCAAAACGCGGATGCGACACTCACCAGTTAGCAAGTCACCGTTTTCTGATTCTCGGAGGGAGCCTTCCGATGTTTTAAAACCATCTTGATTGCCGTCAAATGGAATCAAGCGTCGTCCAATCGGGAATTCGATGTTTGTTTCCTTGCCATCTACGCCGCACCTGTTTTTCGATTTGGAATAATCCATTTCCATAAGTAGGTGAACGCCGCCGGTGAGCGACCGGATTGCATAGGATTTAGCACCGAAATAGATGGTCCCCGTCAAAAGTCCTGTGGCAGGGTTGGGTACTAGAAATGCCGTGCCTTCATTGTTGCCTATCGTGCCGACCCAAGATTCATGTTCTCCATAAGGCTCTTTTTCGTATTTTTGTTGGCAAATCAGGCTTTGTCGGCCAGGAAGATTGATGTCAAAGCTGCTTTCACTAAAGATTTTTAATTCGGTCTGAAAATACCAGACTTGTGAGACTTCCGGTGCAGCCTGATAATTGCGGGCAAAAAATTGTTGCCGTTCGTCCAATTTCTTGTTTTCCAAAAAAATGAAGAGGGGGTTATCAGCTGCCGAAAGACCAGAGGGCAGATGCATGGCAGCGAATGCCAAGAGATATAGGAATCGCATTTGCTTATTCATGGCGATAACGTTTTTTTATGGTGAAGAAAAATGAAAAGTTTGAAGACAGTATTCCGTCATGAGACTTCCCAAGTTGTTGCAGAATGAGCTTAACCTTTGATTTTTTCGATTTCCAGTTTGAGGGCTTCATTCTCCTTCTTCAACTGGATCATGTACAACGTCAATTCTTCAATCTTTACCATCATCTTCGTCTGCATCTCGCCAACTGCAATGCCATCTTTTTCAATTTGGGCTGCGCTGGGTATACCTGGAAGATGTTTGTTGACCTGGATGCTTTTCTCCAATTCTTCCAGTGGCATCAAGTTGTAGTCGTCGCTGAAAACATAATCGCCCCATTGGCTGGAGAGCTGGACGCGGAGTTCTTCGCAGATGACGCGGCCATTGACTGCAAGTTGATAACCTGCTGGAACGGTAGAAGTGTTGATTCCTACAGCACCTGTTTGATCTCCGATAATCATAGCAAGATTTCCACCGTCACCCCTAAATTGTAAGTCGCCATTATCATTAACATTTAACAAAAAGGTATTGTTATTAGGACTCTGAAGCCTCAAATCTCCATTTACATGAAGTTTAGCATTAGGAGAAGCTATCCCTATGCCCACATTACCAGTCACATCACCGATCGTCATTGCAAGCGCATTGCCATCGCCTCGAAAAGTCAAATCTCCTCCGGCATCAACATCAAATGCATAAGTATTCCCATTAGAATTGCGAAGTCGAAGTGTACCGTCTCCTTCAATCCGCATTCTTTCTGTAAACCCTGTGCTGCTTCCTGTACCAAAAACGAAAGCATCGGTTGAGCTGGGCACATACAATTGCATAAGATTTGCTGCGATACCGATTCCATATTGGTTGGTACCGCTTTGATACAGACAGATTTTATTGCCTGTAGCAGCCGAAAAATGGAGCGGAAACGCAGGGTTGTTTTGGAGTATCCCCACATTTCCGTTGGCGAACACATTGCCATCGAAACGTGCGGCGAGGTTGGTGCCGAGACCGGAAACAGTAGCATACAAGCCGATAGCTGTTTGCCCGGCCGAAGAAACAGCGTTCGCGTTCACCCCGTAGTTGGTAGCAGTGCCAGAGGCAGATGCGTAGACTGCTCGGTTCGTGCCAGTAGAGCCTGCAGCAAGAAAATGGCCCCCGGTGGCATTGCCTGCGCCAGCATTGGTGTTTGAGACGTAAATACCATAGGTCTGTCCCGCAGAATTAAAAAGGTTCTGGAAGTTAGCCGGCCGGCTATTGGTGGTGGTATATACGTGAAAGGGGTACGTTGGGGTCGTTGTGCCGATACCGACGTTACCCGCAGAAGTGATGGTTAACCTGGGCAGGTTGTTGGTGCGCAGCTGCAGGCCTACGGCATCGGTTGTGCCAAGGAAATTGATTGCAGGATTTGTTCCTGCATTTCCATTTAGTAGCCAGTTTTGCGCAAAGGCTATCTGCCCGATGAAAAACACCAGGAGCAGCGTGAGGAATGTCTTGATTTTCAAAGTTTTTGCAAAATTGTTTGCAACGGTTGCGAATTTAATCGTTTTCATGTCGTGGACATTTTTAAAAGTGAAAAGAAATGATTTTTAGTCGCCCCGAAAAAACGGCCTGAAAACAGGTCGTTTTTTTCGGGACACAGGTACAGTTATCCGCACTCGTACGGACATTTTTTGCCTGTTTAAGAAGTGAATCTGGGAGAAATTTCTTTATTGCGTTTTCACACAGCCTGGATCGAAGTAGTACTTCACATACAATTCGAAGTCAACACTACCGCTGCTTACCTTGATGGGGTTAGGGAACTTTTCACCCACTTTATAGGGGGTAAATGTTACCCCACCTATAAATAAGGTTATCCCTCCGAGGTCATCGTCGTATAGACTGACCCGGTATTTTTCAAGGGGCTTGGACAAACTGGTCGCAGGAAGCTGAAAAGTGTGGGATTGGCCAGGATCGCAATTGACCTTCTCACTGGATGTGAATATATCGCACCAAGGGCCAGGGCTGCACTCTTTGTATACGATAACCACCAAATCAGCCCAGGTGTTTGGCCCTGGAGGATCCCAGGGTGCACCACCATTCGTTGGCGGGAACTTGGTAATGACGATTTTGTCAATATCGATCCTCGTGGGCGTTTTTTCGTTGTCACAGGTAGAGCCTGAATACCAACACGGACACTCGCACTCACAGTTTGCGGTGACCGTACCGCCGTTGTTGCATGTGGTGTTTGGGCATGGTGTATCTTGATTGTCCTTGCTGCACTGTGCCAGTGACAGCATGAAAAACGCCATCAACAGCACGTACGGCAGTTTAAATTTCTGTGTGGTCATTGGTAATGAATTTTAAGAAGTGAAAGAATTTCCTAGCCTCAGAAACACGCACAAAGGCCGATGCACGCCCATCCTTGGTTTCGGTTTTTGGTCGGTGGTGCCAATTTAAGATTGAACCTGCTGCGTTGGCCTTATCTGCAACAGTATCCAAACCCTCATTTGCATAACATTTTGACTATCTATTCCGCTTGGGGGAAAAACCTTAAAGCAAATGCAAACTTTTTTTCAGCAATTGATAAATTGGTGCTGTTTTGCCAGCAATTAAAACGCCGATGGGGACTGGATTCCCCACCGGCGATACTTAGCAGTTTCGGTATAATTAAGGTAACGTTTCGGTATCTGTGAAACTCGTGCCTGGAAGCGGAAAATCAATTGGGCGAATCGTTATCCTACAGCGAATTTCATCGGGATCCAGTCCTGGAGGGTCCTCGTTTAGAGCGCTCCGAGGCACAATGATTGTTCGGGTAGGGCGGTTGATAACTTGATTACTATTTCCGGCTGTAACTCCAATAATTCGAGCACCGAAATTAGCAAGCACATCAGGTGCCGGGGCAGAGCCACCTGGTGGTACGATTATTTCACCGAAGTCGTTCTCAAGTACAGCGATGTCTTCTCTGAATCGTGTGCCGAGGGCAACTAATTGCCGTTCATCAGGCGAAAAGGTAACAGTGTAGCTTACCCGAACAGCCACTTGGGTCCCACCGGGTAAAAGGTCAAGGTCAAGATTTTGATTTGAAAAAGTCATAATGCAGAATTTAAAGTGTTGAAAATAAGTTTAGCTTAACCTCAAAAGTTAGCGTTCCAGAAGTAGAATACTTTTGGCTCCCTTTAGCCGAATTAAAGATTGAATTTGCTGCATTTGTCTTCTATGGAGCAATATTCAAACCCTAATCAGCACAACTTTCTTTCACCTTTATTCCCCTTTCCCAAAAAACATTAAAAAAAAGTTCGTTTTTTTTGACAGTTTATAAAATATTGTTATTTTTCGGCCTTGAAGCATGCTACGGCAGCTCCTTTGGAGGCAAAAAACAGCATGAATTTTCAAGAAATTTTCGCCCCGAACGAAAAAAATCAAGCGTGTCGTTAAGATTTTGCTCGCTCGTGGCATTAAGGCAAAACGACTGACTATGAAAAAATTTTCCTTTTGTCGGCCTGTGGCTGGCCATGCTTTTCCCTTCTTTTTTTCTTGGAGAACCCTTTGGGTGGGGGTTGGAATAATGATGGCCGGGACAACATCCGGGCAAACACTTAATGTTACACCCACTCATCCTCCCACAGGTGCAGTGGATTTCCAAATCGGAGGATTACCCTGGGAACTTGCTGTTCCGTTTTCTCCCCCAATCGCCCCTCCGAATTTTGAACCCACGGTTGAACCTTTTTATTGGATATTCACTATTTTTGGAAATGGAGATTACAGCCCTAGAATGGAGCGTACGAAGACAAATTTTTCAGGTGAAACGGTAGAAAAATTTTGCTGGGAAAACTATCCCCATACTGATTCGCCTGACGAAACCACTGGATTTTTAATTCCTACGGGGCTACGGGGAACAGATAATGGAATTCCGGTAGATACATCATTTCCTTACATTTACCCGCCAGTTAATTACTATCCTCCAGGGGTATCTGGCAATATCACCTATAATCCAGTTTCATTTATAATTGCAAGAAAAGGAGATCCTCCTCCGCCGCCGCCTCTACTGCCGCCACCGCCTCCAGTTACTTCTTCAATGGTTTTGAACAATGCCATTTCGTTTAATAGTAATGGTTTGAACGGTGGAGCACTTATGCCTCCTACGATCCCCTTTGGTGATTCTATCTATTTGGCCCATAGCCATGGATATCTGGAGTCGGTTCGAGGGCATAATCAAAGCGCTTTCATTATTTCTTACAAACCATGTGGATCTAATGGGGGTAGAGTGCATGTTTTTTATGGGCAAAAGAGAAATGGCAACCATTCAAGCGAATTTATTGAATCGAGCCACTTATCATATGATCAGATTACTGAAGGAATAGACAATTGGAGACTTCCCAATTATTATGATAATATTACAATAGACAATGTTAGTATTCATCCTAATTTCACTTCTCCTAGTTCGTTTGCTAGACATGACTATATTGAATTTTCATCAGATTATGTTTCTGGAGTACGCTCAGCTATTGGAGAGGCAAGTGAATTCCGTTTTTTCGATTTTGTAAGATATCTCACTCCTAGCTTCAACGATGGCATTAGTCAACACGAGCTTGGCACGAATGAATGGTCTTATGCGCTTGCGGTGCTCACCTCAACAGATTTAAACAATTGTGGTAATAGTCTAACAGATTTATCTGAACTAGATGTATTATTTAGCGACTTCATTGCTTACAATCCGCAGGAAGGCACACTTTACGATCGAAAAATTGTTGGTTATGACGATATATACCTCAGGAGTGGCGAGCCTACTGACCCCAATCACATAGAGATAACCAAGGTCTGTGTAAATAGTGTTTCTGACACATTTGTTTACTTACGCCTGCAATTTGCTAACCATCCAAATGCCACTGGAGATGCGACATCCTCAGAAGTAAGGTTCAATGTGTTAGACTCAAATTTTGAGTGGTGCGGCTTGGACGGAAACACCCTGGAATGCCCTTTGGGAAATGAAGTTTCAATTGTTTCTTGCTGGATTCAAGCGTGGTGGCAGGGAAAAGCAAGTTATACTTGTAGTGATCATTCTATTGTAATTTATAAGAACCTTGAGCCTGGGGATACAGCCTCTATTAACGTAATACTAAAACTTAAAGCAGGGATTGCAGGTGGTATATTGAAATATCTTCACGATCATCAGATTCTAGAAGCGAGCATAACGCTTTGCCCTAATTTACAGTCATTGGAGGTTAGAAATGAACTATTTCCCAAATATGGATCTTTGTCAGCTGATTGTCCTGAGACAGTATGCGAATCTTGTCCCAGTGTTTTCAATCCAGGAGTTATTGCAGCCCTTGCAACGGTATTGGTGGTGGCAGCTATAACGGGTGTTGTTTTTTGGTTTCGCCGAAAACGACGGAGTTAAGGAATAATCGCAACCTAATTTACCCATACCCGATTATGTCGAATATCTCTTTGAATCTCAGGTATATGGGAAAGCAGCCTAAAATGCTTACTGCCGTACTAGCAAGCATTTTTCTTCTTTGTTGCCATTCAAGCATTCTTGGGCAAGTAGATTCGATTAAAGCTGTCCAGTTTGCCAAAAAGCCGAATCCTGACGCTCTCGACACCATCCAATTTTACGCTGATTATTTCAAAGGTAAAGACGACCTGCTGAATTGGATAAATATTTACTCCAATGCAGGAATGGAGTTGTTTTACTATCGAAAAGAGGTTGAAAGAGGAATTCATATGCTGGAGATTCCGCTTGATACATTTCGCTCGCCTCGAGATAGTATAGAGTGGGACTCTTGGGCAAAATTACACCATCGCCTCGGCTATGCTTTT